>JAKQLP010000058.1 GCA_029567095.1 bacterium
AATCAATGGATTTTCTAATCCTGCTGCAGTAGAAACACCAGCTGTTAAAAGGCCCGATACTCCACCTACTTTTGTAGCAATAGGAAATCTATTAAAGAAATTTGTAGCAGATAGAATTCTACCAGCTACATATATTAAAGCAGCCTCACCCCCAACTATGGCTGCATCTTTGAAATTAACAGCAGCTTCATTAACGAAATGATCTATACCAGCAGAAGCACCAGCTCCTCCAATAAAAGTTAACATAACAGGAGGTATGTGGTTCCTCACTTGTTCCCTTATACCAGGTTGTTGATTACTTCCAGCCATTACAATTACTTGAAAACTATGTAGTGATTATATCATTTGGAAGAACTTAGAGGCAATAACTAGTCTTTTTTCTTAGTGAGATAATATTCTAAATATTTACCGAATAACAATCTTGTATGAGCTTCAAATCCAGGTATCGTAACCATAAAGATACTAGTAATTGGCTGCACAATCCATTCAAGCAATAATAGGATTCTTCTTTTAAATGTCATTTTCCCTGGGATAGTGGGTTTCATTAAAGAGTCAACTATTATCATCAAGACAAAGAATAAAAGAGTAATTTGAATAATAAAGGAGGAAACGATTGGCAAATTGAAGCCAACAACGGTATTAGCAAATCTAGGATTAATTAAAAGCGGTATATTACCTCCTAAAGATACTAAGAGAGCCAATCCCACTCCAGAAATATGATCAAATACAATATGCCCACTAATATACAATGATCGTAATGTAGCCTTACCAGTTAGTACTGATTTGATCATGTTTTTAATGATCCAACCATCATCCGAAATACCCCAAGACCATCTTCTCTCCTGGAAATAGTTATTCTTGATTGTGTCAATTGAACCCTCCCCTTCGGCAGCATCGGACATTATCTTTTGAAATAGAGGGACTGTAGCTACCTTGGCTGGAAATTTAAATAAAGCCTTACAGAAGGTATGGAAATCTTCAGGCACAATATCAGGAGACCAGAATCCAATCTCTTTTATTAACCAGAAGGAAGTAGTGTATGTTGAAAATGGAACAAGCTTATCAGTTCTTATTAACCTCCCGACATTATATATAGTGGACATTGAATTTTTTACCCTAGCAAAGAAAGGCAATCTCCAGATATTGGCATATAGTTGAACAGCTCCAGTATAAAATTTATAAATACTATCTTGGTCAAAAATGTAGTAATAAGTTAAATTGGCAAAATAGTCGGAGGGTAATTGGGAGTCAGCATCACAGCTTGTTATAGTAACTAATTTTGGATCCCAATTTAATTCGTTAATTAATCTATTAAGCTCTTTGCTGGCAAAAGCCATATTAGAAGATTTACCTATCAGGTCCCCTTCTTGCATCTCATGTTCTGTTATCCAAATATGCTCAAAATATTCAGAATATTTCTGCTTTAACAAATGTGATTTTTCAATTCCTTCGGGATCTCTAGCTTCAGCAGCTAATACAACTGATATCTTATGAGTAGGATAATTAAGATTTTTTAATCTTTTGATTGTATCTTCAAGTACAGTTAATGGCTCCTTCCAATGGGGGATGATAACGATATGTCTTAACTCCTTCCAATCTATACTTGGAGGATTATTCATTACTTCACTGAGTCTATTTTGCTCTGATTTAATAAACCCTAGAGATTTCCTTTTAGCAAATAGGAAAAGAATTCTATGCCAGATCTTTTCAAAAGAATCGGGGTAGTATCTGCTCTTTTTAATTAATTGCTCTGAATATTTACTACTCTTAACATCATTATATCTAACTTCAAGTAGATCAAATGCTTTTTGAGGATCATCAAGTTCTTCAAGTCGTCTAAGCCTATTAATTGAATCATTGCTTCTAAGTTGTAAATAACTAAGAAAGATAAATAGAGTTAATGAGATTGATTTATAAAGGAAGTAGACATTAAAAAAGATAACGATATTTGCAGTGAATTCAGGAAATAGAAAACCTCCCCAAAAGGGCATGGTTATTAAAGTCCAGGAAATAATGGGTGGTACTCTTTCCAGAATTAGATCAATTTTACTTTTTTGTGGCTTCATTTCAAAAGATCACGTAATATTCCTCTATATGTATCATATACACTTGTAATGGAGAATTCGAGTGCCTTCTTCTGATTATTAAATTTCATCTGCTTTAATAATTGTTTATCTGAAATTAATGTATCGAGTCTGGAACATAGATCTACTGTATCTTGAAAATCATATAAATAACCATTTTCTTCATCCTTAATTAAATATTCTCCTCCCTCAGTTCTCGTGGAAACAATTGCATTGTTTAGTTTCATTGCTTCCACAATGCTAATTCCAAAAGCCTCCCAGGAACTAGGAAGCACATAGATGTTAGATAAGTTTAATACAGTTTTAATCGCATTGTCTGACGGAGAAATTAATACAGTGATATATTTATCAGCCTTGGCATCACTAATTAAATTTCGTATTTCCTCAAGATAATTCCCCTCATTCCCCATAGCTATAAGATGAAGGTTTTTATATTTAGCTTTTAATTCTATAGCGCATTTAATTAGATCCTGGAGCCCTTTATACTTCTCATACCTTCCAATAAAAGAAATTATGAATTTCCTCTCAGGTTTAATTTGTTCAATTAGATCTTTGTCTTCAGTAAACTTATCGTAATCATCAGCAATAGCATTAGGAACCAATACTATCTTATCTTTGGAGATCCCATATTCTTTATGGATCCAATTTGCTTGAGATGGATTTACAGCAATGACTTTGGAATAAAGTGAGTTTAGATAAATTCTTTGAATAAAAGTAAATACTGATTTTAGGATTTTCTTAGCTAAAGAATACTGACCGTGGGCCATAAAAGGCCCATGGGGAGTATTGACAATCTTAAGACGGGGATTGATGATTTTTTTTATTATTAATAGAAAATCATGCCATAGAAAACCGAATCCATGTACATGAATAATATCAGCCTTATGTTTTATAAAAGGCCAGAAAAGACTGGGATAGAAACCAAGGTAATAGGACTTATTAATCTTATTGAATCTATTAATTTCTAATCCATTGTAAATCTCTTTAGAAGATAATTCCTTATTATTAGAATTCGATGTAAAGATCTTCACATTATTTCCTGCTTCAGCTTCTTTCAAAGCCAGCATTAAAGCATTCTGTTCTGCTCCTCCTTTTATGGGATGAAAATTTGTAATTAAATAAGAGATATCGTGCTTAGGGATGTTATTAATTGTCTGATTAAGTAGCTTGAGAGTTTCTTGAGCACATTTTGTCCAAGAGTATGAATCAGCAACTTGAGTAGCTTTTTTAATTAGATCTTTCCTAAGTTTCTCATCTTCTAATACTTGTAACATCGCCTCACTTATTTTTTCAGTATTTTTCGGATCAACAAAATAGGCAGCTTCTTGAAGGATTTCAGGATAGCAACTTCTACGAGAGGCAATCACGGGTATTTTTGCTGCCATGCCTTCTAGAACCGCAAACCCAAATCCTTCATATTCAGATAAATGAATCAAGGCTTCAGCATTATTAAGAATTATTGGTAAATGTATATCATCAACCTCCCCGGTAAATATTAAAGAGTGTTTTAATTTCAAATCTTCAGATAAAGCTAACAGTTCTCTTGCTTGAGGAGTTAATGGTTTTACTTTGTTATCCCAACCGATCTTAAAATCCTTGCCTACAATAACTAATTTCAGATCAGGAAATCTTTTAATAATATTCTTATAGGCATGTAGAATTGCAGGAACATTCTTATTGGATTCCAAACCGCCATAATTTAAGATATAGGGCTTGGATACTTTATATAGTAAGAGGATCCTCCTGATCTCTCTGGTATCCTGATCAATATTCTCATGTCTGAATGAATCTTTTATACCTAAATAAACTCGATGGACTTTAGATTCATCAAATCCTCCTTTATTAATTAGTTCCCTCTTTGAAAAGTCTGAGTTAGTAAAAACAATATCAGCTTTTTGAGCTTGTTTTAAATTTCTTTTATAGAATCGTCCTTTAAGAAAATTTAATATACCTGATCTGGCAGAGTATTTACCACTAACAAGAGGTATCACATCATGCATCATTACTGCAGTTTTTACTTTTCCGATGGGAAGACCTCTTTCAAAGTGTGGTGCGAAATAGATATCAAGATTGGCTTTTAATATTTTAGGTTTATAGAAAAGATTAAAGAAGAAGGGGTTTAGGGGATTTGACGGTCTAGCTTTACCTAAACTAACAAAAGTAATATTAGTATCCTTTTTAACCTCTAAAAGTTTTAAATTTGAATTAAAGTCATCAAAACCAAAAAGAACATATGAATTTGATTTGTCCTCTAGTAGTTTGGAAATCAAACATTTTCCATAGGTCCCAATACCCCTTCGTGAGTATTGATCCTTTAGAAAAGTTATATCTATACCAATTACCATATTGTTTTGTAGATGATGCTAATTGTATTACTTTAATAGCTTAATAGGCAATAGTTATTAAGCTGGTACATATATTCAGTGAGTGTTAAATTATGCTCATAAAGATAAGTAGCTAATGGTGTACCCACATATCTATAATGCCAGGGCTCAAAATTGTAGCCAGTAATGGATTCTTTCCCCTTGGGATAGGACATGGTAAATCCGTATAAATGAGCATTTGTTATTAAATAATTATACAGCTTGGTTGAAGTATAGGTTGGAAGCAATTTGTAATTATTCTCACTACTAACAATGTCAATCGTTGTTCCCAGATGATGCTCACTTCCACCAACTGGAGCAGCAAAGGTCTCACCTTTAACTTTTCCCACTGCTCTCACCCAATAATTATAGGCATCTTGTTGGGTAGCAAAGTCTCTATATCCAGAATTTATTCTAATCCGAATGCCTTTTTGTGATATCTCTTTATGCATTTGTGAAAGCGCTAAGGCTGACTTTTCTCTCAACATAATTGTCCCATCAGTAGGAATTCCGTATTGTGATAAAGGGACCAAATCACTTGGAACGTAATTATCTTGTAATTTAACTTGTTTATTAATTATCAAGTCTAATTCTTCTTCATCAGGAACTTCAATTTGGGGATCTGGGAAGGTACAACTCAAGACTGATTGTATGAAAGGTTCATAGGATATTTGCTCATTATCAGTTGAAATCAAACCCTTACTTAATGATATTTTTTCATAAACACCAAAGTTTTTCTGGAAATTATTCTTAATCTCAGGGATTAAAAGAAAGGAAAATAAAATCAAACTTAGTCCTATTACAAGACTTGAAATCAATAGAAGTTTTAATGGGAATCCATTCACTCTCATGTTATTAATCATAACCTTAATCTTTGATATTGTTAATAGTAGAAGATGGCAATGATATAATCTTGTATGGTAATTGAACGGATAATAAAAAGTAGGGATAAAGTTAAATTGATCCTAAGCGATAATACCTCATATAGAATTAGTGAATCAACGCTAGCTAAATATTTACTTTTTCAAGGCAAAGAAATTGACAAAGTTCATTTACTTGAGTTAATTGAGGATGATTTACAAGGTGATATCATCTCTGCTTCTATAGAACTAATTTCCAGACGTCCCAGAAGTATTTATGAAATAAAAACATATATTAGGAATAAATATAAAGATCAACTGTTACCTGATTTCGAAACTAAGATAATATCTTATCTCATTGAAAAAGGGTATTTAGATGATGATGCCTTTTGTAAATGGTGGATCGATAATAGGAATAGTTTTCGACCTAAAAGCTCAATGGAACTTAATAAAGAACTTAGTGATCATGGGATTGATCCTGACACCATTAGAGCTAGTCTAAATAAATATTATGATTCTGATATCGAAAAGGAATTATTAAGATCTTTATTAAAAAAGAAATTTAATTTAGAAAATATCTCAAATCTTCCCATAAAGGAGAAGCAACGTATTATTTCGTATTTTCTAAGAAAAGGTTATAATTACGACCTTATTAAAGAGGAATTAACCTAATTATGACCCTAGCTCAAAGACTAAAAACAGCGAGGATAAATTCCAGACTGTCACAGATCCAATTGGCAGAAAGGATTGGAGTATCAGATAAAACGATTTCCGGATATGAATCTGGCAGAATAGAACCACCTCTATCTAAATTGAAATCAATTTCAAAGATGTTGAATGTATCCATTAATTATTTAATAGGTAATGACTCTGCTCCACAGAATATTAATCAAAAATTAAATTCCCTTGAGGCTCATTTAAAGCAGATTAGTAGTGAAATTAAGAAAATTAGGATAGAAACAAGCAGAATTGATAAATAATAATTGTCTAATAAGTTATTTGATGGTAAAATCATCAAGTCAGTATTCATTATGATAGAACCATGAACTATAAAGAAATTGAAACAAACGAAAAGAAATTCATTAAAGATCTTCCAGAATTCAATGTTGGAGATACTATTGCTGTCAGCACCATTGTTAGAGAAGGAGATAAGAAAAGAACTCAGCTTTTTAAAGGTTTAGTGATTGCAATAAAAGGCAGCGGCATCAGAAAAACATTTACAATCAGAAAGATTAGTAATGGTGTAGGAGTTGAAAAAATCATACCCTTAAATACCCCCAATATCAGTAAGGTCAAAGTTATCAAAAGAGGTAATGTTAGAAAAAGCAAGCTCTATTATATGAGAAATAGAATTGGTAAAAAGGCCTTAAAGGTAAAAGAAGGTGTTTTTGTACCTGCAACTGAGACTAAGGTTGAAGAAGTTGTAGATGCAGAACAAGAGGCAACAGAATAATCCCACTACAAAGCTAGAAAATTCCTTATTAGAATCAGGTTTCAAAAGAATCATTGGTATCGATGAGGCTGGACGAGGTTCCTGGGCAGGCCCAATTGCTTTTGCTGCTTATTCATATGATCTTCAAGATAGTGTTAACACAAATATAAAAGATTCTAAATTACTAAGTGCCTCAAAAAGAGAGGGTTTATTATCAAAACTCCCGACCTCAAGATATGAATACGTTTTTATTGATAATGACTCAATAGATAAAGAAGGGTTGTCTACTGCTATATATATTGGAATTCAGCAATTAATTTCCAAGTTTGATCCAATTAGCTCAATTTTTTTAATAGACGGTAACTATAAACTCGATTTAGATGTGCAATATAGGAGTTTAATCAAAGGAGATAGACTTCATTATTCAATTTCTTGTGCTTCAATTGTTGCTAAGGTCTATAGAGACAGATTAATGGCTGAAATAGCTAAAGAGTTCCCTCAATATAAATTTGATATAAACAAGGGCTATGGGACAAAGGCTCATTATGAATCATTACTTAGGTATGGACCCTGTAGGTTACATAGAGCATCATTCAAACCAGTAAAGGAAATAATAGAAAAAAACTGTTAAAGACTACCCAAATCCATTGGAAATAGATATAATTGCACCGTATATCACTGGGTCGGTAGCTCAATGGTAGAGCAGCGGCCTTTTAAGCCGGTGGTTGCGGGTTCGAGTCCCGCCCGACTCACCAGTTGATACTCTTCACTTCGTCTTGGAAATATTCCATAATAGGACATAGTTCATTTACTATGATATTTAATAGATTCAAATTTTCAGGTTCACCAGCTAAATACAGGATCCTATCCTTTCTGATCCCTCTTTTCTTTTTCTATATGAATGAGAATATGATCTCATTATTATTCCCTTTGGTTTCAGAAAGGATAGTCAATAGTGCACTTCTTATTGGAGCAATAATATCCGGAACCACTATTATCTCCATATTATGTGATTTTATTTTCCCCCAAATCCTAAAAGCGTCAAATTGGAAACAACAGTTTGTTATTGGGATCCTAATTGCAATTCTCTTAAACACCACACTTTACCACTCATTAAATACTTCAGATGTTTACCTGCTTATACTCTCAGGACTACTTTGGAGCCTCTATTATGAATTCTGCGCTTTTGCAGTAAATAACTTTTTAGCAGTATCTGAAAAGGGCAATAATTTTAGTTACGATTGGGGCTTAATCTCTGTTGTTTACAATATTACTAGTATTATTGGGCCCATACTCGCCAGTTTTATCGCCAATGATTTCTTCGTGTTCTTACTGGGATTTGAACTTATGGCTTTAATTGGCATTGTATTTCTGGGCCTTATCTCTCCTAAGGCTGAAGAAGAAGTTCATAAAAGTAAGTTAAAACAAACAATTGATCTGATGAAAGAATTAAAGATCTGGGAACTTTTGATACCCAAAGTTTTACCTCTGTTTGTATTCTCAATAGTAATTGGGATGATCGATTCATTTTATTGGACAATAGGAGCCCTTTTTGCAGAAGATCTATTTCAAAGAGAAGATCTTACTTTTGTGCCAATAGTGATCTATTCAATTCCTTTTATCTTTGGGGGATTAATTATTGCTAAGATCAATTTGAAAAAATACAAAAAAAAGATATCGCAATTAATGCTTTTTATAGCAGGATTAGTTATGAGCATATTCTTTTTTATTGATCATAATAGTATAGGCTCGATTCTCTTGATAATAATCTCGAGTCTATTCCTAGCTTTGGCAGGTCCTTTAAATGATGCTGCTTACTCTAATCTCTTACAAAGACTTGGTAAAAATATGGAGCATCTAGTTGGGATCAAGAAAATGAGCTATTCAATAGCATATCTAATTGGACCTGTATTTGCTGGGTTTTTAGGACAATTTTTCGGATATGGAATGAGTTTCGGAGTTTTAGGAATAATTGCAATCATTGTTTCCTTAACACTAATTTTAACAACCCCAAGAAAACTTATCCTGCCTCAACAAGAAATTGTTACTATTACAAAATGATCAAGGGATATATACTTTGATCATTGATACGTCCTCTAAGGGTCTATCATTTTCATCCCTTTCAACATTGGCAATTGCCTCTACTATTTCATAGCCTTTAGTAACTTTACCAAACACAGGGTGCTTTGTATCAAGGAAATTATTATCTTCAACATTTATGAAGAATTGACTGCCTCCTGTATTAGGCCCAGCATTGGCCATGGAAATGGTTCCTTTTAAGTTTTTATTGCTTTTTGTGAACTCATCAGCAATCTTATATCCCGGACCTCCCATGCCTGTCCCAGTAGGATCTCCTCCTTGTATCATGAATCCAGGAATAACTCTATGGAAAATAACACCATCATAGAAGCCTTGTTTAACTAACTTAACAAAATTTCCACCTGTTAGAGGCATAGTGCTTGTATAGATCTGCAATTCAATCTTGCCCATGCTGGTTTCCATTATTACTGTTGTATCAGTTGCAATAGTATTGTCTGTATTATTATCTGTTGTGCTCATGTTTGAGGGTTGATTAAAAAATATAGGTAATAGTAATAGGGCGATAATTAGAAATGGGGTGGTCTTTTTATTCATTGCTTAATGGATCAATAGTTTTAGGATAATTATCATACCAAACAAACCAATAGATTGGGAAGATTGGGTAAGATTTTGAACTTTGATCGATTAATTGAACTTGATTACCAAGTTTATTTAATGTAAAGATTTGACCGGAGACATTGAATTCAAAGGAGCCATCTGTTTTTAGATCAGTATGAAAGGGGACTTCATTGATTAAAAAGGCCCAAATCAGCTTTTTTGCTTCATATTCATTACTATAGAACTCAACATCTTCGATGACTTTATTATTACTCCTATACTCCTCAAATGGCTTAGAAGCATAATCTAATCTAAACCCTGTATCATAATTCATATATTGAGCATCAGGGTAGGAAATCAACGCTTTAGATAAAGTGGAGATCTCAATTGTAGTAATAGGCTCTAGGTAAGCCCCAATGAGAGATCCCACTAAAACATTGCCATCTAATTGTGACCAGAGTGATTCAGTTTTAGAATCAAATAAAAGGTCTACATTTTTATACAATAACCCTGACACACCAAATATTAATTCTTTACCATTCACTTCCCTTAAATAGACTGCATAATGTTCTGAAAGAGGAGAGTATGTAATCAGAAGTGGAGTAGTCCCGTACATATCGTTTACGGCGATATGTTTTTCCAGGATTTGTCTTGGATAGACTCTTACTATTTCATTGTATTTAACTATTAGAACAGGATCATCAATTGGAGTACAAATTGAAATATCTTCTCCTTCACTGAATCTGGGATTTTCAACTGCAGGTATTTCATTTTTGGATAATGATGTCTGGAAAAGTTCTGTCTCGACATTAATAACACTTAATTGCCTTACCGTTTTTAAGGTAGAAGTATCTAGTGTCAATACTTCTTCAGCTGGGGTCATAGCGCATAGAAAGGTATTATCTGTAGTTTTTCTGCTACCTTGATTTACAAAGGTAATTGCAAAAAAACCAATGGCCATAAAAAAGAATATGAGACTTATCTGCTCAAAATTCTTAGCCATCCGCTTATAACTGTTATTTATTACCTGAAGAATATTAGCCATTTAGATTGAAACACTATCAATGAGTATAGCATCTACCAGTGTTCTTGAGTTTAAAGAGCCAGTGGGAGGGCCACAGTATTGCATTCTAACCATGGATACAGGTGAAGCTCCTGTATAAAAACCTGTGGCTTCCGGTGAGACAACCTTAATAGCAGAAACTTCATAGGTATATTTCTTGCCTTGATAATAAATGATAACCTCATCATTTATATTCAATCTATCCATATATGTGAACCAGGCATTTTCATTTAAAGCATTTTGAGGATTGGATACTGCATGAGAGAAAAGATAAGTTATTCCGATCTGATCCGGATACGATGTGAATTTACCATGAGATATACCAGACTCCCAGGATTTCACATAAACATCTTGATAGCGAGGATCAACATCTTTAATGATCTTTTTAAACAGCTTTATTTTATCAATTCGCAAGTAGAATTGATTAGGATCTATTGTTGATTCATTGTATTCATCAAATTTCTTTTCTGCACGGCCTGTTGATATATCTGCTGTTGAGTAGTTCAGATAATCATAGTTCTCTTTAGAGGGAATGAAAGTATTGTAGAGATCTAATGCGTTAGAGCTATAGAAAAAGATATTTATACTGAAGTACAAAGCAACAGATATGGAAATGAATAGGGCAATTTTTAACAATGTTCTCATTTGCAATTATCTGCCTTCTACACCTGGTATTAAATCCAGTCCAGGCTCAGCTAAATATATATTGGGAATTTGTTTTTCCAAAGCCAGATCAAGTGTAAATCTCTTTTCAATTACTTCAGAATCAGAGCTTGTATAAACTTTAACCAAGACATCACAGTAAGTATTATGATTAAAGGAATTGCCATTATTATCCCTTAAATTAGCTAGATTAATTTTGTATCCACCATTCTCATTGATAATACTAACTGTTTGAGCTGAATTGATCCCATTATGAATAAGAGTTAAGTAAACAAGGCCTCCATTTTGGGGAGTATAGCCATCCATTGAAAAGACTTGTCCTATTAGCCAATGATTATCCTGATTTAAAGTGTCAGGATAAGTGTTAGTTGAGTAAGTCTGTGTGAAAAGGTTGCCATTACTTAGGAGTTGAAATTCGTAATTTGAATTTGGATCAAGATTAACAATATTCAATTCATGATATTTCGTATCCTCTGGTTCAGTGTAGGGCTCCAAAGATCCAGATAATCTTAGCATTCCAGTAGTTGGTTTTTCTGTATACCAACTCACTTTAAAGCTTTCTCCGTTTATATTGGAGATCACAACGTTTTGGGGCTCATCACTAAGAAAAGCTTCAATTGTAAAATCCAGATTACCATTCTTTAATATATATACAGTTAAGGGAAGGGAGATCGCTACAAGAGCTAAGCTAAAAAAATTGAAAAGTTTTTGGAATCTTGTTTGCATAATAAATTATGGTAAGAATATTTTTTTTAAATGATCCGGGAAAGCACTGACTTCCTCGGGAAAGATTGATGTTATTTCGTAAATCAAAGCCAACGGATCTGGGAACAACTTCTTATCCTTTAATGATTTTATTAAGCTATCCTTACCATTATCATTCAGATCATTAATGATCGTTTCAGTCTTTTTATCGATCCCTTCCCAATCATTTAAAGTAAGATCAGTAAAAGGGCCCCAATTTTTCAAATTACGATAAACCTCTTTTAGCTCTAATTCTAATCCCATATTTGAGTTATCAAAGACAAGATTATGTTTTTGATTGATTGTATCAGTATTAAAATATTCAACGCCCCACAGCTGTTTATATTGCTTTTCAAGAACTTTATCTCTCTCATCTAGAAATTCCATCTCCAGTTTTGATGCCATTCTTTCTTTTCTGGTATTTAAAGGAGGTGATAGAAATATTGAAAAGACTTTTGGGTGTTTACCAATCCTAAAGGCTGTAATATCACTATCTAGAATTAAATTGCTTTCATTTAAAAGTTTGAAATCAGAAAATTGATCAATGGTTTTACCGACAATCTCTTCAATATATTCATCAAATTGAGGTCTATTTATACCTTTATCACTAAAACCCATCTTAGTGCCTAAAAAGCGATAAATACTGCCAATATATATACATTCTCTTTCAAATACATTAGCTAGTATTAAAGCAAGAGTAGTTGCACCACTGCCGGGCCAACCACTTATTGAAAAATTTATTTTTTTAATACTATCTTGATCCATCAAGGTTCAACATATTAAAAGAAATGATTTTCTTTTCTAAAATATTTTGCAGCCAAGTATTTTGAATACTTAATAGTAATTTCCATTCATCATTACCTAAAGCAATCCCTTGAATATCTTGAGCTGTTATTTTTAATAAATATTTCTGCACCTTCAATATATTATCCTTTATGAGAAAAGTATTATCAAGCTCATCCATATGTTGCTCACACATATATCCTACACCTTCAGAAGTGATTGCCCTCCTTTTTTCATTGGCAAGTAATTTTCTGGAACATAGTGCACATTCATCAAGTGGCGGTGTATAACCAAAACTATTAAGAACAAGGAGTTGATAATAGGCAAGGGCAGGGGGTATTAAATCAATATTTGAGTCAAGTAATTGAATAACATCCACCGTCTCATTAAAAAAGGAAGACAGAGGCATTTCAGGCTGAATAAATAAACTTATCAGCTCCAGAAGATATAGAAGGAGGGGGATACCTCTAATTGAGCTTTTAAGATTGCTAAGATCATCAATAAGCTTAACTTCCAGTAGTAGATCGATGTCGCTTTTACCTTTATAGTAGCTGATCTGGATGATATTTCCTCCATCTAGACTGGGCGCCAATTTACTTAAACTTTTTCCTGCACCTTTGACATTGAGAGTTAATTTGCCTCGCTCAGGGCTAAACATGAATAGAAGTTTGTTAGCATCTTTAGCCTGCTTTAAATTCAATACAATTCCGATATCATTTAGATTCCTTTGCATCTTTTTTAATGCGCTCTATTATGGAAGTAGTTGATACTTCATTATACTGTTTTAATTCAACAAGCTTAAAACCATTATTACGCGCTATCTCCATTTTATTATCTAATCCAGGATCTTTAGGTGTGACAAACAGATTAACTAGATTGATCTTCCCGACAAAATCCCTTATTTCTTCCCAAGAGTTTTCCCATGGTAATAGATAATCAATATAGCTTATTGCACTAAGGATTGTTAACCGGTCCTGCAATGAATAAATAGGCCGATCACTTCCTTTTCTTGCAGCAATTGCTATGTCGTCTAAGACAATAACTAATAGGGGTATTTGTGGAGAGTGTGCTTTGGCTTGTTTAAGAAAGTCAATATGACCAGCATGAACAAGATCAAATGATCCAGTCACTAAATTAACCTCCTGATTCTTGAACAGAACCAAAGCCTCATCTCTTTTTATTATCCGCATTTTGAATAACCACAGGACCGGCAAAGTATACAACCCTCTGCATATTCTAGATCACTTCCACATTCTGGACATTCGAACAAATCTCCAAATTCATTGGTCTTTGAATATTTGTCCTTAGATTCATCCTTAACTTCTTCAACAATAGGCATAACTTCCTCAACAATAACAGGTTCTTTACTTAACTCAGGCTTAGGCTCATTTTTAGGACCTTCGGGTAATAGTTTGATTTGCTGTTCTACTAGTTCTAAGTGTTTTTTTAAGATCTTGGCAACAGCATCAGGTACTGAGTAGACGATCATACCTTTGTTCAAAGTCGGGGTAGATGTTCTTATGCCTTGTAATTGTTTAACTATCATTATGGGCATTATGCCTGAGCGCAGGGACATGGAGATAAGTCTACCGAGTGCTTCAGTATATCCAGCTGAAAAACTTCCACTTTTGCCTAAATTTAAAAAAACTTCAAAAATCCCTTTATCATCTGAATTAATGGTGACATAAAGATCTCCCTGCTCGGTTTTTACCTCATAGGTCTTACCACTTGTGAATTCACCTCTATGTCTGGGCTCCAGTGTGTTACGAGGCATAGCGATGCTAACTTGTTCCTCTTTTTTCTTTACATCTTTGGCAGTACCTACCTGTAAGGCCGGATCCTTGCTACCATCTCTAAATATTGTAATTCCTTTGCATTTGAGATCATATGCAAGAGTATAGATCCTCGCAATATCCTGCCAAGTAGCAGTATTAGGAAGATTTATCGTTTTACTAACAGCGCTATCGATATATTTTTGGAAAGCAGCTTGAATCCGAACGTGATCTTCAGGATCTATCTCATGGGTAGTTTGGAACACATCAACGATAGATGTGGGGATTTTAAAATCAGATGCTAATTCATTTAAATGCTTTCCTGCTGAAATATTATGCAAGAACTTATCATTGTAAAAGCCATAAGATTTACTTACTTGCTCGATCAAGGGATCGATCACCTCCTGATCAGCTCCACCCATACTGTTCTTCCTTCTATAGCCCAAAGCAAAAATAGGTTCAATTCCTGGATTACAATTGGCAACTATAGAAATTGTTCCAGTTGGCGCAATAGTTGTAACTCTGGTATTTCTCATGAACTTCTTGCCCTGAGTTGCCCAAGTTGACTTTTTAAATTCTGGGAAATTACCTTTTTCCTTACCCAACTCTTCAGAAGCTTCGTGAGCCTTTTTCTGAATGAATTTCATAACTTCTTCAGCTACAATGATCGACTCCTCGCTTCCATAGCGAATACCCAATTTAATTAGCAGATCAGCAAATCCCATTATGCCTACACCAACATTTCTAGTTCTTTTGGTCATATCTTCAATCTCTTTTATAGGGTAATGGTTTATTTCAATAATATCATCTAGAAAGCGAACTGCTACTTTAGTAATCTTAGCCATTTCCTCCCAATCAATACTATTCAATCTCGCGCTTACTTCCTTGCTCATTAATTCAGGATCTGCAATTAAAGGAAATCCTTTAACGAATTTACTTAAATTAATATGTCCAAGATTGCAGGTCTCAAAGGGAATCAATGGCTGTTCACCGCAAGGATTTGTGGCATCCATTGTGCCAAGAGCAGGTGTAGTGTTTCCTTTCTCAGCAGTATCCAGAAAATACATCCCAGGATCACCACTGGTCCAGGCATGTTTTGCTATCTTCTCAAATAATTCTCTTGCTTTTACCGTCTTGTAGACATGCCCATCATGAGGGTCGATCAGATCCCAATCATTATCGGCTTTGACAGCTTTCATAAATCTATCAGTAGCACCAACTGAGATATTGTAATGAGTTATAGAGGTTAGATCATCTTTAGAATTAATGAATTCTTCAATATTTGGGTGATCAGCATTTAAAATTGCCATAGATCCTAATCCTCTCCCACCTCTTCCTCTAATAGTATCCTGAGCCCGATTATACATTTTTAGATACTCTACAGGACCTGCGGCAAATTCTCCTGTTGTGCTCACTTTAGAAAAAGAAGACCTGATTTTACTGAAATTAAAACCAGTACCCACACCTCTTCTTAGACATTGAATATTCCAATTTAGACTTTGGAATATGGAATCAATAGAATCATTAATGGGAAGCACTAGACATTTTGAAAGTATAGTATCCTTACCCATACCCGCCCAGATCAAAGTACCACCGCAATAAAATTGGCCGTTGTTCATTGCTTGAAAAAAGATCTCGGAATATTTCTCTCTTTCTTCAGCTTTTTCAGCACTGGCAATATATGCTGCAATTCTACGCCATAGTTCTTCAGGCGTTTCCACAACTTTACCATTATCAGATTTATTCAAAGCTCTTTTAGCTAACACTTCCAGAGCATTAGGAGTCAATTCATGTTTGATTACCATATTTTCGTCATTTTTTTCAGGTTTGGATTCGATATTTTTTAATACTTGATCAGTTTTAGAACCATCTCGATAAATAGTGATGCCCTTGCATCCGTTTTCCCAAGCTTGAATATAGGCACTGTAAACATCACTGATCTCACTGTTTTGAGATAGATTAATGGTCTTACTTACAGCAGCGTCAACGCTTTTTTGAGCAGCAGCTTGCATTTTTACATGCCATACTGGGTCGATCTGATGAGTTGTTACGAATATTTTATATGCTTGTTCAGGTAAACCTTTTATTCCATCTAACGACCCTTTATTCTTAGCAATTTTCTGCATCACTTCATCACTATAGAAACCATGTTTTTTAGCGAATTGTTCGAATTGTTTATCAATATACAGCAGGTCTTGTTTATTGACCTTACCCTCATCCTGATAAAAGCTTGATCTTTTATATACTAAGGAGAATATCGGCTCAATTCCACTACTCACATCAGCAACCAAACTAATCGTTCCTGTAGGAGCAATTGAGGTCATAGTAGCATTCCTGACCTTTAATCCTTTTTTATCCCAGATACTGCCTTTAAATCCTGGAAATACACCACGCTCCTTGGCAAGTTCGATCGACTCTTTTATTGATTCGTCCTCAATAAACTTCATGATCTTAGCCATCAATTTAACTGCGTCCTCGCTATCATAAGCTATTCCTAATTTAAAAAGCATTGAACCAAAACCCATAACACCTAACCCTAATTTCCTAGTGCTTCTCACTTCATCATTGATCTTTTGAAGAGGGAACCTACTAAGATCGATCATATTCTCAAGCAGATGGATCCCTTTCCTAATAGATTCAGATAATAGCTCCCAATCCAATTCCACTTTATTATTCACCTCCCTAACATGAGAGGGTAATACTACAGAGCCCAGATTACATGATTCATATGCTCGCAAAGGCTCTTCACCACAAGGATTAGTGGCTTCTATTATTCCAAGTTCCGGTGTAGGATTGGCTTTCTGAGCCGTGTCTAAGAAAAATAGACCAGGATCAGCTGATTCCCAGGCTAGTTTACATATTTCATTGAATATCTTTCTAGCCGATAATGTTTTAACAACTTCTTTAGTACGGGGATTAATTAGATCATAATCTTCATCATTTCTGACCTTGTTCATAAAGTCATCTGTTATTCCTACGCTGATATTAAAATTCCTGATTGTCTTATCTTGTTTTTTAAGATTGATAAATTCAATGATATCCGGATGATTTACATTAAGTATGGCCATATTGCCGCCACCTCTTTTTTTACCTTGTAGTATCTGATCAAATGCCTGGGAGAAAGTCTTAATAAAGTGAATAGGACCGGCAGCAACGTTGGGAGTACCACCTACTGAATCTCCTTTGGGCCTAATTGCTGAAAAATTAAAACCAGTACCGCCATTGTTCTTCTGAACAAGTGCGGCTTCTTTCATGACTTGAAAGATCGATTCCAAACTGTCCTCGATAGGCAAGACAAAACATGAAGAAAGCTGTCCCGTCCCGTCAATGTTATTTCCTGCCTCATAAAGTACTCTGGAGCCTGGTAAAAAACGATTAGCAGCCATGACGTTATAGAATTCCTTAGCAAGTTTCAAAACAGCTTTTGTTTTTCTAGGAAGCGCGCCTTTAACATATTTAGCATCAATGGCAGCTATTGTTGAGGCTACCCTCCAGAACATCTGTTTAGGAGTTTCGATCACATTAGAATTTTCATCTTTAAGCAGATGCCTTTTCTTCATGATCTCCAAGGAATTTCCAGAAAAATTGGGCTCAATCAGTTCTGAGGGTATATCCTTAAGTTCTATTAAATTATCATTTCTATTATTCATTGCTGCCATGCTAATAGTTTTAAAAATTATTTATTTAAATTTAATACTTGCTGATCTCTGCTTTTATCACGATATATGGTCATTCCTTTAAGTTTAAGATCGCTTGCTAAAAAGAATGCTTTTTTAATATCGTTTTTGGTAGCAGATTCAGGGAAATTAATAGTTTTACTTACTGCATTATCAGTATGCTTTTGAAAAGCTGCCTGAGCTTTAATATGCCAGGAAGGATCAATATCAAATGCAGTTACAAATACTTTTTTAATCCTAGCTGGAATTTGTTTTATGCCTGCTAAAGTTCCTTTGGCAACTATTTCCTTCATTGTTTGCTTATCGTAAAGCCATTCATCCTTTAGTTTTTTCTCAAGATATTTATTTACATAAACAAGCTCTGTATCACCCATAGTTTCCATATTCTTTCTGCTATAACCTAGAGCAAAGAAAGGCTCAATACCTCCATTACAATCAGCTAAGAGAGAAGTTGTGCCATTGGGAGCTATAGTTGTAACAGTTGCATTACGCATATGCTTGTATCCTTTAGCTTGCCAAAGTGACCCCTTAAAATTTCCAAAGTCACCTCGCTCGCGTCCTAATTTCTGAGATTCATCATGTGAAATCTCTCTAATGAATTTCATAATCTTCTCAGCTAAAGCTAAAGCTTCATCACTGTTATAGGGGATCTCTAAAAGATAAAGAAGATCGGCCCAGCCCATTACACCTAAGCCAATTTTACGATTCCCGTATTTAACTATTTGTTCGATTTGAGGCAATAAATGCCTGGTTATTGTAACTGTATTATCTAAAAATCTAGTGGCTATTCGCACCACAAATTCCATTCTCTTCCAATCTATCTTATTTGCTGGATCAGTCTTATCATTCAATTTGGTATCGATCACAAACTTATTTAGTACGATAGAACCTAAATTGCAAGCTTCATATGGAAGCAAAGGCTGCTCGCCGCATTGATTTGTGGCTGTCATTCTACCGACATTAAGCGTGGGATTGTGGCGATTTATCTCATCAATAAATATGAATCCAGGTTCTCCACTTTTATAGATACTATTAACAATGAGATCCAATAATTCATTAGGATTTACCTTCTTGTATATCTTTCCATCATGAGTCAGTGGGAAAAATGTATCTTCCTTTAGTGCTTTAATGAATTGATCTGTAATAGCAACAGAAATATTAAAATTAGTGAGTTGTGAATAATCATGCTTGGCAGTAATGAATTTTTCAATATCAGGATGACCAATGTTTAATATTCCCATATGCCCAGCATGACGAACAGCACCTCGATTCATAATGACTTCGGATGAAAAGTCATAGAGCCTCATGAAAGAAATTGGTCCACTTGCTTCTCTGCCAGTTGATTTAACAACAGACCCCTCAGGTCTTACTTCACTGAAATCATATCCAACACCAGCCCCCCTCCTATGAAGAATTACTGTTTGAGCAAGAGTCCCATAGATAGATTCCAAACTATCTTTGATGGGCATAACATAACAGGCAGCAACAACATCTTCCTTACCCCGATCAAGTAAAGGCATACCTGATAGGAATTCCAGATTAGCTTGTATCTCATAGAAATCGCTTTGAATTTTAGCCAATTTCTTCTCATCAGGAACTTTATATCCTTTCTTTTTATCCGAGAGATCTGTTTCTGCTTTAATCATGAACTTAGAAATTCTTTCAAACATCTGCTGTGGAGTTTCCACTGGCTCTCCTTTTTTATCGACTTTTAAATAGCGTTTAGAAGCTATGATAAGAGCGTTTTTACTGAAATTGGGGACGATTTTAGAGCTCATAATTATTAATTTTCTAAATTAGTTAAGGCTGATTTAAAATCAGCCAAATTATTAAAATCTTTATATACTGATGCAAACAAAAGATAACCGATCTTATCGATTTTAAGTAGCCCTTTTAAAACCATATCTCCGATCTGGGTGCTTTTAACATAATTACTTTTACCGTTTAACAGTTTTAATTCTATTTCACTAACTAATTCATCAATTGTTTCATCAGCTATCCTTCGCTTCTTAACTGCTGTAAGAATTCCCTTTTTAAGCTTATCTCTGTCAAATTCTTCAACCTTGCCGCTTCTTTTAACAA
Source organism: bacterium (assembly GCA_029567095.1). GTDB lineage: Bacteria > Patescibacteriota > Dojkabacteria > B142 > OLB20 > JAKQLP01. Next base: position 20,161 of record JAKQLP010000058.1, read on the forward strand.
CATACAAAGATAGAGTCTCGATCCTTTCGTAAGTAGTGAATCGTTTCTTGCATTTAAGACATTCTCTTCTACGCCTAGTTACAGGCTTATTACAGCTATCACGCTTATCAACAACCTTGGTATGTTGGTTATGACAAAAAGGACAATTCATATACAATCAGTGGTATTGTTTGCCTAAAGTAACAACAACTAGTTGTAGTGTCAAATAATATTAATATATTATCTAGATTAATTATTAACTCTTTTGAATTATTAATTTATTCAACATCGATCCAAAATTTACTTTAAAGTCTTGAAGTGATTTTGTTCTTCTGCACTATGTTTATTATTGGTAATTTCAAATATATGTTTATACCTGATATACTTAGGCTACTAGCTTGAATTTATACTATGAACAACTGGGTACATATTATTGGAATAGCTGGAGTAACAACAGCGGGTCTGGCTTATGCATTTAAAGAAAAGGGTTATGAAGTAACCGGATCAGATAAAGGTTTTTATCCTCCTGTAAGTGATTTTTTAAAAAAATACGATATAAATATCCAGCCAGGATTTAAAAAAGAAAGACTAACCATAGATGCCAGACATCCTGATCTTGTGATCTTTCAAGGAACAAAATCCACAAAGAATAATGAAGAGATCATAGCTGCTAAGAGTCTTGGACTTAAGTTAACTACTTATCCTGGTGTATTAGCAGAACAAATAATTAAGAAAGATAGATCTATTGTTGTTACTGGAAGCTTTGGAAAGACAACAACTACAGCCCTTTTAACATCAATTTTCTCTAAAGCTCAGATCAATCACTCCTATATGTATGGAGCCTTTGATAATAATTTAAATCCGAATGTAAAATTTGCAGATCCACAAACAGAGTATTCAATCGTAGAAGGAGATGAGTATCTGGATTCTTTAGAGAATCGAGTCTCTAAATTCTTTTCCTATAATCCTCAATATTTAATAATCACTGGCTTGCAATGGGATCATCAGGATCTTTTCCCGACTTTTGAATCCTATCTTGAAGATTTCAAGAAATTAGTGGAAATGGTGCCTCAAAATGGTCTAATCATAGCTAATGGAGATGATGCTAACATTAGAAACATTTTACAAACTACTAAGGCTCGTATCATATATTGTTCAACTGATCTTAATTCTCAGGCGGATTGGTATTTAATCAATGATTCTCGACCCCAAAGAGTATTAATGAAGAAAAAGGATAATCAGGAGATTGAAATGATCCCTTATGATCGCGCCATGCTTGGTAAATATAACGATAAGAATATCCTTTATGCAGCCGCCTTGTCCTATGAATTAAATGTAAGCAAAGAAGCTATTCAAAAAGGGATCGCCACATTTCAGGGCTTAAAAAGAAGATTGGAAATAAGATGGCAGAATGAGTCTAATTTAGTAATAGACGATTTCGGATCAACTCCGCCTAAATTGAAAACAGCTTTAAATGAATTGAGAGAAGAATTCCCGCATAAGCAAATCTATGCCATTATCGATCCGGCAGCAGGAAGTAGAAGTATGAAGGCTTTGAACGAATTTAAAAATCATATCCCTAAAGAAGTAAAAGTAATACTTCCAAAATTTTCGATCTTACCCAAATCAAATGAGGCTAGATATAGTGAAGTAGAGTTGCAGGAATTGATTAATGAGGAAGGTATAGACTGTCGGATAATGGACTCTGATGAGGATCTTATAAACGAATTAAACAATAAATTGCTTAATCAAAAAGACATTCTAGTAGTATTTCTGGGAAGTCATTCATTTAGGGGTATGATAACAAAACTTGTAGATTCATTAACTAAGTGATGAAAAAGATTGAGTTCAAATCTACAAAATCAATATTATTAAAAAATGATTTTATAGACCGTTTAACAAGTCGCGGTAAATATATTCGCACAGAGCATCAAGACTATGGAATTAGATTGTCAGTCAGATTAGGTGATAGAAATCACAAAGCTTTATACATGCGTCTTGCTAAAGATCTTCCTCGTAACATTGTGGAAAAAGCAGCTCAATTCGCTATAGATTATCCTGAAGCCCAAAACAATGGTAATAAAGGTAAGATCTTCATGTGGAAGCTAAAAGGACTATGTTTGGAGAAGAATATTAAGATACCTGCTGTAAAAAGGAAGATCACTAAAAAGAAGCAAATCAAATTAATCCAAAAAGAAATGATCTTTAAATGAATAAACCTATTCTATCAATCATACTAACCGCAGCATATGAGCCAAAGACTATTGGTAAGGCTATCAGGAACTTGATATTAACTAGCAAAGCGTTCCTAAAAAATGATTTTGAACTTATTACTGTAATACCAGATCAGGATACAATTGATGCTGCCAGAAATATTGTGAAGAACGAATTTAGAAAGGTTAATTGGATAAATATTATTGACCCTCATAAAGGTAAGCCCAATGCTTTAAATATGGCATTCAAAATAGCTAAGGGACAATACCTATTACTTTCAGATGGAGACGTACATGTTTCTAAGGACTGTTTGCCTGCTATGTTTGATCATTTTAAAGATAAAAAGGTAGGGGCAGTAACAGGAAGGCCTGTTTCTGCCGATCCCAGAGAAAAATATTGGGGGTATCTATCGCATTTACTAGCAGATGGCGCTCATCATAAAAGGATGGTTACAATGACTAAAAATCCTCAAGGTCATTCTTTAAAATTTGTATCTCAAAAACCAAACTTCTTTGTCCTTTCTGGATATTTATCCTTAATTAGGAATTTAAAATTTAATATTCCTAATGATTGTTTAGTTGATGATGCTTATCTGTCATATATAATTCATAACAAAGGATATTATTTAACCTATGAGCCTAATGCTAAAGTCTATGTTAAGTATCCTGCCACTTTAAAAGACTGGTTCGATCAAAAAGCGAGATCGGTAGGAGGATATATGCAATTATGGGATTATGGTGTAGTGAGTCAAAATACTAAGGTGCGCAATTTCTATAAAGAATTGGAATACTTTTGGTTCCCGCTCAAATACGCAAAAAATATTAAAGAATTAATCTGGTCTTTAACGCTATACTTCTTAAGAGCTTATCTTTGGTTAAGGATTCTTATTGAACAAAAGATCTTAAAAAAGGATTTCTATAAAACCTGGGTAAGAATTGAAAGTACTAAATAGCTGATTATTCCAGTATTTTTTTGTATAATCACTCATTATGGAAACACAAGAACAAAAAAGCAATTTAGCACAATTAAGAGATGTGAGGCTGGAAAAAATTCAGTCCTTAAGAAAGATGGGCATAGATCCATATCCTGCCATAGCTAAAAAGGACGTAGACATTAAAAAAGTATTGGAATCCTTCAGCGAATTTGAGAATAAGACCATTAAACTAGCTGGTAGATTAATGTCCCTAAGAGAACATGGCCAGCTTGTTTTTGGCCATATTGCTGATCAAAGTGCCAAGATCCAGCTATATATCAGAAATGACACCATTAATTCATATAATAAAGAGAGGCAGAATCTTGGCTTTAGCGAATTGAACCTGCTTGATGTTGGTGATTTTGTGAATGTTGAAGGGACTATTACAAAAACAAAAACAGGAGAGATCTCCGTCCTTGTTAAGGACTTATGGTTGATTTCTAAAGCTTTAAGGCCACTTCCAGATAAATGGAAGAGTATCACTGATAAAGAGACACGCTATAGAAGAAGGTATCTGGATCTGACCATGAATCAGGAAACAAAAGAACTATTTGTTCGGAAGGCAAAATTTTTTGAAGCTGCTCGGGATTTCCTAACCAGTAGAGGTTTTATGGAAGTTGAGACTCCGGTATTAGAGTATAAAACAGGAGGAGCTGATGCCAGACCATTTATTACTCATCATAACGATCTGGGCATTGATCTATATATGCGCATCTCAACAGAACTTTATCAAAAAAGACTAATAGGCGGAGGCTATGAAAAGATCTTTACCTTAGGACCTAATTTTAGAAATGAAGGGGTAGATGATGAGCATTTGCAGGAATATCAGCAGATAGAGTGGTATTGGGCCTATGCCGACTATAAAGATAATATGCAGCTAACTAAAGATCTATTCATTTATCTAGCCCAACAAGTATATGGCAGAACAGTTTTTGAAACCAGAGGACATAAATTTGATCTGGCTAAAGATTGGAAGGAGATTGATTATGCAAAGATCATCAAGAGCAGATTAGGAATTAATATCTTTAAAGATTCCGAGTTGAAAATGCTTCGTGTTATTGAAAAAGCTGGAATTCACTTAAAGGGTAAATTAAACAGGAACAGATTGATTGATAATTTATGGAAGATAATTAGAAAGACAATACCTGGACCTGCCTTCCTTATTAATGAGCCTAAATTCATGTCTCCCTTGGCCAAATCTTTACCAGATAATCCCGAACTAACTCAGAGATTCCACATTATTATTGCTGGAAGTGAACTTGGTAATGGCTATAGTGAAATTAATGATCCTGTAGATCAATTAGACAGATTTCTGGAACAAGAGGAAGCCAGGCTTGAAGGAGATGATGAATCTCAAATGCTGGATATTGATTTTGTGGAGATGCTTGAATATGGGATGCCCCCAACCTCAGGCTTTGGAATGAGCGAAAGAGTATTTTGGTATTTGGAAGATATTTCTGGCAGGGAAGGTACATTCTTCCCATTAATGAGACAAGAATTGGAAAACTCCACCAAACAAATTTATGGTGATATTTTAAGACCTGATAAGATCAAAGTAAGGCATCAGGATAAAAGCCGTAAAATGGTATTAGTACTAAATAAGGAATTAAAGGGCTGGGAACTCACAAATACTATTGGTCATTTGAGTGCCTATCTAGGCAGTAGAGTAGGGGAGAATATCACCAGCAGACCTACCTTTACAACTCAAGATGGAAAGGAATTGCCTGCTAATTCTCAATATCCCATAATCACGCTTGCTGCTAAATCCTCCCAGCTAATTGATCTGATGGATAAGTTAAATAAAGAATCCTTGCAATTCTTAATATATGTTGATGAGATGATCAAATTCTCAGATGATGTCCAACTAGCTAAGATGATCTCCCAAAAAGAACTAGACAAATTAAATATTCTAGGTATTGGGATATTTGGAGAGAATGACAAGATCAATATCTTAACCAAGAAATTCTCATTATGGAAATAATACCAACACCACAGGAGGCTGAAACTAAATTAATAGAATATATCAAAGAACCATATCTGCAATTACATAGCAGAATGGTTGCTAAAGCCATGAAAGCTTATGCAAATAAGTACAATGAAGATGAAAACCTATGGTATGTAACAGGTTTGCTTCATGATCTTGATTATGAGCAATTCCCGAATGAGCATCCTTCAAGATCATTAGAATGGTTTTCAAAATGGGGTTACGATCATAGATTGATACATGCCGTTGCAGCCCATGCGATCTCAATGCCCAGGGTTAAACCTGAATCAAATATGGCCAAATCTTTAATCGCTATTGATGAATTAGCTGGTTTGCTTTATGCCTATTCACTAATGAGACCTGATGGATTTAAGGGTATGGAGGCAAAATCAGCACTAAAGAAATTCAAAGATAAAGCTTTCGCAGCCAAGATAGATAGAGAAGAGATTAAATATGGGGTAAATGAACTAGGCATTGATCTAAAAGAACATATTTCTAATTTAATTACTATCTACAATGAATAATCCAGTTCCTCCTTTTGTGTCCCTGGCCCATTCGAGACCCCTGTTGCTCCTTTCATTCCTGAATTTATGCAAGCATTAACTGCAGGCTCTCCTGAATTACCTGAACAAGAGGTACCGGAAGAATTAAGAAGAATGGGATTTAGGATATTAGCTCCGGGGACCTTTGTTGATTTGCATACTTGGAATTGAATAGTTGATGGTAATCAAAATCCAATTAACCCCAACCCTTTAAAACTTCAAGATCAATTACCTGTGATGAATCATATCGTTACTTTAGAAAATGGCAGACAATTAGTTGAACCAACAACTTTAGGGCTGGCTCTATTATCTATCGGCGTAGATTCCCACCAAGGTTTAAGCCTTGATAAAAGAGTTGAGACAATGTCTTTGCTGGAACAATTGGCAGTGGCATTTCCAGAGATTGCACAAAATCTAAGGAATTTAGATCCAGCTAAATTCGATACCAGGAATTTATTAATGGATGTAAGACCTGCGATAAACCCTGGGTTGTTAAAATAAAAGGGCAGTTATTTACCCATTGCTATTTCAATAATCTCCATCTATTAGCATAGATCACCATATTAGCCTTTGCTTCACCTTCATTACTTAGATAAGCATTAACTGATGGTTTTCCATCAACTAGCACAAGATCTCCTTTATCGATCTTCTCCACTTTCTCAATACTTTTATTGAAGATCAAAACATTGTAGAAACAAGGCTTAGACTCCTCATTAGTTCTTGAATAATCATTTACTGCCAGGGAAAATCTAGCATACTTCTTTCCCTCTTTGCTTTCCAGTATCTCAGCAGGCTTTGTTGCTCTGCCTAATACTAATAATTGTTGCATATTCATATATGACAATCATTAAAAAATTATAGGGGAAGTATAAATTGAAGAACTTAACTATTACTTAAAATCTCCTTAGCTTTTTCAAGATCTTTAACCCAAATTTGACCATCAAACCATTCCAGTCCATTAAATTGCAATTTGTAAACATCCGAAGGTCTGGAAAGAGTTCCTAAATATACAAATTGTAAGCCTTGCTCTTGAGCATAAAGGATTGATCTAAGCATCATAGCCATACCCAGATTATTTGGATAAGTTAAATAATCATAGAAAGGATAAGCGTAATGAAGCAATGCATGATTCATATAAGCTATAGTGTAGCCAATATTCTCTGAATTAAGCGAGAATCTAAATAGAGAATTGAAATTAGATGCTTTATCTGCAGTGAGCAGCTGCTTTATTTTAGCTGCACTAAATGAAATATCTTTAAATTTATTGGTATAGAAATCTTTCCCAAGTTTATGGATCCGCCAATCATAATCAATTAGTGGAAGCTTAACAACCTCTAGTTCTAATTCGGGCATTTTCTTTAATATTCTTCTATTCTCACTTGTAAGTGAAAAATCAATTAGTTTGATTCGAAGAGAGCGGGATTGATACATGTTGCCCTTACTCTTTCTTGTGAAGAGATATCCCTTATCATAATGTAGGGAAATATCGGTCTCTGATGCCTCTTCAAGGGTTGTTTCTCCCCAATTTAGATATTTACTCATATATACCAATTAATTTATTCTTACTGCTTAATCCTTTTAATATTTTAACCTGAGATTGATTTACTTTAAAATAGCCCGCTACTAATTGCAAGAGTTCCAAATTTGCTTTGTTCTTTTCAGCTATAGAATGGATTTGGGCATAATAGGTTACTTCTGATAATTTTACAAATGAAGAAGTTTTAGATCTTGGTTTTACTTTTACTTCAATTGTTAAAGATGGCTTCTTTGACATTATTTTTCTGTCTTTCAATCTCTTCAGCAAGCAGCTGCATATATAGGCCATAGCCCATATATTTGATATGCCCATGCTGTGCTTTACCTAATAAATTCCCAGCCCCCCTGATCTCCAAGTCCTTGCTGGCTAATTTAAATCCTGATCCGAGTTCACTGGTTTCTAATATAGCTTTTAATCTTTTTACATATTTTTGTTCCACTGCCTTAGCTGGATCTTCAATTTCTGTTTGGGGCTTAAAATCAAGATCCCCTTTAAAGAAGAGATAGGCATAAGCTTGCCTATTACTTCTACCCACACGCCCTCTTAATTGATAGAGCTGACCCAAACCAAAATTTTGTGCTTGTTCAATAATAATGGTGTTCACATTAGGCATATCTATTCCATTTTCAATAATAGTAGTGCAGATAAGGACATCATATTGTTGATTATAGAAGTCAGTAATCCTTTTAGATAGTGTATTCACATCTAACTGCCCGTGAGCGATAACGAATTTAATCTTAGGCATTAAAGCCTGCAGCTTAGCATATACTGATTCTATTGTTTCGACCCTGTTGTGAAGATAATAGATCTGACCTCCCCGTTGTACCTCATAGTCGATTGCGTTAACGACCTTTGACCAATTCATTGGCTCCACCTTGGTTTTAATTGACAATCTATTACTGGGAGGAGTGGAAATTAAAGAGATCTCCTGAATAGAGGAGAGAGCCATACTCAGTGTTCTTGGTATTGGAGTAGCACTCATACTAAGTATATGAATATTACTAGATATACCTTTAATTCTTTCTTTTTGTTTTACTCCAAATTTCTGTTCTTCATCGATTACCAATAATCCTAAATTCTTAAATACTACATCAGATGAAAGAAGCCTGTGCGTGCCAATAACTATATCGATCTTACCCTGTTCCAATTCATTAATAACTTTTGTATTGTCATATTTATTAAGTCTGGACAAAGAAGCAATGTTAAATGGTGTGTTTTTGAATCTTTCCTTGAAAACTTTTTCATGCTGAGCGGCTAAGACTGTTGTGGGACAAAGAACTGCCACCTGCATTCCAGCTCTTGCTACTTGAAATGATGCTCTTATAGCGATTTCAGTCTTACCAAATCCAACATCGCCCACAATTAATCTATTCATTGGCTTATCCAGCATTAAATCTGAGAGCACTTCTAATTCCGATCTTTTTTGATCTTTGGTCTCCTCATATTGGAATTCATCACAAAATGCTTCATACTCATCATCTTTACTAACTGCAATTTTGGGGGCCTCTGCTAATTCTCTTCGGGCATATAGACTAACTAATTCTTTTGCGATCTTCTTAATATCAGCTTTGACCTTTCGATTGTAATTAGACCATTCAGCTTTACCTAAGCTTGTTAGTTGTGGTGCTAAACCATCTTGAGCAATATACTTGGTGATCTTACCGATCTGGGTCAAAGGAACATAGAGCTCGTCTGATCCAGCATACTGAATAAGGATATAGTCTTCTTTAACTATACTAATAGTATATTCACCAAAACCTAATGGGATTCTTTGTTCGAATTCTTCCTGCTTTATTCCTTTATATATTCCAATACCATGATCTTCATGAACGATATAATCACCGATGCCGATCTCTCCTTCAAGATCAGCTAACATTTGTCTTGCTTTACTGGAACTTAAGCTTTTAGTGACCTTACTTAAAAAGATGGTTCCAAATAACTCCCTGTCACTTAGATAGAAGATCTTTTGATTAGCCGATTCTATCCCTGTATCTAAACCCTCAAGTGGCTCCTGTACCAAATTTTGGAATTTTTCAGGTATAGCGCTTTTATTATTAGTAAATAGCAGGATCTTATAATCTTTTTCTATCCTCTTATCAATTTCAATTCCTAATAGATCAAATCTTTGGAAGAAAAGTTGAGGATAGGTATAATCAAATTCAACAGCGTTGTTATTACTTGTTTGTAATTCTCCTGAAAATAATAAAGCCTGTTTAATAAAGTTATCTTTATCAACACCTAGTATCTTAATATTTTGATACTCTGTTTTCTCACTTAGTTTTGATAGATCAGATATAACCAGTTCTTCTAATTTAGTGAATTTTTGGTGATAGATCTCATCAAATAAATAAATCGAATCTAAAGTTTCTCCAAAGAAGCTTGACCTTATCGGGTGGGCATATCCTAAAGGCCAAAAACTGATCACATCTCCACTTATGCTGAATTGACCGGGTTCTAGTACTTTTAGAACTCTATTAAAGCCATGATTTTTTAATAATATGCTTAAACTGGAAAATGATAGATCTTTTATAGAAACTATCATCATGGTATTAATCAACTTACGGATTTCTAAAGAATCTCTAGTGATCAAAACCAGAGATCTATCAAGATCATAAACAAGACTCAATCCTAGATTCTCTTGTAAAGAAAAGGGAATACCTTGGATCTGAGTGGTAGTAAATATCAGATGATCGGATGCGCTAGCTAAAATCCTAGATAGTTTTTCGTATGCAGGATTGTTTTTGAAAATATCAATTGCCTTCATTACTGAGCTTCTTTTTGATCTCCTGTAATTTATTTAATGCCTCTAAAGGGGATAAGGTATTGATATCAAGTTCATTTAGTTCATTTAAAATAGGATTTTGCAAAGTAGCTGGCTCCACATTAAATCCTAATTGAGTATCTATAAGCTTATGCTTCTCAATAAATGACTTGATCGATTTTTTATGTAGTTCATCAAGAATTTGATTGGCTCTTTTAATGGTTTTAGGAGGGATACCAGCTAATTTAGCAACATGTATCCCAAAACTTTTATCAATACCACCTTTTTCAATTTTATGCATGAATGATACTTCATCTTTTGTTTCCAAAACACTTACTTTAAAATTTTTAATCATAGGATGCAGATCTTCTAGAAGTAACAGATCATGATAATGAGTAGCAAATAGACATTTGGCCTTAATATCTTTGACTATTTGTTCAATTATGGCCCAAGCTAAAGCCATGCCATCATATGTACTTGTTCCTCTGCCGACTTCATCCAGGATCAATAGGGAATTCTTAGTAGCATTATTCAATATATTAGCTGTCTCCAACATTTCCACCATGAAGGTAGATTCGCCTCCAGCCAGATCATCGGAGGCTCCTACTCTTGTGAATATTCGATCCACTATGCTTATCTTAGCATCAGATGCAGGGATAAATGAGCCAATCTGAGCCATTAGATAGATCAAGGCCACTTGTCTAATATATGTTGATTTACCAGACATATTTGGACCAGTGAGGAGTATCAATTCTTGAGTACCTGGCTTAAAAGAAATATCATTGGGAATGAAATCGTCTTTTAAAAAGCTCTCTACAACTGGATGTCTTCCGTTAATGATATAGCTTTGCTCACCAGGATCTTCTAGAGATGGTTTAATATAATTTCTGAGCTTGGCGATCTTTGCGAAATTCACAAAGAGGTCAATGTGAGAGATAAACGATGCTAATTGCATAACATCATTGAAATAGCGCAAGACATTTTCTCTAATGGTTTCAAATAGTTGATATTCTCTTTGGGCAATAAGTTCTGAGCTGTTTAAGATTTTTTCTTCCCAGACCTTTAATTCCTCTGTAATATATCTTTCAGCATTAACCAGAGTTTGTTTACGGATATAGTGGGCTGGTACTTTATTAAGATTAGATTTTGAAACTTCAATATAATAACCGAAGACCTTATTGAATCTTACCTTTAATGAGGAAATCCCTGTCTGTTTGATCTCTTTCTCTTCTAATTGTTTTAAAAATACTTTACCACTATCTGCTGTCTGTCTAATCTCATCTAGATCTTTATCAAAACCTTCTCTGATCATATCCCCTTGAGTTATGGTCAAAGCAGGATCATCTTTTATGGCTTTAGAAATATACTCAACTAATTCAGAGTTTAAGGAAGAGCTTATATTTGTAGGTATATTATTATCAAGAGATTTAACTACTTCAGCAATACCTTTCAGATCAAGTATCTTTAAAGACGCACTAACCGAATTTGCTAAAAATTGCAGATCTCTTGCATTAGCGCTCTTTCCAGAAAGTCTTATCAGGATCCTTTCCAGATCAGAGATATTGGTTAATAATTCTCCTGTTTCATTTGCTAATTGTTCGTTTTTAAAGAACTGTTCTACACAGAAATATCTTTTTTCAATTAGATCTTTTCTTATCAAAGGATGGAGTATCCAATTACGAAGTAGCCTTTTACCCATTGCAGTTTGAGCTTGATCTAACACTCCATAAAGAGTTTTGGAAATATCATTTCCTCTTAAAGGATAAATGAGTTCCAAGCTTCTAATAGTTGAATCATCAAGATACATAAGATCATCACTTTGGATCCTTTTTAATTGCTTCAATTTGGGTGTAGTACCCTTACGATTGTTCTTAACATACTCTAATAATTTCCCTGCTGCTATTAATGAAGGTTCCAGATCATCAAGCCCGAATGATTTGAAACTAGCCGCTTGGAAATATTCTAGTAGGTCATTTTTCAATTCATTAGGAAAATATTCCCTATCATCAAATTTGATGAAATTATATGAAGGGAAATCGTTTTTCAAATTTGATAACAGGCTTGAGGGCACTATTATTTCTTTAGGATCGACCCTAAACAGGTCTAGTACCAGATTTGCAGGTAGAGATTGGTTAACATGCTTTAATAGATAATCAGATACTAAGAATTCTCCCGTGGTTATATCTGAGTATGCTAATCCCCAATACTGATGACCTTTGATACGCGAAAGATATATAGAGGCGATGTAGTTATTCCTATCAGGGTCCATCTCATTCTCATCAATAATTGTTCCTGCAGTTATAACTTTTGTTACATCTCTTTCCACTAATTGCCCCGGGACGGGTTCTTCCAATTGATCAGCAATAGCCACTTTATAGCCCGCTTTAATTAGCTTTGGAAGATAATTTTTAAGTGCATGATGCGGTATACCAGCCATAGGGACTCTATTACTTCCTTCACCTCTTCCTGTTAAGGTTAAACCTAAAACCTTTGAGAGCAATTGAGCATCCTCAGAAAAACCCTCATAAAAATCACCTAATCTAAACAGCAGTATTGAATCCGAATATTTCTTTTTCAGAGCAAGATATTGCTCCTGCATTGGGGTAGCCATAAATATATGCTAGTAGCCTTTAATAATATTGCTAATTTTACTATAATTATGACGTTCTTTCTAATAAAATACGCCGAGGTGGTGAAATGGTAGACACGCTAGACTTAGGATCTAGTGGGAGAAATCCTGTGCAGGTTCAAGTCCTGTCCTCGGCATATCAATTCTCCCAAGTAGGATCATAACAATCAAAATCACAAAGTGAGAGCGAACTTAGTGTTGAAAGATTAATAACTATAGCAGCCCCATTACTTCTATCGAATGCTACATATCTGCTATTAGGTGATATTGCTATCTGCTTTAAATTTAAAAAATTGTAATCTTTTAGATCCAATACTTGAGTATTGATCAAGGTTCCTTCTACGTATTTATACAATCTGCCAAAATAGGAAAAATAATATTGTGTATTAGCAAGACTGGACTGTAATGGTGTTAATTTATCTCCGGTTGTAATATCAATATTAAAGCTTAATAATCTGGTTTGAACCATAGAATCAGGGTTCAAAGCAGATAGACCAATGGAATTAAAGAATATCAATCTGTGAGGAGGTAGCCAATTAAGGTAATTGAAAGCCACTTCATCATCCAGATCAAATAACTCCATATATTGGATCTTATTTGTATCAAGATTAAATAGATACAGCCTTTCCAGCCTTCTATTTTCCCTTGCTAATACCCATTGTAAATCAGGAGATATGGCAATTAGATCAGATGCTTCCGGGAAATTTATTGTGAAAGTCTCACCATTATTGAAATTTGGAGCTGTGTATTTAATATAGCCTTGATTATTAACAATTACAAAAGTTTGTTCATCACTCCAGAAATTGTCTTTTATCTCTCCACTTATCTTAGTAGACCTAATATTTTGTGATTGAGCCATATTTCTGAAGTAGAGATATCCATCATTAGCTTTAAAAGCAAGATATTCGTTAGTGCTATTAAATCCAAAAAGAATATCGTAATCGATGCTCTCGTCAATACTAATATTCTCCCTGGTATAGGAATTAAAGCGATATAGTGAATTTGAAGCGATATAGAATAATTTCGAATCTTCATTCACAGTAATTGAGGGAGTTAAAGTTACGGGAACACCAGTTAGGCTTACTGTTGGTGTTGGAGTATTTTTTAAAGCGTCGGGATTAGGTTTAGATTGATTAAAGAAAGCCACAGCTAGAATTAATAAAGCTAGTAGTCCAAATAACAAGAAGCCAATGGCTATATATATAAGCTTTTTATTCCGGGCATAACTTCCTGATGGATCCATTTTAAAGACAATAATATTAATAATAGCTTATTAGAAAATTATTAAAACCTCAAATATTTGATATAATAAACGAAATTAGCCCTGGTGCTGAAACAGGTAGACAGGCACGCTTCAGGAGCGTGTGTCAGAAATGACGTGGGAGTTCGATTCTCCCCCAGGGTATTTCTTCATCCAATAAGCTTCTGATATATATCTAAGATATAGACCAAGCAGCTCTTAATAAGGTATAATAACAAGGCTCAGATTAAACACCATGAAAAATATCTATTACAAAACAATTGGAACAACTAAATTAAGCAAAATTAATAAATTTGCTAAAGGATGCTGGATAGATATTCAAAATCCCTTAAAAGCAGATCTTGATCTTATTCAGGAAAAATTCGGCATCGAAAGCGAAATTATTGAGGATATCCTTGATACCAATGAGATTCCCAAGGTTGAAAAGATTGATGAGAATTTGATGGTGATATTAAAGATGCCTATTGTTAAGAATAATAGATCAGAGCTCGTTAATTTCACAGTAATTATTTCCCCAGCAGCTATTATTACTATCAGTCTTGATAGCAACCCCACTATTGATAGGGTCATTAAATCAAGTTCCAACATTTTTACTTCTCAAAGATCCAAACTATTTATTAAATTGCTTCAAGAATTAGCAATTTTGTATCTAAAAGATATCGAGAGAATTAGAAGGGAAATTGAGCTTCAAAAGAAAAGGATTGAGAAATTGAATGATAAACAGGTAAAGGAATTAATTCTTCATGAAGAAGCGCTTAATAGCTATAACTTAGCATTGCAACCCACAAAATATATTATTAATAAGATATTAAAAGGGAAGTTCCTCTCAATATATTCCAGCGACGAAGAAATGCTCAATGATATGTATGAAGATTTTAATCAGGCGGCAGAATTATGCTTATTGAATCTTAAAAGCATTGTAACTCTTAGAGATTCCTACAAAATCCTTATCGATCTATCATTGAATAAAACAATTAGATTTTTGACCTCGATAACAATCATTCTTACTATTCCTACTATAATATCAAGCATATTTGGGATGAATGTAGAATTCTCATTCCTAAATGGAGCTGGATCATTCGATTCAATTATGCAATTAATACTATTATCAATAGTATTTACTACTGGGTTCTTCTACTATAAGAAGTGGCTATAATCCTCAAATAATTATCTGGTGAATATATATATTATCGTGATATAATGCATCTATGTTCCTACCAGAAAGTCAACAATTAGATAGATTTACTAAACACTCGACCATATTTGAGTTAAATACTGGAGATCTGGTTCTTTTAGAACCTGTCCCTCAAGATAAGGTCGAAACAGATTTCCAAAGAAGGCATGAGCCCCATGCTGTTAAATATTGGGAGGTAAGAAAAAGAGTGATGGAAATTGCTGAAGATATTCCATTTGGTGCTCAAATTTCTCAGGATCATCTTAATAGACTTGGCCAAATTGATATAGCCTGTATTGAAAATAGTGCGTTAAATACGAATTCCTTCAAATTTAGAAGTCGTGATAGATTGCCTATTGGATCAGTAACATTTCCAGGTAAATCCGCCTTTGTAGACCCTACTAGGTTCTTAAATACCGACTTCTGCAATTTGCCACCGAATTTAGTCAGACTTCAAATCGAAAGACTTAGGCAATCTCTTTTCGGAGTAGAATATGATAGAAGAGACAATCTATATATTGCCCCAATTCAAAAGTTTTGGGAATATGGATTCACTGCTTTCTGGTCTCCGATCCAAACCAATCCATTGCATGTTCGCCTGGTACACGAATCAGCACTAGATGATGATCCTCGCTTTGTTGATGATACGCCCTGGAAGCAGTTCTTACCTGAAATATTCCAGAAAGTACCCAAAACAGATTTCTTGGAAGTCTAATATTTACTCAATATACAATCCCTCAACTAACCATTCATTGTTTTCAAATCTATAGTAGAAAGACATCTCATAATCTCCAACTTGAGCCACATATGTTGCTATAGTTTCATCCAGATTTGTTTCAGATGAGATTGAATATCCCTTTGTCATTAGGGTTATAATGTTATTGCCCTTTAGATCAGAGCAATTGAATGAGGAAGGGAAGGCTTCTGCTAGAAAATCCTGAGTTTCCTCTAAAGTTGTTACATCCTTGAAATCCTGATTGAAGATCTCATTGTATGTTGTTTGTGTAAGATCTCCTTTTTGATCACATAATCGATAGGCCATTTCTTGAACCGGCTCGGTGGCAGCTACTGCCTGGTTAGCGACCAGAAAACCTCCGCCTAGGACGACAACGCAACAACATAGTAGTAATAGTCCTACAATTAAAATAATGGAAATACCTTTTTCATTCTAGAAAAATAAGAAATAATATAAATGATAAGGGAAATGAAAAATTAATGGAAGAAAATGTATTTTCAAATCAATCTATTTGAATTTATATCGGAGCGACAGGACGCGTTACGAACTTTTTACCAAAGTTTTGGAGTTTGTTTCCGAACTTCAAAATCGTTGGAAATTCCTTGCATATTACTCCGATTTTAATTTAAGCTTGTAATATTATGATGTATAAAAGAGGAAAAGGAAAGCGAATCTATAGGAATAGTGAGTTTGGAAACTTTGGGTGTATTGGGTGGGTTTTGTTTTTACCTTTCTACCTGATCTCCTATATTGCCCTTGCAGTGTACAAAAAGCTTATTAAGAATTAACTCTTTTGAGTAAATCATGCAGATCTTCTTCTCTTTCATAACCTTTTAATCGACCTGTAAGGTATCCTAAACGATTAGTAATCCCTTCAGACATTAATCTCCAATTAGTATCCTCAAGAACGGATTTAATAGCTTTTTGAAGCTTGTGTATACTGTCATACTCAGACCTTAAGGAGTCAGATTCTTGAACCGAAAACTTTACTGTCAGAAATTTATCAATTTCAGGCTTATCCAACGAAAAACGGATATATTTCAATCGCTCTAACGCCTTACTCAACAAAGATTCTACTTCTAAGATAGAAATCTTTCTAATACTCTTTACCTTTTGCCAAACTGGATCTGTTGCTTTTACTTGCTCTTCAGAACGATGATTCAGATAATCTTTTGTTCGATTTGTATGAATAATATATTCTTCACCTGCTTTAGATGTTAAACAGTATTTTTCACGATATTCTTCAAGCAATTTCTTGTTGTTAAATTCTTCTTTCTCGTATTTTGATGTATCTATTTTAAGATCTAACTCGTAACTATCTTTGTAATCACACTTCGTACAATTGGTTAGAATAGAAATAACAGTACCTTTTTTGGTTTTGTTCGATGTTAGTTTTGATTTACATTTAGGACAGTTTTTACTATCTGATTCGTACTCCTCGCCATTCTCGTATAATCCCTTTCTAGCCTTACAATTTGGACATTCAAAAAGAAAAAGCACCCTTAATGGCTGTTCAAAGAAATCAACTAATTCTTTATCTATCAAATTCATTACTTTATAACACTCAGCACATAAAACAGGTGAGGGGTCTAAAGCCTTATTGAAGTAATCCTCTTTGTTCTGATCTTCGGCAATCCATTTATCAATAGTTTCTCTTCGAGTTCTATATCTCTCTCCTGCTTTACAGTAGTTAATCATTTCAGCAAAGTGACCTTTTATAGAAGCAACTGTATTAGTAGGCATCAAGTGTTGATTTGGAAGGGGGACATCAGTTTCAGGCTTTAATGTTTGTAAACATAGTTGTATTGTGTAGAGGTCGTATCTGTCTTCGTAGTAACCTTTTTCTCGAACAAAAAAATGATTTACCATTTTTCAGAATGTTTAGGTTTATAGGTAGAAACATATGAATTTAACCCATGTCCTACATCAGCAAGATTTTTCATTTGGTCTACTGCACTTCTTCCAGCACTTAAATAGGTATACTTATAAAACCTATTTTTACCCTCCTTAAATTCAATTATTATGTAATCATCTCCATACTCATATCCTGACACACCAGAATCTCCACCATTATTTGCGTAACCCTGCATATACATTTATATAATAAGTTAAATATTTGAACTAATTTCAGTTTCAATTACTTTGAATTTCTCTTTTATTCCTTCTGCAGAATAAAAGTCTAGCAAATCTTTTTCATTCAATTTTCCATCAACTAAAAATTTCTGAAGATATAATTGGTCGAATTCCATTTGCAAAAGTCCTTTTTCTAATTGCTTTAATATTTCAACATTCGTTTGAATATTACTTTCAACTAACGATCTTATAGACATGAAAGTATCAATATCTTTGATTATTCTCTTTAAGATTAGAGTCAATGTTTTTCCATCGAATTCGATTTCTTTTGCTTTTAATACAATATCTCTGGCTAAATTGTAAGCGATGACGAGGTTCGAATAATTACCTTTTTGTGAATCAACAATAACGATAAATCCTATACCATCAATAAATCCAACGCTATCTGTAAACTTCAGTATAGAATTGTCACATAATGAAACATCAAACACAATGATACCAACCTTAGAACCCCTGTTTGCTTTTGCTTCAATAATTTGACTCCAAGCTGTATCTTGTTTTTTAGTAAAGACATCTTTATCCTCAATGTCACCAAGTCGCATAGATTTATCAAACTTAATCTCTAAAGCAATCTTTTTATCTTCTGCTCCATCTACATAGCAAATTATGTCTCCCGATTTATTCTTTGGTAATAAACCTTCTGAAGTACCAGTTAATTCGGCTTTATCCTTTAGTTTCTTATCTTTGAAGTATGTATTTAGAAACTCAGCAACATCTTCTTCTGCTAACATACCTTTAACTGTTGTTTTAAAGAAGATCTCTTTCTTCATATCAAAAAGCATTTTGAGGCTCTCAAGCTCTGTACCTAATTCATTTTGAGTTTTTGATAAAAATGCTGAAAGTCTATCTTCCATTAATGCGAGTACACCAATGTATAAGGCTTTGTGAAATTT
>JAKQLP010000060.1 GCA_029567095.1 bacterium
ACCCATTTCCTCAAAGTAGGGATTGTAAATATTCAACCCTCTGGCATTAGCTTTAGTATGTATTCTGGCTAAATACTTAGTATTCTCATCTATTCTCATGTTATTTCTTTAAATAATTAATATTGGCTTGTTGCCATAAGACATCGAACATAGCTGAAAGGAGTTTGCTCATTAAGGGATCGAACACGATCACTCCCATGAATTTATCAGCTTTAAAACTGTAATATCCAAAATGATCTCCGAAAATACTTAAGAAAGCATCCATACCCAGATCTTTAGGGAAAGTTCTAGCTTCTTTTAATAGTTTAGGATCAGTGATATCAATATCATCATGCTCTTCACTAATATCTCCTAAAGATTGCATATGAATATTTTTAGAGATCCTTTTCTTCATATAGCTTTTCATATAGCTGGTGTAGTCTTTGTCGGAGATTATCTTGTTAAGGAATTTCCTGGTTCCTAATTCCTTAATCAGCTTATGATTACCTTTCAATCTTCTTTCATTCCATAAAAGGTAACCGTCTTTACCCTGAAAGATCTCAATATTTTGTGATTTGTACAATTGCTCACTACTAGCTTCAATGCTGTTAATTAATTCTGAGAAATCATTTCTAATAGTAGCTAATTCTTTTTCCTTGGTATTAATAAGATCGTGAAGATGATAAACATCCTCAATAAAGAATTGCTGGTTCTTGGTAGCTCCAGAACTATTGATTAAGCCATGCTTAAATAGACTGTTAATTGCTCTGTAGCAGGAGGCCTTATCAAGGCCTAATGTGGTATAGATATTTGTTCCGGAATTAGCTCCATTACTTAACAGGAATAAATATACGACAGTTTCGTTACTGGTTAATCCTAATTTTTGAAGTGATTGTGTAATATCCATGATCTAATAAAGATACAGGATATTGTATCAAATGGTAGCAGATAGTGCAACTGCTCATTTTGTTCACTTTTAACTAATTAATATTTATACTAATGTTAATTAAAATCTTTCAATGAAAAAAATACTTTCAATACTCAAAATTCCACTTGTGGCAATTTCCACTTTAATTATTGAGCGCTCAAAAACAGTTTCAGGCCTGCCCGTAGCCCTTTATGGACCTATGCCCAACTCAGTTTATAGTGATCAGAACCCTTTAAATATAATGGTTAACTCCCTCTGCGTCTTACTACTAACAATAGCTGCTGCCCTAGTAGGAGTATACTTCATCATATTTCGTCGTAAAAAAAATGTTAAAAAAGATAATAAAAGAAGGTAAGCAGAAAATTTGGTTAAGAAATCGAGAATCCCTAAGAAGCAAGCATGAATTAAGATACCTATTCTGGGAATGTACCCTTAATTGCAATTTCCATTGTATACATTGTGGCAGTAGTGCCGGTGACAGATTTGAAAAAGATACTGTTTCTACACAAGAGATCAAGGCTGCCTTTAAGGATGTTGCCACAAATATGGATGCTAATCGAGTAATGCTGGCTATTACAGGAGGCGAGCCATTGCTGAGAAAAGACTTATTCGATGTTGTGACTTATGCAACTTCATTAGGCTTCCATTGGGGTATGGTTACCAATGGCTTTCTTGTAACTAAAGAGATCGTGGCCAAATGCATTAAGGCAAGTTTAAGCTCAGTAGATGTAAGTATTGATGGGATTGGTAAGATTCACGATGATTTTAGGAATACTAAAGGAGCATATGAACGGGCTATGAATGCAGTTAAGTTTTTCGCAGATACCGGGAAGGTCCCAATGTTAAGAATATCAACTACAATCAACAAGAATAATATAAATGAATTAGGCAGGATGTATGAAGTTTTTTCAAAATCTGGGGCCAAATACTGGAGGCCCATTATAGTGGACCCTATTGGTAGAGCTTTGGAGAATAAAGATATTTGTCTAAGCAGAGCCCAAATAACTAAATTATTAAATTTTGTTAAAGAAAAGAGAGATTCAAAATCAAAGTTAGACACATCTTTAGGATGTGCCCATTTCTTTGGTGATTACGAAGATGAGGTCAGACAGGGATTTTTCTATTGTGCAACTGGTATAAATATAGCTAGCATACTTCATAATGGGGACATTTATGTGTGTCCCAATGTACCAAGAAGAAAGGAGTTCGTATATGGAAACATTAAGAAAGATAGTCTTTCAAAAATCTGGAATGAAAAATTTGATTTCTTTAGGCAAAAAGAAAGAACAAGTAATGAAAAATGCCTTAATTGTAAACATTGGGAGGAATGCCTAGGTGGTTCTTTCCACTCCTGGAACATGAGTACCATGGAACAAAAAATGTGCCTGATGCCCTAATCATTTAATCGGGGAAATATTCCAGACATCTAAATTCCCCTGGCTCCTCACAGTACATCAAAGTACAAGCAGCCTCACCATTCTCGTTTAAAGCACAGGTATTGCAGCCATCAAACCAGGATTTACAGCCTAGAGGCACTTCGCTGGGAATAATAGCCCCTGTTCCACATTCTCCCGGATAGGCGATCTCTACATCACCGGCCATACAGGTATTGGAGTAAGTGACACCATCAACTCCACAAACTGGAGCATATTCTAAGGTACACATCTTCTGATCTTGATTACGGGTTAGTAAATAAAGGGCTCCTATAGAGATGAGTAAAAGGAACAGGAAGAATAATACAATTGCGATAATAATCGGAGTTTTATTGCTTTGTTGTTTTTTCATATTGCCAATAATAATTACTAAAGCATAGCGATTTAGCAACAAGAAGGCAAAAGCAGTTAGTTGAACAAACTTGAAGCTGCAGTTATGATCTGGGAATTAACCTTTTGGATCTCTTCTTCTTTTTCTCTGTAATTATGCCCTACTCCTTCGATCTCTAAATATTCCTTTCTGGTATCAAGTTCATCATAAAGTTTTTTAACCTCAAAAGCTTTAACTTTATCGTCTATTTCTCCAGCTACTAATAGAACAGGGATTTTGATACCAGCCTTTCTTTCCAGGATATTGTATTGTAGTCTGTCTTTGGCGTGAGCATAAGGTAATTTATAGAATCTGAATTCATTGGAATTTGGGATATCTCTTTTGGAAAGTCTGAAGCCAGTCTTTTCCCATTCCTCAAGTTTCTCGGCACTGCCAGGTCTGTTTAAAGCATAAGGAGACATAATGGCAATAGCTCCAGTTATTCTTTGATCCATTGTAGAAGCCAATAGAGAAATATATCCTCCCATACTATGCCCGGAAACTATAATTTGATCATATGCTCTTTTATTAAGCATATGATCAATAATGGATCTAACATCCTGCAAATATTGTGTCGTGGTGAAATCCGCATCACTACCATCACTTTCCCAGGTACCTGTAGGGTCCATGCGTACAGCTGTATATCCGATTTGAGAGAATCTGTCTGCCAGATCGATCAAATGGGGGTAGTCTTTACTATCAAGCTTGCCAGGGCAAATAATAATTAATTTCGAACCTTTACCCTGTATAGCTATAGCAATGTTTCCTTTTGTTCCAGTTATGTTTAGTTTTTCCATAGTATCAGTATAAAAGAAGTCTGTTAAAATATATCAATAAGTATTAATAAAATGAAACTTCCTGATAATGTAACGCCTGTTCTTAATTATATCGCCGATTTTTCAAAAGAAATATTCCAGGATAGATTGATTGGAATATATCTGTTTGGTTCATTAACCTACAGCGATTATATACCAGATAGAAGTGATCTTGATATTATGGTGGTAATTAAGGGGAAGCCAGATGAGGCTATGATCGAAAAGATCAGGGAGAAATATCTAGATATAGCGACTCGATTCCCGGATTTTAAAGACCGCGTCGAATGCTCATTCACACCACAATCTATGCTGCAGAGTATTGAACCCCCAAGAGAAGGCAGGGTATATTTCGGTGAGAAGTTCTATGCTGATGCCACTTATGGAAATGAGTGGATCATTAATAATTACTTGATCAGGGAATATGGCTTTACAATTATGGGACCTGATTTTAAAACCTTAACCCCTGATATTGATATATCTCAAGTACAGAAAGCTTGTTTGAGTGATCTTAAAACAGAATGGTTACCAAAAATTGATAATGATTCATATTTCAGCAATCCTCATTACCAGTCCTATCTGGTATTGAATCTCTGCCGTATTATTTATACCCTTAAGCAGTCAAAGGCAGGATCAAAAACCGAGGCTGGTAAATGGGTAGCTTCAGCTTATCCTGAATTCAAAGATCTGATTGAAGAAGCTCTGGCCTGGACTTATGGACAAAGTATGGAGAGATCACAGGAAGTAAGGGAGTTTATGAAATTTATAGCCAAGGAAGCAGGATTAAATTAAGCCCAATCTTTCTTTTATATGTAATAGCTTCAACTTTTTCTTAAGAAAGTCCTTTTCAATGAAATCCAGCCTGTAATCAATCTCTTTCTCATATGATCCCCTCTCCCCTTTATACTCTTCTCTCTGCCTGGCAATAGTTTCATCATTGAATAACCTTAATTCCACAAGACATGATTCACAGATACTGATACCGTGAATGTCCTTTCCTGGCTTCGAACAATTAAAACATTTCATAATAAATTGTTAATAACTATTTTTTATTTGAATCAATGAACTTTTTAGCTGCCTTTATCGCTATAGAACCACCAGGAATGAACATTCCTGTAAAATCAGCTCCAATGTCAAATAGGAAATCACGATCTAATACTTGGCCTGCAAACTCATTAAAGGTCCTGGTACCTGCCTGAGTTTCTCCGGTAATGGCATCGATATCCAAGATGGCCTTTTTGTTCTTGCTCTTCCACAGGAACTGGAATGAGAATACTGGGCGATAATAGAGATCTATGGTGCAGATCTCAATGTTCTCTTCGAATATGGTATCTGCTTCTATGCCCTTGATCATCTGGGCTAACATCTCCCTGATGATACCTGAGACTCTGGTTTGAGGAGGAACGACCACTGCTTCCTTACCAGTTACGTCGTTAAGCTTATTCCCTTCTACCAATGTAATATCCTTATTTATATACTCCTTTAATGATTTATTCTTACTCCCGCTGATTCCATCGATCAGGACCTCTTCAGAAAGGTCCTGAGCGCAATGCTCCGTAACTGGGATATGCAGATGAGAATTGTTAACCTCATAGTCTTTTCCCTCTACTGTTACTTTCTTTACTTCACTATGCTTTACCTCTATCTGGTAATTGGAACTGCGATCATAAACATAGTGGGCTTGAGAAGATATATGCCAGAAAGGCTGATATCTATGTTCTCTGTAAACGATCTCAAAATCATTGGGGTCTGGTTTACTAAAGAGCCCGGCCAGCTTATTTAGTGTTCCGAAAGCATCTACTTTTTTTGCAATTGCCTTCTCTTCTGCCTGCTCTTGTGAGATTTGATCTTTAATGACCAGAATACGTTCTTTAGCGATTTTAAGATCCATATGAATAATTTAATAGTTAATTATTTCCCTGCCCGGGATCAGCATTCTCCATATCCCTGTCTCTTTTTAAAATTTCTACATTAGTATTTTTAAGATCGGTATCTGACTGGGAATTATTGGTGAAGAAGAAATAGATGAAACTGGTGAATAAGGCCATAAGAACTATTAGGGTAATTATCAGGATGATAATTGTATTGCGATCCATCTTCATAGTCGGCAA
>JAKQLP010000071.1 GCA_029567095.1 bacterium
AGATGCACCAAATCCAAAAACAAGCACAAAAAGAAAGAGACATGTTAGATATCTTAGGACATGAGCTTAGAACTCCCTTAACAATAGCTAGAAATGCCATTTCATTAAATAAGACTCTGTTAGAGAATCCTCAAAAAAATCATGCCAAGATAGTTCAATACACAGATGTGGCAAGTGAGAATATTGATAGGGAGATAATGACTCTTGAAACTCTATTAGCTGTCACGAAGATTGATAACAAAAGGATGGAAATCAATCCTGAAAAGGTGGATCTCTTGGATGTAGTAAATGATAGTTTTGCTGGTCTGGAGCATAAAGCTAAGGAGAAAGGTTTACAATTAATAAGTAAATTAACGAAGTCAATATATATTAAAGCCGACAGAGCTAAGATTCAGGAGGTTTCTGACAACTTGATCGATAATGCAATTAAATACACTCAAAAAGGATCAGTAACCATCACTCTAGAAAAAGGTGATGATGAGATTAAAATGCTAATTACAGATACTGGAGTAGGCATACCTGAGGATGAGATTAAACATTTAGGTAAAAAATTCTATCGAGTCAACAACTATATCCGTACTGGAAGAAAGGCAGATCTCAATATTGTTAGACCTGGAGGAACAGGATTAGGACTTTACGTTACCTTTACATTAATAAAATTAATGGATGGTAATTATGAGATCAAAAGCACAGTAGGCAAAGGCACCACCTTCATACTAACTTTCAAGAAATGGGTCGATCCTAAATAATTACCTAGGGAGGCTTCTAATTTGCTCCAATGTTAATGCTGTACGTGACATTAAAGCTCTCTGCATAGCAACTGTTTCTCTCGACCTAATTGGATCTACTTCTAAGTTTATTCTTTCAACAGTGTCAGTAAATACAGGGATCTGAGCAGGCATCAATACACTTAAGTTAGTTGCTCCAGGTACGGCAACAACCTTTTGTCTGCCACCAAAGTATACATCTGTACCAACCTTTGTATAGCCAGTATTTCTAACCCCTGAAATTATTTCTTGTGTCTATAGTCCACAATTCTCTACTAATTTCTCACTTTCAATTATCTCCTCCTGAGTCACCTGATTAAGTATAAACCCACTAAGATCATTAGGCATTTCACCTAGTATAAAGATTGCTGAATCATAAGCTTCTATCTCAGTATCTAGAAGATCTGCTACTTCATTCCCATTCAGAATTGCAGTATAACCTGAACTGAATAGGTCTGTAATTCCCAAACTGTCCATTAAATCCATATATCGAACTCCTTTAACATGAACATGCGCAACATCTCCGATGTTATTGTGCAAATGGATTCTATCTTCAACTAGTGAATAATCAGGCTTCACATAATCAATTGAACACGGACTTAAATGCATATATTTACTATCTGAATAGTCTTGTAGCTGTCCATCAATATATATTTGGAATCCGGCATGTAAATGAGTTTCTTCATACTGGTTATTCTCTTTAATACCAAGCAGACTAGTAAGTAATAATCCTAGCCCCAATAATGAAGATATTGTTATCAAAAATATTAGATCTGATCTGAACTTATTGCCTAAACTCATCCTTTTCAATCTTAAGGAATTACTTACTACGGAAACTGAACTTAAAGCCATAGCAGAGCTTGCGATAACCGGGGACAATAGAAGATGTAGACTGGGATAAAGTAGCCCTGCAGCAACTGGAATAGCAATAACATTGTAACCAAAAGCCCAGAAAAGGTTTTGCTTAATAACGCTTAAAGTTAATTTAGATGTTTCAATACTATCAACTATTCTATTTAAATTCCCATTTATCAGTATTACATCACCAGCAGCTATGGCGATATCAGTACCTGTACCCATAGAAATTCCTACATCCGACTGAGCTAATGCCGGAGCATCATTAATTCCATCTCCGACCATGGCCACTAACTCACCCTGATGTAGTTCTTGAAGTTCTTTGATCTTCTCTTGCTTGTCTTGAGGCAATACCTCAGCTATCACCTCATTAATCCCTACTTCACTGGCGATCCTTTTAGCAGTTATGGCATTATCCCCTGACAGCATCACTGTTTTTATTCCGATTTGTTCCAGCCTCTTGATAACACTTTTTGCATCATCTTTTAGTGTATCTGCTATGGAAAATACCGCCTCCAGCTTTCCATTATTAGAATAATAGACAACAGAATAACCATTATGGGCATACTCTTCTGCTTGTTTAACTAATTCTTCATCTAATTCTACTTCATTATCCTTAAGAAACTTTAAATTCCCGATCAATACGTTTTTTTTAGCAATAACTGCACTAACCCCAGCTCCTTCATTGTTAATGAACTTGTTAACAGCAAGATTCTTTTTAAAGAACACGCCTAAGGCTTTAAAAGCGAAATCAGACATAGCTAATGCTAAAGGATGCTCAGAAAGATCTTCAATACTTTTAATATTTATATATACATCTTTTTGTGAAGCTCCCTTAGCCAATTTATGCGAAACTACTTCAGGTGCTCCTTTGGTTAAAGTGCCTGTCTTGTCAAAGACCATAACCTTAACCTTGTTCATCATCTCCAGTGCTTGTGAATTTTTAAACAGGATTCCCTTTTTTGCCCCTTTTTCAACTCCTACCATAACAGCTGTAGGTGTAGCCAGTCCTAAGGCGCAAGGACAAGCTATGATCAAGACTGAAGATGCTATAACAACTGCTATTTCTAAAGATGAACGTGCATCTCCTAATAGGCCCAGAGGACCTGCCATAAAAGCCCAGAATACGAAGGCGCTAAAGGAGATGAGTATAACTACAGGGACAAAAACCGCTGAAATTTGATCTGCTAATTTCTGGACTGGTGGTGTAGTTGCTTGAGCTTCACTTACTAACTTAATTATTTGAGATAAAAGTGTATCTTTACCAACTTTACTTACTTTAAATTCGAAACTGCCTGTTCTATTAATAGTAGATCCAATCACACTATCACCTTCAGATTTTGTGATCGGTAACGATTCCCCGGTAACCATGGATTCATCTATCGACGATCGGCCTTTAGTAATAACTCCGTCAAGGGGTATCTTTGAGCCCGGCTTAACTAAAAGGATATCTCCTACCGTGATATCTTTGATAGGCGTTAATACTGCCTTCCCTTTTACAATCTTAAAGGCATCTTTGACTTGAAGTTCAAATAGTTTTCTAACTGCATCCGAAGCTTGACCTTTGGCTCTCATTTCCAGTAATCGGCCCAAGAGTATGAAGAAAATTATAAAAACGGAAGCTTCGAAGTACACATCAGTATCAATTGTAGTAAAAAGTTGAGGCATAAATGTAACAAGCGAGGAATAAAGCCAGCCTGTAAAGGCTCCCAGCGCTATCAGAGTATCCATGTTTGCAGATCGAACTTTCAAGGCAACCCAGGCACTTTTAAAGAAATCTGATCCTGCGTAAAAAACTACAGTCGTTGCCAGCACGAATTGAATAAGATAGTAAAGATTCAGGCCACCCAATACATTGCCTAAAGGCGCCATATCCATAGGGATTCTGCCCAGATTTACAAGTATCATCCTGATCATTACATAGACAAAGGGAAGGGCTAATAAGCCACTGAGGATCAATTTGTTCTTAATCTTATGGAATTCCTGATCTTTTAATTTTGCAGCTTTACGTTCTAAAGCTTCACTCTGCCCCGGATCTGCTAGCACTATTTCACCTTCACTATCTGCCACAAGTTTATAGCTCCCGGCTCTACTAACTGCGCTCTTCAGATCTGAGATGGAAACAAGTGTATCATCATACTCAATGCTCATTAATTCACTGGAATAATTAACCTGTACCCTCTTTACTCCATCCAGCTTGCTAATGGTCTTTTCAATAAGAAGTTTGCAGGAAGCACAATGCATACCCACAATTGGGAAAACTTTTTTTACTAAAGCCATGGGACTTTGTTAATAACTAAATTGTATGATATCCCTCAATTTTATTAATTATCTTTTCTGCTTGAGCTAATTCCTCTGCACTGGCATTTTGTAGTTCCACTTCACCCAGCATATCTCCTACTAGTCTTACATCTTTTATCTTTTCTTCTAAACCGCCATCTGCTAATTCCATGCGAATTAAGCCTACACAACCTTGACAATGCATACCGGATATTTTAATTACCTTGTTCATAGTTAATTGTTAAATAATTTTAATTATTACGGGTGGAACCATACCCATGGTACAGGTCACCTTATATGTTCCAGCTCTGGGATTTGCTATTTCTACCTCATTAAGACCTGGCTTAAGCTGTAAATAGCCATTAACTAATCCAGTTGCGGCCAAGTAAGCGCCGCAACCAGCGATACCCTTATTCTCCACCACAAACTTAGTAGGGACTCCAGCTTTAAAAGTTGTGCCGTTTGTGGGGATATATTCAAACCCCTGAGCAATGAATGAGATTGTTTGCTCATCGCCATTTTGAACAACCATACTTTCCTGGTTCTGACTAGACTCTATATTTAAATTAATATCATTGAGACTAGGCAGGCCTAAAACATTCAATTGTCCATTTATGTTATAGGCAACAAAGAAAAGTACGATCAAGCCTGCAAAGACATTGAATTTGGCCGTCAAATGAGGCTTAGTTGTGAACTTTAAGCTGCTGTAACTAATGGCACTCAAGGCAGGGAGCGTCCCCAGAGCAAAGGCAGTCATGATAAGACTTCCCCTTACAAAATCACCTGATGCTAAAGCCATGGCCTGTGCGATCAATGTGAACCCACAAGGCAGGAAAAAGGTCATAGCTCCAATTGAAAACGGCATATACTTCCCTTTAAAGTTGTTATCATCTGTGGCAAATCCCAATAAGCTCTTTGGAGCGCTTAATTTTATCTTATTAGCCCAGCTCACTCCCAGCATCTGTAATCCTAGCAAGGCCATGATCAATGAGACAAAAAATACCAAACCTGAATAAATTACAGGATTATCAAGAGTAATAAGTCCACCTAAAGTTCCTAGTACTCCTCCTAAGATCGTAAATGAGATCAATCTTCCGATATGAAACATTATATGAGGCCTGGCTCTAATACTAATACTCTCCTCAGTAATATATTGTTCATGCCAGGATTTGGCCATAGATAGAAGCAGTCCCCCTACTAAAGCAGCACAACTTGATACTGCAGCTACTATTCCTAGTAGAAAGAATGCTCCCAATGTAGAGTTATTATCTACACTAATATATTGCCCTAATTGAAAATGCTCAATAAAGAAAAATCCTGCTAGAAATACTAAAGCTATTAGAATTGCTTTGGAGTAGAAGGCAGCCTTTCTTTTATTAACTTTAAGGCTGCCGTTTCTAACTTTAATAAACGGCTCTTCTTTTTTAGATCTTGGCGTTTTGGAGAAAGTATATTCATCAGTTTTAAACTGTCTATTAATTTCATCGATCTCAATATTAATATCCTTATCCATTAACATGGTTACTTTTCCATTACCAAGTGAAGCATCTACAGCTTTGATGCCTTTATTCTTCAATAATTTCTTCTCAATCAATATTTCACAGGAGGCACAATGCATCCCTTCAACAAAAAGTTCAACTTGCTTACTATTATTCTTTTTCATGGCAGTTATTTATATTCATAAAGTTTTAAAAGTTCCGAAGTGGTTTTATCCAGCTCCCCTTTATTTATCTGATCCACCACACAGGTTTTAAGATGATCCTCAATCAACGCAGCATCTAATTTCTTTAAGGCACTTTGTATTGCTCGGGATTGATGGACAATATCAAGACAATAATCTCCATTCTCAACCATCTTTTTTAAGCATTCTATATGCCCTGCAATTATTTTAACCCTATGTGTGGCTGCTTTTTTAGCTTTATGTTCGTGAGTGTCCTCACAATTATGAGTGTTAGAATGTGTCATGAAAAAAGTATAGCACAATCCCCCCGGGGGGGATATGCTTTAAAGAAGTTTTTCCATCAAGATCGTGTCCGAGTATTCGGGATCATCGAACAGTTCTTTCTTTTCAATCCCCACTCTTTCAAACCCAAATTTTTCATAAAGCCTAATAGCGGCAGGCTCTGAGGAGACTACAGCAAGCTTGATCTTTTTTAATTGAGGAAGATTTTTTAATTCATTAAGTAAATTTTCAATCAGCATAGATCCTATCTTCCTTCCTCTATAGCTTGTTTCTACATATGTTCCAAACATTGTAGCTACATGCCTTGACTTCTTTTTATCATCCCAATAAGCACCTACCATCCCTACCAAGGCCCCATCGACCCTAGCGAATAGCATTACCTCCCCCTGTTTTTGAATAGATAGATTCAAATACTTCTGCCACTTCTCATCAGGACTCAATCTCTCCTCTTCTAAGCTACTGCCGAATGCTTTTGGATCAGTCTCTAAGGCTTTCAACCTCAATTGTTTATACTCCTGCCAAGTGGGATTTAATATTATTTCCATGATTAGATCTTAATATATCTAATCTTAGCATGATTTAATAAGGGAAACTGCTCTCATAAAGGCTCCCTGTTGTAAAAGCGGTATTCTGACAGGGCATTTCAATACCAAATTGACCTAATTCACCTCTTAATATTTCATGAACAAATACATGATTAGGAATCTGTCTCCGCAGTAATTCCATCAAGGGAAATTGCAGATATCCAAAACCCGCACCCAAAGCATCCCTCATCCTGCCATCTTCCCAATAATCTTCTGTTTGATCCGGATTATATGGGGCTGAATTCAATAATCTATGGATATTTGCTTTGGGTAAATCCGGATCTTTACGAATAATATATGTTCCAGGGTAATCCTCTTCAACTATAGCTAACCCTGTTCCAACCTTGCCTAATGCTAATTGCTTAGTTACTGTGACTTTGGCTTTTAATCTTGGGCGTGATTCAAATTCAGATGGCAGCAACATTAAACCTTCATCAATTCTCACCGGATTCTCAAAAGATCTTGGCAGTCTCATTCCAAAATCTCCAAATAACTCCTCTACTTCCGGTTCCATCCTGTGCAATACTAAAGCAGCTGCCAACAGAAATGGAGTTGAGGTGCAAACATTACTTCCATTTGTAAACAACTCCTGATTGCTTTCCCTTAATTTAACTAAACTAGCCGGATCGACATGATCCCCATGAAATAGGTAGCGCCTAGAAGGATCGCCTATTTGAAGATCATCTCTAATATCAACTATATTGTATGACTGTCTATCATTCATCATTTCAGGAATTTTTCTTAGACTCTAAATGTTCTTGAAATCTCTATTACTCCAGGATCAGGCATATCATCCTGATATTGTAATAGAGTATTGCCATGCGCTGTTGGGACATTGTAATAAGTCGATCTTAAGGCACTTCTCTCAAAGGGCATAGTAAATCTACCATTTCTTAGTGAAAGCCCAATAATACCATTTGGTGTTAATACGATCTCATTACCCTCATGATAATTAACTGGAAGCTCCGGTCTGGTTTCTATAACTCTATATAGATTCTTCCAAATATCTCTTGGATAGCGCTTTCTTAACAGATTAAAAATATTTATTACTTTATCTAATCTCTCAGAAGTATCGAACTGGGTTTGAAATATTATTTGGGCTTCAGGATGTAGTAATCCAGAATTTTTGGCTTCAAGCATCTCTACCATCAGATCAATTGCTAAGAACTCTTCCCCTATTGGTAATCCAGTGGTTATTGTTAAATTAGCAAGGGAAGGATTACCAAAATATCTGGCGTTAATACCAGTGTAATTTCTTAACACATCAATTATGGTTGCTGTTTTCGAGCCATTACTTAATTTTGCTCTATAAAGCAGCGGATCTGTTCTAGGAGAAAAATTATCATTAAATTCTTCTCTGGGGAATTCGCTATCTACTCTGGCTCTAGCTGATTGATCTATTAGAGATGTAACAGTTGCGAAAGAGAATCCAATATTAGGATCTCCTTCCCTAATAAGGTCAATTCCCAGGTTTGAATTTCTTAATATCCCTGCAGTTACACTAGCTGGTACACCTCTAAAGCAATCTGTCTCCAACTCTCGTCTGTAAGGTCTATCGCTGATCTCTCTTAGGACTGATGTGGGAACTTCTCTGTTGTTTATTATTATTGCGCCATGCTCTCCTTCTTGAGGTAAAAGATCGCTGAAATCACTTAATACTCCTTGACCTGTTTCATTAAATAGATTTCTGGTAGCAGATATGTCAGCTAGTAATAATGAGGCCGATTTTTTATGCACAAGATCTAACCAGGGACTATCACTCACCCTTGTACGCAATTCATTTGTGGTTAATATCTCTCCGCCCACCTGGCATACTTAAATGTTCGTGAATTATACTATATACTAGGAATATATTGTTAATACTTTCTAATGAAAAAATGGATTCTTAAGAACACTAAACAAATATTTAATTCCAAATATATTGTTTTGAAGGAAAATAGTTATCAACTTCCCGATGGCTCGGAATGCAATGACTATTACTTAATAGACAGACCTGACTATGTGCTCATAATAGCTGAAGATGCCAAGGGCAGGATTTTAGTGGAAAAGAACTATAGACCAGGACCGGATGATTTTGTTATTGAACTGCCTGCCGGCTGGATAGATAATAAGGAATCCCCAGAACAAGCAGCTCTTAGAGAATTAAAAGAAGAAACAGGTTGGGTAGGACATGCAACATATCTGGGATCGTTCTATTTAGCACCTTCATTTTCAGCTATTAAAGGACATGTTGTCCATATTAAAGATTTACAGAAAATATCTGATCCTGAAATAAATGCACAGGAAACACCTAATTCTTCATTTATGGATAAAGAGAAATTACTTGAACATATTAATGATCAAAGTATTAAAGAAATAGGAATTATTGCTGCTTTGAATATGCTCTGGAGCAAAGATAAATAGACTAGGACTTCTTTCTTATCTCGGCCGCCTTATTGGTGAACATTCTTAAAAACTCATATTTACCAACGTTAATAGCTCCTCCCTGCCTAGTGAACAGGAAGTCATAGAGATCTTCGGGGCCGGTTAATACAACATATTCTAGATCCTGAGGTATAAATTCTCGTCTTCTCTCTCTGTAATTCTCGATCAATTCCTCACCTCTTTGCCTTAAATACTCTCTTCTTTTCTCCTCATCTTCTGGATAAAGTATCTTAGCTCTTTCATAAGGAGTTTGTCCTTCAACCAGATCGTCTATCATCTCCATATATGCCGGATGATAATCAATAGCCACTGGGCCTTTATCAGTTTCTACTACAAAATCCACAATGATCTTCTCCATGTCCTCATTAGTGAATATCCTTTGCATACTCTCAGCATTGAACCTAATTGCACCTGATTCACGTAAAAATGAATACACTGCTGCTTCAGAAGCAGAGCTATAAGCTCGGCCTTCATACTCAACGCGTCTTGTTACCTGCTGTTTCAATACTGCTTCACTTCTTTTATCTAATTCTGAATCTGTAAGTCCGGCTCTAAGGACCTTACTTAATAATCCCCTACTTATGCCGAACAATTCTTGTAATTGAGCAGTTGAATATAGCTGTGAAGTTGTGATCTCTCCGGCCTCTAAAGCTCTCAGCTGTTCTCTAACAAAAGTAACTAAACCCTGCTTTATCTCAGGATCCACGACCTCTCTAGATGCCTGAGTCCTCTGTCTATCACCTGCTAATCTCATTCTTAATTCTAAAGATTCGGGAGTCAGGACTTCGCTTAATACACTCCTCATCATTGGCACTGAGATCCTCTTATCGGGATACTTGGCTTTGATGCGATCAACAATTTCTGAGTAGGTTAAGATCTTTAGGGGATCTTCTTCTCCGGATTGGATCCTGTCTAATTGCTCAGTTACTATTGTTCCGATCTCACTTTTAACCAAAGGCTCGATCTTTCTATCTAAATTACCTTGGGATCGTATCAATAGTCGCCTTTTAACGATCAGTTCATCACTGAATTCATTATCAATGATCTCAGCAACCTGAGCTGAATCCAAGTTGAACATCTTACCTAATTGAGCATTAGAGGGTAGGCGCATTATGGAATCCTCAATTGTTCCTAAACGCTCAATATATTGCATCATAGGCTGCAGAAAACCTCTCAAATTTCCCTTTCTTAACTCTAATGTCTCACTGAAATTCCTGCCTTTTTCCTCTAAGGCTTGCTCCATTATCCTTTTATGCCTGATCTCAAGCTCTTCAGCACTAAACACCTTTCTCAATATTGAGCTGATTGCATTACTACCTTTGATCCCAATGAGTTGTGCCAGCTCTTTATCTGAACTGACCCTAACCTCTTGACCTTGAAGTAGGGCAGTCATTTCCTGCTGTACTTGATCAATAATGTTCTGAGTAGTTTCCTGATCAAGAACTCTTAAAGGATTTCTCAATGCAGACTGACTCTTCAATGAAGTGACCCATCTATCTCTAAATTCAGCCGGCCAATCTTTAGTTAATGCAGTTAAATTTGTTCTAGAAAGTCCATATTTAAGAGCCAATTCATCAATAACACTTAGAACGTAATCCGGATCCTGTTCATGAGCTGTCATTTGCTCTTGAACATCTAAGAAAAGTTGTTGTCTGGTAAAATCGGGAATATCAGCAATTCTCATCCCTTTTTTAATAACAGGTGCAGGCAATAGCTGAGGCTCACTATTAACTCTTTCCCAATTAGCTCTCCATTGAGGATTTGCTAATAGTATCAAGGTTTGCAGCACTTCAGGTTGGATATGTAATTTTGCTTGTACGTATTCTTCTACAGACCCTGCTCGTACTTCAGCCGGATCAATAATTCTAGGATCGGCATAAATATGTGTTAGAGCTTGAGCCATCTCAAATAGATTTAGTCCAGTCTCTTCAAATATCCTTTGACTAAGAGCCTGATAATCTTTTTCACTATGACGAGAGGAAAATAGTTCCCATTTCTCCAGCATATCCTCATTCATGTCAAATTCCACATATTTACTATCGAACATTTGAAAAGATCTGGCTCCGGTATTTCGATCTTTATCCATCACGACAATATCTCTTAATGAAGACGGTTTCCCGGCCTCACTTCTGCGAGCATTCATCCAATAACCCTGTTTTAATAGTTGATAGGAATTTAAAGAAACAGGAGCACTAGCTACAGGTTCCTGTGAACCTAAGAATCTGATCCCATTATCTGTTTCGTCTTTGACTGGAGTAAAAATTACCGAGGGTAATTCAGAAAAATTAATACTACCAAATTGCTCTTCAACTTGTTTAGCTAACTCCAGATTTAATTTTGCAGGTTTAACCGTATAAATGACATTAGGTAATTCTGGAGTACGGCTGGCTAAGAGGATAGGTATAAACAGGCTGGAGAACAATCTCTGTTCTCTTGAACCTTCAGTATTTTCTACAGTTAATGCTAAGGCCATTTCAAAATCCTTCTAAAAATATATTAGGGGAATTAAATGGGGACAGCAAATGTACACTAAAAGCTACTATTAATGCATGATGAATAAAATATTGAATCTGGAAAAATTTAATAGAACTTACTTACTCTCTCTTAGCGCTATCACCTTCATTATGGTGTTAGTAACCATTTCATTAGCATTACTCTGGTAAATCAGCTAGATCTGCTCATATCCCCATCTTTCTTTACTGGTTGTGAACGATATATTTTGAGGATTTATCTCTAAACCGTTTCTAAGCATAAGTTCAAATAAGGCTTCGTAGATTTGCTGCCCAGGTTTTAAAATTGATGGACCAACTGCAGCTATGAGCTTTTTCCTTAACTCAAGATCAGTCACTCGAGTTGCCAGATTCATATTAAGAGTGGAGAAAGTATCGGCAGCAACGGATTCATCATTTCTTAAGGGCGCAGAATTCAATACTCTATGAGCCCTTAAGACACCATCTACTTCTTCAACCACAAATGAAGCCGGATCACCTTCCTTGACGATGGCTATGCCTGCATTTGGCCTATCTAAATGAATATTTTTCAATACTACATCAGCTTTAGCTACTCCCAAAGGGGTCGTGATCTCTCTAGCTCTAAATATCCCTACAGGCGAAACTATTTGAGGATCAAGAGCCTCATGCTCAGCAAATTGAGGTGCAACTAAGTTAAGAGCCAGCGCCACAGCTGTGCCAAAAGGAGTCATAGTACAAAAACCTTCACGAGAATTTTCAAACATAACTGGATCCGCTCTATACAATTCCTGCATATATTGGTCACTGACATTAGCTCCCAAATGCAGAAGCCGCCCATTGGGCAGTTCATGTGCCCTGTACCCTGAAAAATATTCGTAGCTTTTTGGTTGGAATGAGACCTCAGACATTACTATTGAGTAAAAAAGCCTTCTACATGCTGTATGCCCCTAGCTAGATCATCAAGACGAGTCTCAACTAAGGTTCTTAATGTAGTAGTATCTGGGTTAACTCCTAGATAGTTACCAAGATTATTGGCATAAGTATCATAGTTTGTTGAATAGGTCTGTGCAAAAAAACGCAATGTACAATCTCCACAATTAGTATAAGTGGAATGCATTCCAGCATTGATTGCTCTTAAATATGCTTTGAGAGAATTAAAGCCTGTATTGTAATCGGAAAAGACCATGTATTCACCACCTGTTCCACTTCTATATCCACAGGAAGCAGTCCCCCCCATTGCTATGATCAAGCTATCTCTAAATGAAGACGGTCTAATATTTCCCGGATTGTTATTCTGACAGGACCATCCAATAAAACCATGAGTTTCTCCGGTCTCAACACGGCATCGTGAATCTGTTCCCACTAAACAAGGGATACATCTTAAAGTTGATGCCGGGCAACCCGGAGACACCGGCCAAGGAATAGAATAGTCTCTAGCCCCACTTGTAGTTGGGATTGGAGTATTAGTATTAGTAGGTGTAACTGGGATTCTGGTAGGAGCTGGTTTAGGTGTTTGCGTAATTACCCTATTGGTCGGAGTAGGAGTCACTGTAACATTTGTCGGGGTAGGAGTTATCGTGCTGAGTTCAATTTCGTTTAATACTCCTTCAACTTCAGATGGCATCTCAATATTATCTGTATCGGGGAAAAGGCCGTCTAATTCTTCAATGTCCGGGAACTCTACTGTATCAATATATTTAACTTGTTTACCTGAAGCTAGCAATGTAATGCTATACCCCAGCCCAGAATATTGTGTTATCAGTACAATTGATACTAATATTATTACTGCTAGAAATGATATTAGCATCCATTGTCTTGAACTGTATCCTGCCCCGTTTTCAATCATGCTATCAGTATAGCAAAATTTAAGTAGGGGTATAGCTGTAGTTAATTCTTAGCTTTTAATTTAAGCATTAGAGAGGGGATTACGGCTGCTAAAAATATTAACAAGCCTCCTATCAATTCGTTGAGTTTGGGCTGTTCTGCCAGGAATACAACTCCAAAAAGCACAGTAAAAAAGATCTCTGTGGCTATTATTACTGTACCAATTGTCAGGTCGAAGTTTCTAAAACCAATTAATACCAGATAATTAACAGACACAAGCAGGAACCCAAACAAAGCCCCCAGTAACCAACCACCTAATGATAGATCAATAAAGGATGATATTGATTGACCAGGTGTAAAAACGATCATTAAACCAGCAATAACAATACCGGAGATGCCTGTTAAAGCTACTAAAAAGAATTTCTCGATCTTACCTCCCAGATCTTTTCTAAAGGCATTACTAATTGAGTCTAATAATCCGCCTGCAATACCCCATAAAAAACCTGAGCCTAATTTGTCAAATTCAAATGGATAGATTATTGTTAGCAGCCCGGCAATAGCTAAGCATAAGGAAATAATTTTGCCTTTATCCCATTTCTCTTTAAAAAATATTGAGCTGATTATTATCGCTCCAGTAATTGACCCAATGTAGAAAGAGAATATGGTCATGGCTATGGTAGTGTTTAAGACTGAGATCACATAGGCTATGACTGCCAAAGGCACCGAGACTGCGTAAAGAAGTATATTCCATCTATTTTTCTTAACTTCCCCCAAATCAACTTTAGGTCTGAACTTAAGAAATATTAAGGCAAATAAAGCTGCAAAGGTATTCCTGAGAAAGATCTGCTCATATGTGCCAATCTCATTGTTGAGTATTCTGATCCAAATCCCAAAAGATCCGAAGATTATTGCTGCTAAAAGAAGTGCTAAGGCACCTTTTAATTTAGTGTTCATAGCATTGATAATAGCAGATACTGCTAGAGATTATAACCAGGGGTGGGGTTGTTGAGGTTTTAAACGGGGCAAATGGAAGCCAATAAATGCTCCTGCCAGTCTAGTAAAAGGTATTACTTGATTCCCTGTTATACCTGCCTCCATAACATAATCTAGTACCCAATTCTGATCCATCATATCCAACGCATCATCCCTTCTAGCTGAATTGACTTCTCTTATTGAAGCACTATTGCTCAGAGCTCTTTCTTTCTTACCTAACAATCTAACGTGTCCGATGCTGCCTAATTTTTCCAAACCTGTTACTCCTCCTTGAAGGAAATTATCACCGGAAATCATTGTCCCGGTTGT
>JAKQLP010000032.1 GCA_029567095.1 bacterium
TGATCTACCTGGCTATTTAATTCCTCTTTATTCTGACTAAGTTCATTCAGCTGTTGTTCTTTGCTCTCAAGCGCTTCCCCTAATTTGTCTATGGTAAGCGAACTCTGGCTAAGATAGGCTTCATGATTGGATTTTAATACAGCGATTTGCTGTAGATAATTCTCTCTAGAGATGAATAAGCCTAATTCAAACAGGAATACTGCAGTGATAATCAAACATATCGATGCTAATGCGATCAGCTGTTTATTAGTCCCAATCATGGGGCTTAGATATTTAAAAATGGTAATAATATATCCTAGGTTTTATTAAAAAAGATTACAAGGGAATCAATTTTATTATTTACTGAAGATGCCCACTATATGGAATAAGCCTTTATGTAGGGCTATGCTATTAAAGCCTTTGTCTTCCAGGTCTCTTAATATTTGATCAGGAAAAAGAGCTGCTTGGTCATGGGTAGGTGCTACCATGAAAGTTAGAGCATTGTTTGCTATTAAAACCTGGCTTGCTCTTTGAATTAATGCATTCACTGCCCGGCTCCCAACATAATTCATTACGCTTTCTAAGAAAAGAGTAGTGGGGGCTTGTTCCATAAAGGGCTTTATTACTGAGCTGTCTTGAGGAATCCCTCTAGAAAGAAATCTGGTATTAGGAAAAACGTTTACTGGTTTTTGTCGTGCATAGATATGATCTACCAATATGCTAGCCTCCGGCTCTTGTTTTAATTGAGAATATGCTGCATAAGATAGAGGATTCAAATTACCACCTATTTCAACTGCTCTATCACATAATTGGAAGTTAGTCGATCCCATTTGTTCATCCAGGAGGCTCAAGATTGCTTGCCTTAGATTTCGCATATGAAAAGCATCCTGTTCTAATGGAGAATTTCTCCAGAATTTTCTAATTTGTCCATTAGTTTCCCGCATTTAGGTATTTAATAACAAATGCATATATATACGCATTATATCATAATGCCTAATGGATTTAATTACCAAGAATTAAAAATGGTTGTTTAAACTTAATTATAGAGTCTAATTAAAGAAGATTGGTCTATAAGCAGATTCTTCTTCTAATGGATATTTATACTCAATAACACTGCCATCAACACTCCAGCGGTAATCGAGTAGGGGAGACCAGTTCGGATCATCACTTTCATAGTCCATAGTAAAGACTGTTACATAAG
>JAKQLP010000118.1 GCA_029567095.1 bacterium
AACAATCCTAAAGAAATATTTTTAAGAGATTGGATTTTATTGTAAAGTTAAGTTATTAATAATAAAATAGGAATAGTTTAAGATTTGTTTATGAAACTGCCCGAATTTATTGGACTAGATATTGGCTATAGTAGCGTTAAAATGGCGCAGATCATTTTTGAGCAAGGCAATGTGCCAAGATTAATGGGTGTTGGCCATAGTGAAATTTCTAAGCCTTTAAATATTCTTAAAGACGAAAAAGAAAAAAAAGAATTAGCAGACAGGATAAGAACTCTTAAGGAAACTCTTCTGATCAAGACAAATAAGTGTGTGGTTGCTTTACCCGAAGCAATGATCTTTAGTAAAATCATCGCTGTGCCGGATCTTCCGGAAGATCAATTAGAAAAAATAATATATTTTGAAGCCAGAAATCATCTTCCTATTCCTGTTGAAGATGTCAACCTTGATCATATTCCAATTGCTAAAAAGGCTGTAGATAATAGGACCATTCAGCAGATCCTAATGATTGCCGCTCCCAAAAATATTATTAATATGTATTTGGAAATCATTAATCTTGCTGGATTAGAACCATTGGCTCTAGAAACTGAATCTTTAGCCACAGCAAGGGCAATGACATATAAGGTAGATATGGCGCAAGGAGCTTTAGTGGTAGATTTTGGATCAAAAAATATTGCTGTTTCAATAATAAAGGGTAAAAATGTGATTTTCTCACAGAGTATTGGTACAGGTTCCGATGCTTTAACTCAAGCCATTGCTCGCGATTACAACATTGATCTTAGGCAGGCAGAGCAATATAAAATTACTTATGGCTTATTACAAAGCCAGCTAGAAGGTAAGATCGCCAAGTCTTTGCTTCCAGTTATGCAAATAATCAACAACGAATTAAACAAGATCATTAACTTCATTAAAATTAATTTGCCCGATTTTGCACCAAGTGAGATGTTGTTAGTTGGTGAAGGCTCATTGCTACCAGGATTAGTTACCTTTTTCAATTTAAATTTAGGGATACCAGTGAAACTAGTAGATCCTTTTAGTATTCTTGAGTTAAGTGATATGGCTAAAAACGAAATGACTAATTTTTCAAGACCGGCCTTCACAGTAGCGATTGGTCTGGCCTTAAAGGTCGAATAAATATGAAAACATACGGATTCAATTTACTACCTCAAAAATCAAGAGCTTTAGTAAAGAAAGAGGATAAAAGAGATAACTATTCTGTAGCTGTTGCTCTTCTCCCCTTCCTATCCGTAGTGATTTGGTTGATTGTGGTTTTAATAAACAGTTTAGTTGTTGAATCATATAAACAAAGCTGGCAGAACGCCGTAAATCAAAAAAATGAACGAATTAATGTACAGCTAGCCCCAATTCTTATTCAGCATGGAGAGTTAGTATCTAAAACAAATTCTCTGGCTGGCGTTGTAGTTAATGATATAAACCCTGAAAGATTATTCCTGCTTCTTGATCAAATCTATCAACAAGATCCCACATTTACTATCAATGGTTACGGAAGAAATCCTGACGGTTCCTTTTTCGTGAATGTAATCGCTCAAGATTACTTAAGATTATCAGAGGTAACAAGAAGATTTACAGATTATAGATTTATTGAGAAAGTTACCTTAGTAAATAGTGCTTTTGATGAAAAATCGAATACAGTTCAAGGCACTATTAA
The DNA here is from genome assembly GCA_029567095.1 of bacterium. Lineage (GTDB taxonomy): Bacteria > Patescibacteriota > Dojkabacteria > B142 > OLB20 > JAKQLP01. The sequence continues at coordinate 1,667 of JAKQLP010000118.1, forward strand.
GTTCCTGTTTAATTATTATGAAATAGAGCCCCAGGCTCAAGAACAATGATATCTTCAAGTCAAGTGAACAATAAGATCGATGAATATGATTTCTCTGCCTTAGATGAATTAGCACCGAAGCAGATAAGTCTGAATGAAGCACTTAAAGAAATGATTTTTTATTTACTCCCTATTGCTGGATTATTGTTCTTTGTTTTTGTCCTATTCAATGGAGTAATTCCTAGTATTAACGAAATGAATACTAAGCTTGATGATATTGAAAAATTGCGAGAGGAAGATGAAGCGTTAGCCTTAAGGATTCAAAATATATTAAATCTTGAGAAAAATATTGAAAATACTCAAACAATAATCGATAAAATCAACTTTTTAGTCCCTACTGGACAAACAGAGGTGGTGGCTTTTGGAGAAAGAATCATACAAAATATTCAAACAAATACATTAACTTATGACGCTTTAAAGACTGGAGAATTAGAACTAGTAACTTCAGCTGCTTATCTTGATCCGGCAGTTATTGATCAGTTGAAAGAAGATCCAACTTATTTACCTTTGAATCAAATACCTACAGAATTTGGCGTCAAGGGCCCTTATGAAGGAATTAGATCTTTCTTTATTAATATGTATACTGGATCAGATTTCTTTGTAGTGAATAAGATGGAATTAAAAAAGACGGGTGATAATGAGTGGTCGGGTGATATTAGTTTAGCAAAGTATCAATTCACACCTAATAATGCCTTTGATCCTGTCAAAGCATACTTTAATATTAGTGAAAGCACTCCTCTTAATCCCGAGGTAATGGATTTTCTACAAAAGAAATTCGTAGATATAATATTCCAGGAGAACCAACTTGAAACTGAGACCGGGAATTAAGTTTTAGTCAAGAATCTTAATTCTGACCTTTTTGCCTTCCCTTTTGGCTATGATTGAAACTATATTTCTGATTGCTTGAATATTTTTGCCACCCTTACCTATTACGATACCTCTTTCCTCCTCTGGGATACTAACATTTAATACATCCTCACCAAATTCATTTGTATCCTCTGTGATATTGATAGTATCTGGATCTGCAACTATTTTACTTAATATATATTGAAGTAATTCTTTCATTGTTAAAGAAAATCAATTTTAATAGGCTTATTTTGAGGCAGTTTCTGATTTTTTAGCAGCTCTATCTTGAGCTTTTTTCCCAGGTTTTAAATTATACTTTTTCAACTTTCTTAATTTAGGCATTATTGCTTGTTTAACCAATATTGCCCTAGCTGTGTCAGTTGGTTGAGCTCCTTTTTTCAACCACTCTTTTGTTTCGTCTTTATTAACAACAATAGTGGCTGGTTTTGTTTTAGGATCATAAAATCCAAGTATGGCAAGAGATTCACCATTACGTTTGTCTCTTTGATTAGCTACAACGAGTCTATAGCTAGCTGCATTTTTTCTTCCTGTTCTTGATAATCGAATCTTTAACATAGTTATAAATATCAATGAAATCGGCTTATTAATTCTATCAGAAGCCGTTTTAATAAACAAGGCAATTATAGCTTATAACCGGTCAGATTCGCAACCTTTATTTAGAAAATTACTTACAGCAGGCAATTGGTTTTAATTGGGAGCAGTTGATTAAAGATCCATTCCCGCCACCACCAGCGATGAAATACCAAAATGCCCCTAGGTAAGTTGTTGAATTATTAGTCCAGCCTGAACAATCGTTGGCATTAGCTGTATAGCCTGGAGCACCTTCTGCTACCCAGGCATTGCTACCATCAAGGCTTCCGATGTTTGAATTATTAATATAGGAGATGATCTCACTGCTTTGACACATATGGCTGCCGTTTAGCTGTGCGTTACAGATCATGTTAGCAGCCTGATAACCTACATATCCTCCAGTGAAAGTAAAATTGCCATCAAAACTATTGGTTGTTAAGACAATTTGTGATGGACCTGAATTTGCTGCTGCATATGCTACATCCATCCAGGACCCAGGTGTTCCAGGAGTTAAACATGTGAAGATCTTATTCTCTGAGGTATCTAAAATTAGTTCCCCACTGAAAGCGCAGGAAGTCGTTGCTTCGTTTGTGGATTCTCTTAATCTGAAAGAGTTAGCATTATTGAAAGCAATATTGCCACTGGCAACAAGATTATTAGTATACAAGGTCCCATCATTCTCAATGTTGCCTGCTATGTATAAATCGGCAGCTGCTGAGGTGTTGTTAAAGGTCCCTACTCCACTAACGATATCGTATGAGCCACTTTGAACCCAATTTGATGTTAAGGGACCTAGGGCAACTGTCGTTGAATTGCTACCATCATACGAGAAAGTAGTGATGCCATTCCCATTTGTTAGACTGGCTAATAATCCTCCCGTAGAAAAAGAGGCACATAACCATCCTGGCGTTACAGAATTGTAAATTAATATGTCGTCATCGGCACATTGTATATCGTTGGGCCTATAATCTAGATAACTATCAAGACTGTTTACAATTTCCTCCCAATTAACTTCAGAGAAATCCAAATAATCACTGGCAGTAATATATCCATCACTAGCATTAGAGGCTTGATCTATTGATAAAGTAAGATTATTTGTTAAATCCCCTCCCCCTCTTAAAGGTAGAGTTGTTAATATTTCCCTCAAATTAGGCACCTTAAGATCGAGCTGATCTTGAATGTTTGAGTCTGTGCCTGTAAGAAATCCTAATTCATCAGCAATAATATTAGAGCTGATCATCCTTCCTGCACTATTGAAAACCGGTACCCTAAGTGGCTCCCCATTTATTTCATTCTCTGTGATATTAAAAGTTTTATTGGTTAAAACATTTACAGATGAGGCAGTAATATATCTCCCATCTAAATCGACAGTAATTGTTCCTAGTTCATTCCTGGCAAATGTGAGATCTCCAGTTGCAGTATTAAAACTTACCCCTGTTAGATAACTATTGAGATCTTGGAAGTTGGCTTCAGATATAGGTACACCATCATAGTTTAAAAAAACCGTTTTAACATCAGTCCCATTAACACTTATGGACAACCTACTCTCACCGGGTAAAGGTGTTGTGGTTGGATAAATGGTTGTCCCGGGCAGCGGAGATGCGGTTGGATCTAACTGGCTTCCAGTAGGAGTTATTGTCGGTTCGAACAATCCTAAGCTTTCATCTTCAGCACAGATCCAACTCATTCCATTGTATTTTGGGATTTGACCACTTAAGCAATCATTACTAGCCCAATGTTTAAATTCAATTGCTTCCATAGCTATTTCTTCAGCAGTGATCGTGTCTCCTAATTGAGTTTGGATTAGAATAATATCTCCAATTGCTAATTCTTTAACGCTACCATCATCTGAAGCTATGAGGATCTTATTCTCTCCTGCTAAGTATTCTAATTGATCTGATAATCCATTAGCATTATTGTCTGTTTCAATATCAGTAGTAGAGTTAGTAGCCTGTTTTAATATGAAATTACTTTTTGTAAGGAAGAAATAAATGATAATCACAATTAACGTGATTATCAATAAATAGAATACCGGCTTAAAAGAGGACTCCTCTCTGTTCTCAGTATACATTCAACTTTGATGCAAGAAATACTATTTATAGTGTAGAGAAATTGGCAGAAAAGTCAAACCAGAGCTTAGATCTTTTTAAATTTTTCGAGAAGATCAGGCCAGTTATTCAGAGCTTCCAAAGCAGCACTTGATTCCGCTTCTTGTTTATTGTGCCCACTACCCTGCCCGAAGATCTTAGAGCCGATTTTAACTGCCATTATAAATTCCTTAGCATGGTCAGGCCCTTTCTCGGATATCAATTCATAAATAGGTGTGATCCCATAATGTTCTTGGGCTAATTCTTGAAATTTTGATTTTGAATCAATATCAAGTCTGTTTGTAACAATTTCAGAGATTTTGGGGATCAATACTCTTCTTACAAAATCCTTTGCAGTATCTAAACCCTGATCTAAAAATATTGCTCCTAACAAAGCTTCGAATGTATTTGCTAGAATATACGGCCTCTGCCTCCCCCCGGTCCTTTCTTCTCCCTTACTAAGGTATAAATAATCTCCTAACTTTAATAATTGAGCTGTTTCAGCTAGGCTGCTGGTCCTAACAGTTGCTGCTC
>JAKQLP010000017.1 GCA_029567095.1 bacterium
TCTCCATATACTGAGGCTGATCTTGATAGGATTGATGCTTTCATTATCACTAACAGATATGCTGATAGTGATAATGGCAATGATCTATTGGTAATTAAAGGTGGAGTCATTGTTCAGACTAATGCTCAAACCTTCTTCAGAAGAGCCATAGGCAATTCCAACGCTCCTTCTACCATTCTTCACTATGAAGGGGGAAGATATATCAGGCACTTTGGTGAGGTATTATCTAATCCAGGTAGCTTGGTGATCCGGGAAGCTCAATATGTGAATTAATATATTTGACTTCCTTTACTCAAATTTCTACACTTAAAGTGTTAAGTATTTGGCTTAGGCTGAATATTCCCTATGAATAAAGTAATCACGCTTCTTGTAGTAGTAATTTTTATACTACTGATCTTCCTGTCCTATGGCATTGCTAAATTAAGTACAAATATCCAGCCTGGTGAAGTTGCTATGGATCCTGATGCTTATGCCAAGACCTTGGGCTCATATACGGATAAAGGACTGCTAAATCCCTGGCCACATTCTGAACCAGACCCGGGTAGTGTAGCCCTACCCTCGACCGATCAGTTAATGAATATATACAAAGAGATCAGGAAAGCGTATGCAAATAGAGATTATGAATTGTATAAAAAGTATGCGTCAACAGAAAGGATATGGCATATGGAACATAATAAGATACAAGAGGCTGGCATGGTCGATTCCCTATTTGTTTTTTCAGTAATGGAAACGGATGGTGAAATCAATTTCACAAACAATGGGCTGCTTCTATCAGCAATTGATGCTCCGGAGATCCAAAACATTCAAGTTCTTAATGCTGCTTGGGAAACCAAAGAATTATCACCAGGTGCTTTTCTGATGATCGATAAAGAAAACAAAGAAAAATACAAGGTCGAGGGTCAAAATTGGACAATTAGGGTCAATTTAAATGTAACCATCGTGGATAATGGCTACCAAAAGGGAAATGGAATTATATATTTTGTCTATGATGATGGTGTATACAAATATCATTTTGAGGAATGGGAGAATGAATTTACAAGTGGTAAAGACCTAGGTGATATTCCAAGTGAAGGCGAAATTGTTTTTACAGTGGATAAAAACGAAGGTGAAGAACTTCCCCCAGATCTATATTTACAAAAAGGACAATATGTTAAATGGCCGGCAATGAATGGCTTTGTAATGTCTCAAAATGATAGCCCTTCTCATTTCAGTTCTCCTTTCCTAGTTGATAGTTCCTATACCAAAAAATTTGATGTTCAGGGTGATTATGAGTATGTAATTTTTGATAATCTATACAATGAACTATTCAGGGGTAATATCCATGTGGAGTAAAATATTACTAACAACTATCATCTTCGTATTAGGCTTCATTGCTTTTAAAACCAACGTCAATGCCTTGTGCTTTATTTGCAATAGTTGCATGTCTTCAGGATGCACAATAGCAGAAGACTGGTGGTGTATTGAAAGAGGCAATGGTTATGAGTGTGTAGGATACGGGGCAGCAAATAATAATTGCAGATATAATTACTGGCAATATGATAATGGTTTTGGAAATTCAAATCACTACGCACTTCCAGGATCAAATACCTGTGGAAATTCCTGTATGCATCGCCCTTCATATAGAAGCTGTAATGAATTATGCGCTGCCAGTGATACATGCACTGGGGGGACATCCTGTATTAATTTGGGAGGGAATTTTGGATACTGCAGGAATCCCAGCTGTTCTTCAGAGTCTGATTGTACTTGTAATACGGCAACCAATACTCCTACCCCTAGGCCTACCCAGCCACCTTGTTCCAATATTTCTTTAAGTGTATCTGCCATTAATTGTAATAATCAGGTCACTTTATCTATCTCAGGTTTCAATTCCTCCACTTACAACTTTATCAGTGACTCTGTTAATCTACCTGGTCCTACTGTTAGACCTCCTTCTGTAACCTCTGTCACCAGAACCATCTCAGGAGGTACTACCGGTATCACCTGGAGACATGAATGGAGAGAATGTGTAGGCTCTAATTGTTCTAATACCTGCAGTAGAACCTACAGTGGCTCAATTACTCCCTATGTTGCTCCCCAGTGTAATTCGGGTAGCTACTCTATGGTACTTAGCAGTAATCCTAATCCTATCTATACCGATCTTAATTTTAATCTCAATTCTACTTACAATATATCCCCTGCCAGTTCTTACAGATTCATCTCTGATTCCTATTCTACCAATATTACCTGTAATGCTCCTGCTCCTGGTCTTTCCATGAGTAGAACCTGTTCCTTTACTGATCCTACTCTCGAAACTGCTCAAGCTGCTACCTGGACGCATACCTGGGATACTATCAATCCTACCTGCTCTAATATCACTAGAAGATGTACTGCTAATCTTACTGTCAATGGTCAGCCCAATCCGGGTTATGTTGTTACTAGAGTCGGCACCTCCTATGTTAGAGGTAATGTTGAACAATTAAGATTTAATACTGCTGATGATTTCAGCTCTGCTATCTTTGGAAGTGCTACTAATAACCTGCAGAACCATAGAATGATCGCTGGCCCTGATTGTGCTTCGGGATTTGTTACCTGCTCTTCTAAGGGAACCAACTTCATTCAGAAAGAACTTTATGATGATATCAATTACCGCTCTGACTGGTTTGACCACTACAAAGGGCAGCTATTTGCCAAGATAGGAGAAAGCGATAGAGTTACATACAATGATAATAGGACGTATGGGGATGTAGATCTGAGCAAAAAGCTCATATATATAAATGGAGCGAATTTAACCATCCCCCAAGGTACTACCTGCTCCGGTAACAGAATATTCCTGATCGAAAATGGTAATCTTAATATCAGTCCTCCTTTCAAAACTGCTAATGATCCTGATAGTGCCTGTTTGTTCATTGTGGAATCCCAAACTAATATCTTAGCGGGCATTGATGGAAGACCTACTTCAACTTCTCCATATACTGAGGCTGATCTTGATAGGATTGATGCTTTCATTATCACTAACAGATATGCTGATAGTGATAATGGCAATGATCTATTGGTAATTAAAGGTGGAGTCATTGTTCAGACCAATGCTCAAACCTTCTTCAGAAGAGCAATAGGCAACTCCAACACTCCTTCTACAATTCTTCACTATGAAGGAGGAAGATATATTAAACACTTTGGTGAGGTTCTATCTGATCCCAATGGTTTGATCATTCGTGAGACTCAATATGCTAATATGTAAATATGAAAGAACGTAAGAAACTAGTCAGCTATTTCTTTGTGCTATTATTCATAGCTATGATCTTTGTGATCGCCTGGCTCATTGCTAGAAGCAGGGTAAGCTTTTTGAATAATCTGCCATTTACAGGTACCGGTTCGCCTACTGTCACGGTTACCCCTGTTGAATAATTTCTGGGTAGAATTATTGTGCACTTGCTTAGTAATGGTATAATTATGTGCATAATCGTATAACATCTTTACACGATAATGCTTAGCCCCTTACTCAGCTTAAAGGATAGTCAAAAAACAGTATTGATCATCACGGGCACCAAGTATAGCTCAGATGTTGTATTCGCAGCACTGGCAATACATTCAGCGTTAAAAAGCAATGAACACGATCCCCATCTGTTAGGTTCTAGACTTCTCTCTTCTCAAATTTGGAAATACAAGCTTTCAGCTTTAAAAAATATAAATATTAATGGGCAGCCTCCCTCAAGATATGTTTTTAAATTACCTGCCGGATTTAATTTAAAAGATATTTCCTGGGAAAAAGATAATGATCAGATCCTAGTTAAAATGGATGCCCAATCATTTGATAAAAAAATACCTCCTTTAAAGATACAGTCTTCCCCACTTGAACCAGATCTGATTATTTACATTGGAACCAATAGTGGACTGGATCAAATCGAAAAACAATTCCCAGCTAAGAATAAAAAGACGCAAAAGTTAATCATCCTTCCTAAAAAAGTTAATTTTCAGGATAAGGAAATATCAATAGATGGATTGGACTCCTTAAAGAGTTTTTCATTGAAAATATTCAACTTGATCAAGGAATTGGATTTAAAAATTGAACCGGATACAGCCTCATATCTTCTTTCAGGATTGATAGCTCATACTAATGCCTTTAAAAAGAATTGTAATCCGGAACTATTTACTATTGTTAAAAAGTTATTAGATCTGGGAGCGGATTATCAGCAAGCATATAGTCTGGGAGTTAAAGATCTGAGTCTAAAGAAAATGCATTTCCTTGCAGAATTAATGAGAACAACAATTATAGTAAAACCTGGGGTTTATCAGGCTGGATTGATACTAAGTAAACCTTTGAAAATGAGGCTTGATGTTATGGATCTAATGAAAGCAACAGAGATATATGATTGTGATCTGGCTGTAGTAAGCATTTCAACTCCGATAATCAATCGAACATATATTAGAAATAGTTCGGAGAAATACGACCTTAAAAAGCTCTTTAAAGAACTGAATGGGAAGGGGAATAAGCAGCAGGGTGTTATTGAAAGTACAGGAGATATTGGCTTGATGCATGCCAATATCTATGCAAAACTTGGAATAATAGGGGATAGTAATACTAATAAGGGAATATAGGCTGGTATGCAAATGGCACGATATTGTGCTACAAATTTCCACACATGAATATTTCGTGAAAAAATCAAAAAGTCATTACTAGTGCTTTATTCGTAATTTTTTGATTCACAGGAATTTAGATATTTTCTGGTTGAGGAGGGGTTTCTTCGTCGATATCCTCTATTGCTGGCTCAGTTACCTGCTCTGCCTTACCATTGATCCTGTTTAAGAAAGCTTCAGCATCTGTTACCAATACGTCTCTGGGCTTACTGCCATTTGCTTCACTTACAACACCTAATTCCTCCATTTCATCAATATATCTTGCCGCCTTGTTATACCCTATTTTCAGCTTCCTTTGTAATAATGAGGAGGAGCCTTTCTGGGCGTTAACAACCACTTTAACAGCATTGGCAAATTCTTCATCGCTAATATTTATACTATCGCCATCTTTGATTTCGGCTGACTCCTTAGCTGCAAATTGGGTGATCTCAGTATGATATTCAACTTCCTCAACCTGCTCTTTTACAAAGCGCACCATTTTTTGGATCTCCTCTGGAGAAACCCAAATACCCTGGATTCTGAATGGTCTCTGTTTAGCAGGATCTTTAAAAAGCATGTCTCCTCTTCCTAATAATGATTCTGCCCCTATTTGATCTAATATGACTCTACTATCAATATTGGTAGTTACGCTCATACCCACTCTTCCAGGGATGTTGGCTTTAATAAGTCCGGTAATGACATCTACTGAAGGTCTTTGTGTGGCAAGCAATAGATGAATACCTGTAGCTCTAGCCTTCTGGGCTAACCTTACAATAGCGGCCTCAGTTTCCACCCTGTTGGTGGACATCATCATATCGGCCATTTCATCAATGACTATAACAATGTATGGCAGGGCAGAGTAGCCCATCATTTGATTGTATCCTTCAATATTTTTAACCTTGGCTTCCCTGAAAAGTGTATAGCGAGTTTCCATCTCGGCAATGGCCCATTTTAATGAGTTGAGGACCTTATCCATCTCGGTGATCACGGGTGTCAGTAAATGTGGAATGCCATTGTAGTCTGACAGTTCAACCTGTTTCGGATCAACCATGATGAACTTGACCTGATCGGGTGTTCTGGTCATTAAAAGGCTCACAATAAAGCCGTTTGTCAGGATAGATTTTCCGGAACCGGTTGCCCCTGCGATCAGCATATGAGGCATCTTCTGCAGATCGATCATGATCATCTTGCCATGGATATCTTTACCAACAGCAAGAGGCAATAGCATTTTATCAGAGAAGGACATGATCTCCTGCATGGCTTCTTTCAAATATACTGTTTCTCTTTCAAAATTAGGGACTTCGATCCCGATATATGAAGTACCAGGAATTGGGGTTTCTAATCTAATGGATTGGGTTGCTAGAGCTAAGGCCAGATTATTGGCTAGATTAGTGATCTTGGAAACTTTGATCCCTAATGCCAGATCTAGGGCATATTGCGTTACTGAAGGTCCAATAAGCACATCCACGACCTTAGCTTTGATACCGAAGCTTTTAAGGGTTTGCTCAATAGTATCCGCGTTTCTGCTAATATTCTCCTGCGATATTTTCTTCTTTTTGAAATTATTGAATATCTCCATGCCCGGCAACATCCAGTTGGGATATTTTAATGATGAGTTGATCAAGGCGCCTTCGTTCTTTTTTTCCTTAATGGCAACTAAAGGAGCTTTAGATCCAATATCTGAATGCATACCAGGGTCTTTGGGCTCATTATCTCTATCCTTTTCTGGAATAATATCTTTAGCTTTCCCTACTACAGCTAATTCAGCCCTGCGCTGGAAATCACCAAATGTTTGGGCTTCTTCTCCTGCTGTTTGAGGAATAGTTTCAATTTGCTGTTCTGATCTTTTTCTAGTGATCAGATTGATTATCTTTTCCATAATACTTCCCAGTTTCTCGAGAAACTGATGAATTGTAAGACCAAAAGTAAGCGGTATCGAGATAAAGATAAGCCCCATGATGAATATGGGGGTAAAGTTAAGAAATAGATTCTCGGACAGGAATGTAAATACATGATAACCTACCAGGCCTCCATATTGGACAGGAGAACCTGGCACTAATTTGTAATTAGTACCCCAAATTGAGTTTAAAAATGCGCTGTAGGCTACTAAAAAGAGCAGCTGTCCCCATAGACTTTTCTTTTGGGAAAAAGGCCATTTGCTTTTGAACTGTGCTAAAGCCAGATCGAATTGGAAAAGGGAGAATATTAAAGTGGCTAGGTCATTGGAAAAAATATCCTGATAGATACTAAAAATTGCCCCTTCCAGGAAAAGACTTAACAAAGCAAGCACACCACTAAAGAGGAACAAAAGGCCCAAAATGGTCTTCATCTCATTGCTATCGTAGGTCAGTCTTTGCTTTTTTCGGGGACGGGCCATGAGAAAAAATCGTTAATATATCCCATTATATAGACAAACTCGAGGCTTTGTCATCCCCTTGTCTTGGGATTATTGAACAAGGTTTAATTTTGATAGCTCTTTTGAAAGCTCCTTTAGTCTTTGCAGACTGCCCTCTTGCTTTGAATATCGTAATTTCTCAAGTTCTTCAATAATTTTTTCTTTTTTGATTCTTTGCAGTACTTGGTGCAGATCTCTTAAAAACTTTTCTTCTTCTTCAAAAACAGAGACAGGCATCATAGAGATATCTTCATAAAGTTCCTGCAGATCAAGATCGAAATTCTTGGTCAAATTTGGCTCCCAAATCGCCTTGTACACCTTTTTATACTCCTCAGACACCCAATACTCATCTGTTACCTCTTCTTTTATCTTAGAGCGAAATCTTTTATGTTCTGATATTAAAGCTAATAGATACTTACTTAAAAGATGTTTTTCCTGTGGTTTATTAGGTGTAACTATTTCAATATCTACTCCCTTACCTGCATTTGATTTAAGAATTGAACTTAATTCGTTCTTTAAAATGTTCATATCAATACCGGCAGCCTCCTGAAGTCTTTGCAGATAATCAACCTGCAACAGCTTGTCCGATGTTCTGGCTACGTACTGGAGGATCCTGCGCACGTACTCTGCCCTGGAGAATGATTTGGTCAGATCATAGTTTTTAGCAAGAGATGTTATAAAGTAGGGGACAATTTCTTGAGGATTCTCAACTGTTTTCTTCCAATCTCCGCCCTTAACTATCAATTCATCAGCGTCCTTGTATTCTCCTAATTCTAATATATATCCCTTCATGTTCATTTCCTCAAGTAGTACCAGATCCTTTTCCAAGGCTTTTTGGCCAGCACTATCAGTATCAAGAGAGAACAAAATGCTGTCGCAATATCTTTTAAGCAGACTAACCTGTTCTTTGGTCAGTGCTGTACCAAGTGGTGCAACAATATTCTCGATCCCTGCTCCATGGGAGGACAATATATCAACATTACCCTCAACTAGAATAGCCTTCCCTTCCTTCCTGATGGAATCCTTACCTTGATAAAGCCCGTAAAGCACCCTACTTTTATGATAAACAGGGGTTTCTGGGGAATTCAAATATTTAGGACCTAATCCTTCAGGATCGATCAATCTTCCTGAAAATCCTACAACATCACCCTGGTGGTCGAATATCGTGAACATCAATCTGTTCCTGAATTTATCATAGATCCTGCCGTTCTTATACACTAACAACCCCCATTCAACTAGCTCCTGCAACTTGAATCCCTTCTTAACAAGAAATCCTTTAAGATTTTCAAATCCGGATGGAGCATAGCCTATTAAGAACTTGTCGAGCTCTTTATCTTGCAATTTTCGCCTTTTTGCATAGATACGACCAGGCTCTCCTAGCTTGTGTTTCATTAATAGGAAGTTATAGAAGCGGGCGGTAAGTAGATTAGCTTCCAGTACTCTCTTTTTTAATTGAGCCTTTTGATCATCTTGTGGGGTAAAATTCTTTTTAAGAACAATACCGGCCTTATCAGCAGCAAGTTGTAAAGCCTTAGGGAAATCCAGTCCTTCTATCTTTTGCAGGAACTTGATCACATCCCCGCCTTCAGAGCAGCCGAAACATTTAAATAGTTTTAATTCCGGATTTACTGAAAAAGAAGGCGTCTTTTCCTTATGAAAGGGACATCTTCCAAAGTAGTTACGGCCACTGCGCTTTAAATCAGGCACATAAGTTTGGACAACAGATACAATGTCCAGAGCCTCTTTTATGCTTTCAATCTGTTCGCGATCGTCCATGAAATTTGTGGATACTTACCTGATTTTATCATATCTGTCATATTACTGATTTGCCCTCGTTTCTATTTATATATTATCTTCCACAATATATGAGTCGAAATATCAATCGCACAATATATACCCTGCAGAATTTACATATCTATGACAAAGCAAGAGCTCAAAAGGATATGAGGAATAAAGACCAGACAATTAGAAAGCATAATGAAGCTTTTAAAGCACTAAGCGTGGAAGAGTTCCCAAGTAAAAGGACAAAAAAGACACAATAATTCTCAAATCCCTGCTTTTGGATTATAATTACCCATAGCTTGGTAATTACTATATTGGAAACAAAAAACACCGATTTCTATAACGATCCTAATATCAACCTGGTAGATCCAGGCCTTTGGGACGAAGCAAAAGATACAGCACAAATCATTAAAAGAGCCGTTGCCGAAGCCTTGAACAAAGGCGATATGGATGTGGAACTGTCTATTCCCCAACAGGAAGGACATGGAGATTATTCTACAAACATCGCCATGATACTGGCTGGTAACAGAGGCATGAACCCCAGAGATCTGGCCAAGGAGATCTCCATTAAATTGAGTCTGGACCCATCACTTCAAAAGATCATCTCTAAGATCGAAGTAGCAGGTCCTGGATTTATAAATTTCACTTTAAAGCCCGATGTTTTGATAAAAGAATTGTTGGAGATCCTAATGCTTCGCAATGATTATGGCAGACAAGAGATATTAAATGGCAAGAGGTTAATGTTTGAATATGCACACCCCAATCCTTTCAAGGCTTTTCATATTGGTCATTTAAGGAACATAATCCTGGGCGAAAGCCTTATTAGACTATTAGAACATATGGGAGGCGAATTGATCAGAGTGAATTATCAAGGGGATGTAGGAATGCATATTGCTAAATGCCTTTATAGTTTCAGAAGTGTTGATCCTAAAGATTATCCTGAAACAACAACAGCCCGGGTGGGTTTACTTGCCAAATGCTACGCAGATGGGGCCGCTGCTTTTAATGATGAGGAGAAAGCTGAATATATCAAACAGATCAATAAGTTGATCTATACAAAAGAGGATGAACATATTAATAGATTATGGGAGCTTGGTAAGAAGTGGAGCTTAGATAAATTCCATGAGATCTATGAAAGGGTGTATAGCAAATTTGAAAGAGAATTCTTTGAATCTGAAACATTAACTAAAAGCAGCTCATTGATCGAGCAAGCTTTGGAAAAAGGGATCCTTGAGAAAAGTCAGGGCGCTATTGTTTTTAATGGAGAGCCTTATGGCCTTGATACCAGAGTGTTTTTGAATAGCAGAGGCCTTCCCACTTATGAAGGAAAGGAGTTGGGACTTGCTCAAATGCAATTTAACGAATATGGGGATATTGATCTATGTATACATAATGTCGCTGTTGAACAGATCAGCTTTTTCAAGGTCACATTTAAAGTAGAATCTTTGCTCGATCCAGAGAAATACAAAGGGAGACAGTATCATAATGCCTATGAGTTCGTAGGGTTAAAGTCGGGAAAGATGTCTTCTAGGACAGGCAATGTTGTACTAGGGGAGGATATATTAAATGAAGCAAATTCCATGATCACTGAGATATTAAAGCAAAGGGAGAATTTCAGTGAAGAAAAGATCAAAGACACTGCTGAAGTAATAGGGGTAGGTGCTGTTAAGTATTCATTCCTAAATATCAATCCCGGAAGCTATTTAGCCTTTGATCTGGAAAAAAGCGTTAACTTTGAAGGCAATTCCGGCCCTTATCTACAATATACCTATGCCAGGTCCCATAAGATAGTAAGGGATTCTCAAGGCTATAGGCCCTTAAAATTCAATGAGGCTATGAAAATTGCTCTTAGTGATGAGGAATTAAAGATAATGCATAAATTGCATCACTTTAAGGCGACCTTGATTGAATCTGCTAAGCATTTATCTCCTAATCTGCTTACCTCCTATCTGTTTGAATTGGCACAACTATTCAATCAGATGTATAAAAAGCATTTGATCTTAAAAGCTGAAGAGCCTGTAAGGTCAATGCGAATAATGATGAGCGATTGTGTAAGCCAGATAATGGAAACAGGTCTCTACCTCCTTGGCATCAAAGTTGTGAAGGAGATGTAATAACTTCCTGTTGCTTTTTCTTTCCTGAAAAATCTATTCTGTCTCTGAAGAAATAGAGGATAGGGAATAGTACTAATGAGAATCCAATGGTAAATATTACTATAGAAGTCTTTTCCTGATCTGAAAAACCATTTAGGAAATTAAAGATGGTTTGAGGAACTTTAGCCAGGAAATTAATTACTTCCGATCTGGGTGTAAAAGGATATTTCTCGAGAAGCTCAGACTGATCCATAAATGTGACATCCTGGGGGAGGGAATCAACTGCGCTAATATCATATCCCGGCAGATCAAGATCATTATCTTTGATTGCAAAGCCTGTTAATACCACTTCAGAATGCTGTTCAGGATTATCCCCTGCTATATGAGTATAGAAATGATTAAGATATCCTCCCACAGCAGCTTCTCCATTCTCGCCCCAAGTAACGTCAATATCGAGCCATTTGGATAGGGAAGGGATATAGACCTGAACCCATTGATGTGGCTCTTGTTTATCAGCGTCAATTAAAGGATCATAGCCAAAACCAAATACTGCCTGAGCCGGGATCCCCTGTGCTCTCATCAGAGTTAAGAACAGATCGGAATACTCCATACATACACCTGCCCCATTGTTTAGTGTAGCAAGGGCACCCAGCCTTTCATTAATTCCGAATTTCTTAACTTGGGAATAATCTATCCTGTCTACTACGAAGTTATAGGTATCATTGATCAGTTCAAATACATTTGTAGAATCACTTTTCAGCTCTTCGGCCTTAGATGTAATTTCAGAAGCATCAACCTCCCAGTATTTAGCAGGCTGAAGCCATTTTTCAATAATAGATTGGTCATAATCAGATAAAACCCCACTATTGTCTTTAGTTACTTTAGTATCAGTGAGGCCTACTTCAACATATCCTTCTACTACGATCTCGCCTGATTGATTACCTGGTAATTCAAAATAGGCAAAGATATTTCCATCGGCATCTTTTTCTACTCCTCTTGGTAAGGGTAGAATATTCTCGTAATAGACCTTCTGATAGATCTCGGCATTGTCTATGATCCTAGGTAATATCAATCTGTATTCATTATTGAAAGGCAAATTCAATTCCTGATTGGCATTAACTTCCTGTGTGATCCTGAATTTGTAGTACTGAACTTTCCCAAGCTGGATCCAGACACTTCTTCCTACTAGGGCTTGCTTATCAAAGTTATAGATCATATATTCGCCGTCTTCATCACTGGCTGTGGCTTCGGGTAAAACGAAATTAAGATCTGCAAATTTATCTTTTTTAATTCTGATCGATGTTGAGAACAGAAGATCTTGGACCTCATTCTCTTCCAGGGCGCTTTTAGCCAAGCCACTGGCATAGATATCAATTAAGGCCCCAGTCTGTTCGATCAACCCAAAATTATTGTATTCCAAAACAAAGGTCATAGAATCTCCTCTGCCAATATTCCTGGGGAATTTTACACTTAATACAGCTGATTCACCTGAATATTCAACCGTGTATTCCACTTCCCTGCCATCTACTGTCATTCTGGCAGTTTCCACTGACTGGTTAATGGAACTAGCTTTGGATTTTAAATGGGTGATCTGAAATTTATCTGTATTATTCCTATCGATCAGATTGTTCAAGCTGTTATTGCTTATCGTATGCTTCTCAATTACTCTTATATATTCTGATGTGTCGATGTAGTATTCTTTCTCTATCTTTAACTCAACATCTTTGGCAAAAGCTGTTGCAGGCATTAGAAAGCCTAAAGCAAAAAAAATGGAGAATAATAGTAGTCTTAATTTCTTCATTACTCCATTTTATACTTTTTTAGAGAAAAATTAATCCCTTTTTTGCTAATATATATTCCTATGAATGATCTTAATCCACAACAACAGGAGGCCGTAGACACAATAACTGGTCCCATCCTTATTTTAGCCGGTGCAGGCAGTGGTAAAACAAAAGTATTGACCCAAAAAGTTGCCTCTTTGATCAAAAATGGTTATGCCCCAAAAGACAGGATCCTGGCAGTTACATTCACCAATAAAGCTGCAGAGGAAATGAAAGGCAGGATAAGATTACTTCTAGATGGGGATTCCAGACCGATTGCCAATAGATACCTGAATATGGTCTATCTGCCCTGGATCGGTACTTTCCACTCTATATGTCTACGAATGTTAAAAGCTGAGGCTCTTGAAATTGGACTTAATCCCAATTTTATTATTTATGACACCAATGACCAGTTAGACGCAGTGAAACTAGCTTTAAAGAAACTGGATATATCGGATAAAAAGTTTGCACCTAAAAGTATACTGGGTCATATCAGCAGTGCCAAAAATGAATTATTAGGCCCTGATGACTATGCCAAATTGGCTAATGGCTATGTTGGAGAGATCGTTTCTAAAGTTTATCCAATTTATCAAAAGATCCTTGCTGAGAATTCTGCACTTGATTTTGATGATCTGTTAATGAAATGCGTGAGGATGCTTGATGAATATCCCAAGATCCTTGAAAAATACCAGGATCTATTTCAATTCGTCCTAATTGATGAGTATCAGGATACTAATCATGCTCAATACAAAATAGCCAATCTGATAGCTTCCAAGCATAGAAATATTTGTGTGGTAGGAGATGATGCCCAATCGATCTATAGCTTTAGAGGAGCAAATATTCAAAACATTTTAAATTTTGAAAGAGATTATCCTGAGGCTAAAGTAATTAAGCTTGAACAAAATTACAGATCTACTAAAAAGATTTTGGAGGCCAGTAATGAAATAATTGCGCTAAATCGTAACCAGAAGCCTAAGAAAATGTGGACTGATAATAGTGATGGCGACAGAATCATAATTTATGATGCTCAAGATGAAAAGGATGAAGCTTTTTGGATAGGTACTAAAATTGCAGAACTTCTAGAAAAAGGCATCCCTGCCAGTGAAATCGTTTGTCTGTATAGAACTAATGCTCAATCAAGAAATATTGAAGAAGGACTTTTAAAACTGGCGATATCATACAGGGTGGTAGGCGGGGTCAGATTCTATTCTCGTAGAGAAGTTAAAGATGTCCTGGCCTATTTAAGGCTCATCTACAACCATCAAGACTATATCTCCCTCCAAAGGATCATTAATATGCCCAAACGCGGTATTGGCCCCAAAAAAGTTGCCGATCTGCAATTGGAAGCAGAAGAGAAGAGAACTAGTATTCTGGATATGCTCATAAAAATGAATGATCCGGATGCCAAATCACTGGATAAAGGCATTGCCTCTTTCAGAAGATTAATGCAGGAGCTTGATAATATCTCTCAAAGTGCACCCTTAACTACATTGATCAAGGAGACCGTAAAATTAAGCGGATATCTGGATATGCTTAATGACGGGACCACTGAAAATGAGAATAGGATAGAGAACTTGAAAGAACTGTTGACCGTGGCTTCTAAATATGATGATATGGCCTACAATCAGGCACTGGAAACATTTTTAAATGAGGTGGCCTTAGTGGAACAGGACGATGATGATGAAGATGATATCAAAGAACGAGTAAGCCTGATGACCATTCACGCTGCCAAAGGTCTGGAGTTTGATCATGTCTTCATAGCCGGCATGGAGGAGGGCCTTTTCCCTCACAGCAGATCATATCTTGATCCTTCGGAGATGGAAGAGGAAAGACGTTTAGCCTATGTAGCCTACACTAGAGCCAAGCAGAAGCTATTCTTAACCCATACCGATTCCAGAGCATATTTTGGTACAGTAAATTCTAATCCTGTGTCTAGATTTGTCACCGATATACCTGAACATCTATTAGAAATTGAAACCCCGTCAAGTAGGGATCCCTGGTCTGGATGGGAGAAAAGTAGTAGTGATGATCATTCATCGCAGATCAAAACGACCAATCTCAGTTTGAAGAAAGGGGATATGGTCAGACACCCAGCTTTTGGTACTGGCATTATTGTGGATCTAAACGATGACACAATATTGATCGATTTCAGTGGCGGCAGAAAAGAACTGGCCTTGGAATATGTACAATTAGAAAAGATCTAGAACATCTTACTTAAGCGGGTCTTCCACCCAGACAGGGTCTTTGCCATTAAAAATGATTGATAGGCAGCATTGTTTATTACCATTACCTTAGCTCCTGGAAATACAATGTCTTCTCCTCCAAATCCTCTTTTAAATTGTGAAATCCTATATAGCTCGTGTTTGCTGTCATACTCTCCATTATTTAAGATCGGGGCAACTCCCCAATGATCATACTTTTGAAGCCCTAGAGATTTTGCATATTTGATTGCTTCCCATTTTAGAGCATAGCCCGCTTCCAGATCCCTTCCCTGTTTAGAGACTCCTCCATACAGCTCATAACAGCCAATATTATCAGTTAGTAGAAGATAAGCTCCTATACAATCTTGCAGATAATTGGCTGTAGCTATATATACCCTGCCTTTCATCACTTGCCATAATTTCTCATAATATTCTCTATTCCTTTCCAATAACTTTGTATTAGAAAAGATCTGGCTCATGATAGAGTAGAAGTCGTCCAATGGCTTCTCCCCTTCGGAAAAGAACGAAATGGATACACCTTCTCTCATAGCTTTTTTGATATTCCTACGATACTTTCCATCCATGCTCATAAACAAATCGTCTTCGCTTTTATTAAGATCGACCATATTGCTTTGCTGAGGTTGTATATGAATATTACTATCCTTTAATGAGTCGGCAACCTTACCTCTATCACTGGTGCCAAATTCAAAGATAACAAATGCTAAATTCTGCTCCTTTAAAAACCCTTCCCATTCTTTAATATCTGTTCCCATCTGCTGGGGGCTCATCTTAGCAACATAGCCAAATCTGTAGGGGAATAAAGGCAACTTTCGGCTTTGGATCTGAATTACTGATCCTTTATCATCTCTAGCTCTGATGATCTCCCAGGATTCAGAGGCTTTCAATTCACCCCAATTGTAATGTTGCAGAATGTGTAACGAATCCTGCTCCCACTGTTTTAGATACTCTTCTTTATCATTGATCAGCTGAATCATAGGATATATGGTTTAACAAGTTTAGCTATACTTCTTGCATGTTCTGGGTCTAATCTGATGTGGGTTGGCAGATTTACAATTTTATTGGCTAGCTCTTCAGCATTGGGACAGGATCCTTCAATATATTTAAGCCCCTCTAAAGAGGATTTTGGTGCATAAAGTATCGATTTATACCAATCTCCCAGAACTATACCTTCAGCTTTAGTAATAGCGGTGACCTCGCATCTATCATGTACCAGGACCGGGAATCTTAAAAACACGTTATTATCCTTCATATCTTTGATACCCAGCTCATCTTTATATATAGAGGCGATCTCACATCTATGTTTATTAAATGTTTCCAATTTCTCATATTGATTTAAGGCCAGTTTTGCTAAAACAGGAGAAATGGGACTTGGTAGCCAATTAGGCTTGCACGCTTTATACTCACAGGTTTCGATCATATTCCCAAGTAAGCCCAGGGCATGAAAAAGTGCAGTCAGCATTCTGCCCAAAGTAAATTTGCCAAAACCCAAATTGTATGTTGGTATAATCAATTCCCACAATAGGGGATTAAGAAGCGAGGCAAAGGTTTTTAAGAAAGGAAATCTTGGCAACTTAGCTCTCATCTCCCTTATCTTCGTTGCCATTTCTTCATTTCTGACAAGTAACATACCTCCCCTTACACCAGAGATCACCTTTTCAATGCCAAATGTGATGATCGCAGCATCAGCTAGGGTCCCTAATTTCCCTTCCTGTGAAGTTCCTCCCAGACTATGCGCCAAATCTTCAACGATCTTAACATTCTCTCCAACTATTGACCTGATCTTAGCTACGTTCTCGGGGAATCCAAAACTATGCTGCAATACAATTACCTTGGTTCTTTCGGAGATCTTTTTTTCTAAGTCTTCAAGATCATAATTGAAATCGACTTTATTACAATCTACAAAGATGGGTCTCAACCCTGCCCACAAAACCGCATTGGCAACAACCATACAGGAGAAGGCTGGTAATATTACTTCACTGCCTTCTTCAAGTTCTAAAGACTTTAAGTATGAATAAAAAGCAGAGCGGGCTGAATCGAATGTGATAGCTTCAGAATTGTAATCCAAAGACAATCTGCTCTCCAATTCATTAGTATATGCTGGTTCATACCATTTCCAGGGTTGTAATACACCCTTAAATGCTAAGGCGATATCATCAGACTGAGTATTAGGCGACGCTGCAATGAGAATTGGTCTTTTCATCATATATTTTCATTTTCCCCATTATATCCCAATGCCTGGGCTTAATAAATGGTGCAGTCTAAAGTCTTGGGGTAATAATTATCAAGAAAATAGTAGAGGTCTATGTAGTTGATCGTGGAGTCTGCGTTAACATCCTTACCGCCACAACCAACTGCTGGTGGAGTATCAATGCAGATCTTATTATATGCACTCATAAATTGAGGCTGATCGATATGATCCAATTTGGAATCTGAATTAACATCTATTAAGCCACAAGTAATGTAAATATTGTCGGTAAAGGGAAGTGTGGGAGTAATTGTAGGTGAGGGAGTTGGTGTGGCCGTTGCCACTACAGGTACAGGTGACGAACTAACATAAACAATTAAAAAATTTGGATACTGAGTTGGTGTTGGGGTATTGGTGATAGTGCTCGTGGGTGTTAAAGTCAATCCTTGGGTAGGCAGGGCTGTAGGAGAGATGTAAATATATACATACTCAGTCTCTGGAGAAAGAACAGCCCCCTGATCATTTTGATCTTCTGAGGTGAATAATGCAGCAGCTACAACACTTCCGACAGCTAAAAGGGCCATCCCTGATAGAACAATAGTTCTCGATATCCTACTGGCCACCTCTTTATTCCTAGCTTCTTTTTGTACAATGAATATTCCTACCCCGGCAGAAAATATCAATACACATCCAATACTTAATAAGATCAAGGCTGATGGGGTAAAACTAATTTGAGTATCTGTGGTCGCTCCTGCTACTTGAGGATAATACTTAAAATTATTGATACTCAAATCCTCTCCATTGTAATACGCATCAGTATCAAGCCGGTAGATTCGGCCATCCACTCCCCACTGTACCTTAATTTTTACTGTTTCTTCCCCTGCCAGGAAAGGGGAGTTCCAGGCTAAGTCAGCACAGATCAGATCATCGGTAAATGTTTTTTGATTTTCACAGGCAGGAAGCAACATCCCCTTAAGTGAATAAACACTGATAATTGAAGCGTTCTCAAAGCGCATCCTAATGAGCCATACCGAATCCAGGGAGGTTTGTGGATCGGCTTTGAGAGTCAGCTCTTCAACAGTTCCAGGTATCCTTTGTCCTATGAAAATCTCTTCTTCTTTAACCGGTTGAGGGGTAGGAGTAGATTCTGGTTCATTACTTCCTGGAACAGGAGTGGGATTAACGATCACTGGTAATACGTCAGTTGCACTAAACCCCTGTTTAAGCAAAAGTCCGATCAGGATCAATAGAAAAATTATCCCAGTTGCTAAAAAGCCCCTAAGAATATCATTAAAATTTTTATCTTTAACTATGGTAGACATGACTGAGCTTTAGGATAATAATGCGAACTAAAGAATCCCAGATCGATATAGTTGACCTTTGCATCTCCATTTGTATCTTTCCCACCGCAACCCCCACCAGTGAATGGTGAATCTCCACAGCTTTTATTGTATATCCTACTAAATGGAGCAAGATCGATATAGTTGAGAATATTATCTCCATTAACATCTATGGGCCCACATTGCACTACTTCTGTATCGGAACTGCAATTACATGGTCCAGTCTTGGTTGTGCCGGCAGGACAAACTCTCACACAAATATTGTTATTGGGGTAGTCTGTTGTACTCTCATCGCATTCATAGTCAGGCAAGCCTGTTTCACACTGATTATCATTAGTACAGCCTTTCTCACCACATTGATATGTGCCCAAAGTAGGGCTCACGGTTGGATTAGGTGAGGTTGTTGTTGTTGGTCTGGGCGTAGCTGTCGCTCCCGATGATGTTGTAGGCCTGGGTGTGGCTGTCGCTCCCGACGATGTAGTCGGTCTAGGTGTAGCCGTAGCCCCAGATGATGGATTTGGAGTATTTGTAAAGCTGGGTGAAGGTGCTATTGTCTCTCCTACAAAGGGAATGAAAATTGGAGCAAGAATATTTGCCCTCTCCGCACTGCTGTTGTAAGCTGCCTCTAAGGACATAATATCATTCATATCTCCTACAAGCAATTTGATAGTAACTTCCAGATTCCCGCTTGTTGTCTTATTCGGCTTAATAGTATAGGCCATTTCCTTATTGTAACTAAATGCAGGATAAAGGATCATCTTGTTTGTTCCATATGTAGCTGGGAAGATATATGCAGAAGACTGTGCTTGCCAACTGCTTCCATTGTAATATTCCGAGGCTTCTATTGTTCCATTCTTGGTTTCAACCAGGATCCAATTCCTAAAATTAGTGCATCTATTCTCATAATCCAAATCCATTCCACAAATATCTACGATTTGATCTCTTATCCATTCGTGATTTATTTTCAGCGTGAAATTAATTTTGAATGGTTGTTGATCTACTACGCTCGTAGGTAAAGTTGATTTTAAGGTTCCTAATACCGAGCCTGTATCTGGAGTAGGTGTTGGGTCTGAGGAAACAGAAGGGGTAACCGGAGCTACACCGCATCCATATCCAGTTGTACATATACTTGGCTGACAATCAACTACACTGCTTGCTTTTCCACTGCCATCACAAGTTGCTGCATAGCCTTCATAACATTCAATTTTTCCGGCTGGATCGCCATAACACAAGCTATCAAGAGGAGAGCCAGGGCAAAGCACCCAAAGATGCAATGGATTTGAACCGCAAGGAGCACAGAATTTACATTTAGCAACGTCTCCATCACATTTAACCGCCATAGCGGGCATTTCAAAATCTATCCCTTTTTCATCCGCTATATCTTCCAGCTCTGTGCTACAATACTGTGTGGCATTACTAATCCAATCGCAAGCCTTCTGATACTCATTCCGACAGACAAACCAATCATCCACAGATACTTCAATAGGTGCGGCCACAGTGGTTTCAAGCTCTTTATCTTTCAAGCCCTGGCCAATATATAGGGTGACTACCGCCAGAACAAGTATGGTAAAGATGGAATAGTAAACAGGAACTCTATTAAAAAGGGGATGAGTTCTGGCAACAAGTATCAGAATAACTAAAACTACAAGGAATCCACCTGCGATCACTAAAAATACGGCCAAAGATTGATCATTGTTCAATTGCTGCTTTTCATCATCTCCCGTGATAGGCAATTGTCCATTAATATCCACCGCCATATTCAACATATCGTTATTGAGATTGAAGCCGTCAAAATATCCATTCTCAGCAGCAGCAGTTATCAGGCTTTGACCTTCATTTCCCCATTTGATTGTAGCTTTTAATAACGGATCCCCTTGTTCAAAATATGCTGAGGTAGCAATATCGGCACAAATACTATTTTGTGTATAAAGGGCTCCGTCCTCACAAGCGCCAAAAGTAAGGGCCTGTATAGGTTCTACATTTAGCACCTCTGCATTATCAAAGTTCAATCTAACAACAGCTACAATATCTTGCTCAGTTAATGGCGCTGCTTTGATCAGAACTTCCTCTGTTGCGCCTGGGAACCTTTCACTATCCTCCAGACTTATGGGTTGAGCAGCTAGTAGATTCTGACTGTAAACATCCAAAGAATAGAGGTCTCTGTAATAACTTGTTAATAGAGATAGTGTCGTTGTAATTAGAACGATCAACAGGGAGCCTAATAGCAGTAAGGGAATATCGAACTTAAAATTTACTTTTTTTTTTACTGTCTTGTTCTTTTTAGAAGGTTTTTGCAGGTTCAACCTATTCAATTTGAGCATTAGAAACAGTGTGGCAACAATCGCAAAAGAAAGTATCGTTACCATTAAAAGGAATTGGTTGTCTGGAGATCCTGTTAATGGCAGCCTTGATATTGTTTCTGTAGTATTTAATTTATTAGCCAAAGCTAGATCCTGTTGATAAAGATCCATTGTTACTTTGATAAAGCCGCTAATACCTATAGCCACCAGTGATACCATTGAGGCTATATAAAAGAAGAAATGAAGTCCTCTATTCTTTGCCTTGGCTCTGATGGCTTTAAATTTTTTCATATTTTGAATCATTAATATAGATCCTAAGACCGGCTCCTATAAATATTAAGGCAAGTCCTAGTATTGAAATAATTGTAGTATCGTCAAATTCTAAAGCAGTAGGGGGTATCTCTCCAATAACATATGACCCCGCTACTCCTAACTGTTCATTCAATACAACATTGTTGTAATACCCGGTTCCTTCCAGTCTTGTTATTGTTGCTGTCCCTGAGCTGCCCCATCTTACTCTTACCACACCTAATTCCTCTCCATTTTGAATATAGCTTCCACCTAGTTTTGTTAGATCAACACAAACATTGGTTGCGTTATCTGTTGCTCCAGATGGATAACAAGTCCCGAATTGATTGAACGATGAATTGAAATCCAGTACTGTTGCATTATCAAATCTTAAGTTCAATCTAGCCACCACATCTGTGGAGGTGAACGGAGATGCTATTATTCTGATATTCTCTTCTGCATTAGCTGATTTATTCCCTGTAGCTGGATCCAGTAATACTGCTTCAACCGGAAACACTCCCAGAAACAGGAAAACACTAACGATTATTAAGAATATCTTAGGCATTAAAGATAACCGTCTTAATAAAATATATATTTTTTAATTTGTTAAAGCAAATATTACAAGGAACAATCCATTACTTTAGGATAGTATTTAACGCTCATATTGTACAAGTCCTTGTAATTAACCTGATAATCATGGTTAGAATCTAAGGCTCCACAACCCCCATTATCCCAATAATCACTACACTTCTGGTTGTATTTTTCGGAAAAGTTTAAGAGATCGATGTAATTTATGATCTTATCGCTGTTAATATCAAGAGGCCCACAATCTATGCCCTCGGGCTTTCCAGTTGGGGTCACTGAAGGTGTTTGTGTAACTTTGGGAGTAGTAGTAGTAGTAACTGTAACCTTTGGAGAGACAGTAGGGCTCGGTGTTGGGGTATTGGTCGTTTGCGACTGACAATCACAAGGCGAAATAACAGCAGCTCCATTAGGACACCTGATCCTTTCACAGCGATTGCTCAGTTCCTTACATTCAAATTCTGTATTAGTACTATCGGTCCATCCCTCACAAACAGCATCGGCAGCCTTACCACTTCTTCCATCGTCTGCGCATCCGGTTTGGCCACATTGCAGTTTTTCTACAGGAACATCTCCTCTCTTTCTATGCACTATAGCAGTGGGATCCTCAAAGATCGAGGCGCTCCAGGTATTCATGTCTTTTCTGAGCTCAAAGTGTAGATGAACCCCAAAAGCGTTGCCGGTAGCCCCCATATATCCGATCTTCGTATTCGCATCAACCGATTGTCCTACTGAAACTGAAGCTCTAGCTAGATGGGCATACCTTGTATAGTACTTTTGTCCGGCATTGCTAGTGTGCTCAATGGTCACCAATATCCCTAAAGGACTCCAACCACTCACATACCCTGCTTGTCTAACTACGCCAGGGCCTGCTGCATAAATATCTTGAGCACTGCCTAGATCTATTCCTGTATGACAAAGTCCAGCTGGTCCATAACAATAGCTCATACAAATAGAACAATTACCATAGGCCATAGTAATCACTGGTCTCAAAACGGGCTGCACTAGCTGGTTCTTATCAACTCTGGTTACTGCAGCCTCGCTATCTACGGGTGCGAAATAGTTGCGTTCAATATATACAGCAAGAGAGTAGATAAGCATGAAAAAGCTAATGAGCAATATGGCTTTGAAAATCTTGGTTGCTCCTTTGGTGTGAACTAATTTCTCAGTGATATATACAATACCTACCATTAAAAGTAAGGCTCCCAAAGAGAATACAATTCTCCATTCGTCAGTTACCCAATAATATTGTTCCGGTCTTACATCTCCGGTTATCACCTGATCTTCCCCTGTTTCTGGAAGGGTAACAATGTCCTGGGGCTCCTCTGTGATTTCAATTAGATCCACACCGTTGTAATAACCGGCTCCTTTTTCTACCCATATCTTTCCGGTTTTACCAACTTCCCATTGGATTGTGGCACTTCCCAGAATCTCTTGAGGCTGAATTATTTCAAATTTGGCAATATCAGCACAAACCCTATGTTGCTCAAATACGACTCCATTCGCACAAGCAGGGAGCACTGTTTTAGAGGAATCAAAACCTACTATCTGGCCCCCTTCAACGTAATAACGAAGTAAAAATATTGAATCAGTCGGCTCGTTCAAAAAGGATCTAAAATCGATCTTTTCTTCTGTACCAGGTACCCTTTGTCCCAAATCAACTTCGTAAAGCAGGGCTGTTGGAGGTAATTCCGATGCTGCATATTGGGGGATCTTTGAAATATATTTGGGATCTATGCTGGCTAGGGATAATTGAATGTAAGCATAAAAAGATACAAGGACCATGGCGCCAAAACCCAGGATCGCCAAGGCTATTTTAAGCTTGAAATCTTTTTTTGATTGCATTAATAATTAGGATCTATGTGGAATCAATTTACCTAATTTTGAGCGCAAAGGCAAAAGTTTGTCCCATATGAAATAGCGAGAGAAGGACAAGGGAAGGGTTAAAATTCCGTAAGTGTCCATTCTAACACCTCCAAAGCTCAGCTTATTATCTGAATACCCCTGATGTTGTGATGAATTAGGTATTATTCCCCAAAAATCATACAATTTTGCACCCATAGCCTTAGCTCTTAATATTGATTCCCATCTTAATAGATAAGGAGCTTTAACTTCAGGAAATAGTCTATTTGAAGCTGCATAAAAAGACGAGGACCAGTATTTAGTTCTCTGACTAATATTCATGGCAATGGTCTTATCTTCATAAGTTGCTTCCAATAAAAACACGCTGTTGGTTCCGGAAAAATTTTTAAAGAATTTTTTAAAATAATCAAAAGAACGGACAGGGTATCCTTTAGCCCTATCCTGGGTCATGAGCAAAAGATCGTAGAATTGTAATAATTTTCTATCGATCTTGGGATCATTTAGATCATATTCCCTGATCTTAACACCCTTCTTCTGAGCCAGCTTCACATTGTATCTCGTGTTCTTTTTCATTAAGGAGAGCAGGTCTTCATCAGATCGATCAAGATCATAGAACAACTTATACTTTGGTTGCATATTCCTACCAGAGATCTTGAAGCCATTGGACTCAAATAGTTTTAAAATAGCAGGATCAATTAAATACTGAAGATTTTCGGACACAATAGGGGATTCTAATAGTTCTTCAGGTAATTGTCCTATCTTAGGTTCAATTTCGATAGCAAATCCTTCTTCCTCGGAAGCGATTTTTAGTAGTTCATTCTTAAAAAGCTTAATTGATTTCTTTAATCCTGCTACTGAATGAAACACAGGACCATGAGGGATATATATATATTTCCCAAGAACACCGGCATTCTTGATAAGACATTGTGCAGCAAGAATTAAATCAGCACCTTCAAATATTCCAATCCTGATCGGTTTCCAGCCTTCTACTTTTTTAGTGTCACCCCATTGCCAGAATTGCAGAACGTCACCCCAGCGTGAATTGTTAACAAAATCATTCCATAATTCCAATGATTCTGCTTCCATTCTTTTAACTGTGATGTTAGTTTCCATTTGTATTGTTCCTTAAATATATTTCGATAATAATCCCGTCCTCAAAAGTTCGGGAGCCTATCTGGCTAAAACTTCCATCCTGCTTTATTGCGGCTTGAAGTTGCAGGTATTTATCTTGATACAGATCGGCAAGAACAGCATTATTCTGAAGTATTACAATATCCGCTTGAGAGATCTTTTGCAAACCCTGCTCAAAAGTATTATACAATGAGAACTCTCCTCTGCTATTTATGTTCAATCCTTTTTGTATTCCTTTCCATATTAAGGCTGCATCATTAAAATCAACGGTCTCGGGGATGATATAGTAGGAGCCTTGGAGCTTATAGATCGACTCTAGAACGAAATCATATTTGGCCTGATCCTTGTCCTCAGCCTGATAGAGTGCTGAGGAATACATAAGGTTTGTATAGGGGAGGCTGGGAAAACCAGGAACTATAGAACTGATAAAAGGGATGGAGATAAAAATCGTACCAAGAATAATATAGAGCTTGGCAATGACCAAATTACTGTCCCACACTTTATAAAGGAAGTAGGAAAACAGAATTACAATAAAAGGCTCAACAGGGAAAAAATATCTAGCTGTTTTATTAAGACTTGCTGTAGTAATAACCAAAGCTGGAATAAATGACAATGTTAGAAATAGCTTGGCATTATACACCTGCTTTTCATTCTCGATCGAGAAATTCTCTTTAAGTAGATCAACCATCTTGTCTCTTAGAAAGGATTTAAAGATCCCTAATCTTGACTGTTTCAATATGAATACAATTATGGCCACAGAGGCAAAAGCTAACATAGGCCAACCGAAATGCCACGTTAAAATGACCTTCCAAAATTTCAGCCAGGTTATTGGGGAGAGAACAGGTCCAAGAGAGGTGACTCCAGCAATTTCTCCCATGGAGGTATCTCCTACGAAATTAAAGTAGGTTGAGAAATTGGGTAGATACCAGGTAGCAGCCAGAGCTGCTGCAGTAATTAGCAATATTAATAGACTAATAAAATATTTAACCTTTTCCTTTTTAAGATCTAATTGCCAGATTATGAAAAAGATCGTTGGAACGAGAAGATATACTGGCGTTAAAACTCTTAACAATAAAGCCAGTCCCCATAGAATTCCCAGAACGAAATATTGCTTGTACTTAAGATCATGCCTGAACTTGAGATAGGATAAAGATATCAATAACACAAAGAAAGCCTGCAACATCTCGGACATATATAGTCTCGAAAAGCCATATGTGGCGGGCATAAGATTGAAGATAATGACACTAAAAGTCGCTAAGGTTTCATTGTAGCTTTTATGTCCAAATAGTTCTTTTACAAATAGAGCAAGAAGCAAAGAAGTTAGAGCTGTAACTGCTACATTGCTAATAAGTGCAGAATCTTCATTAAAACCAGAATTCAAGAAAGCCGGGACTGCAGTAAGTGTAAATAGGGGAGTTCGAGGAACACTTGTTGTTCCTTCTATAAATAAGGTTTGCCATTTATTCGAAATTTGATTTACATCTCCACTACTAATTACCTGTGTCATCAAAGCGCTCTCATGGAGAAAGCGGGCATCATCTCCTATTGCTGGGATGGTATTATCCAGCCCTACCCAATAGATGTTGAGCACTGAGAATATGAAAATAATTACAATATTACGAAGCATCTATCGTCTTTATTTTTAATGAATCTAAGAAGGCTTGGACATATTCAGGCTCAAATTGTTTCCCACTCATCTTCTGGAGTTCCTCCATGGCCTGCTCCTGGGTTAGTGCCGCCTTATTCCATCTTGGCATGGTCATACCCATATAGGCATCAACTAGTTGCATGAAGCCGGCTTCAAGTGGTATCTGACTTCCTGATAATTTATCTGGATTTGGGTAAGGAATGCCTTCAGGCGCTTGACCATCCCATCGGGCATGGGAGTAAAGTAAGGATTGGGACAATGAATAGAGCTCGCTGTCTCTTCTTCCCATCTGTTCATAAAGAAATCTTAAAATGAAATATCCATAATATGGATGTAGGGCCGCTTGGTTTTTCTCTTTCGCATCCCACTCCTCTTCATTTTTTTGCAACCCCTCTGATCTTATCATTCCAATATTTCTTAATTTTAATGCATACTTTACTCTCCTCTTAAAGGATTCGTATCCCATCGTCAATCGTACTTGAGAGTCCGGCCATCTTTTAGCTAAGGCCTGAATTGAATCCATGTGCGCTAAGAAATATGTTCCAATGTAGTTATCTACTAGTAAGTCAATGGTCTGTTCTTCTTGAGGTGACAAAATCTTTCTGGCTCTTAAATCCTCAATAATATTATCTAAAACTTCTGAGCTATCTAACCTAGCAATTTCAGTATCTGTCAGTGTACCATCCTCGGATTGGGGGTAGGGCTGGACTTTGGGTATCTTCCTAACATACTTTATGCAATACATTAACTGATCTGCAAATTCTTTTACATTCCTTGGATGTAGCTTATCTCCATAAATTTGCCTTACTATCTCATCAGTACTTGAAGCATAACCTATTGAAAAACGCATATCATATCTTTCTTCTGAACCCGGTGGCCCCTCAATCCTGTCCATTACATCGGGCACTCCCTTAAGAGTGGCTTTTGAGTTTTTCTCATGCATAAAACTTAAGAGATCATATTTAATATTTCTACACTCTTCTTCTTCGGCACCCGGAATAACTATACAAAATTCATCTCCCCCAGCTCTATAAATTTTCATTCTTTTAAAAAGTTCATACTTTCTTCTAAGAACTCCCTTATCAACGGGATCGGCGTTCAACTCCCCAGTTTGAGTTTGTAATCTCTTATATGCAGCCTCAATAAAATTTGACCTAAATTCGATCAAATCCTCACCTGTCTGATGGAG
>JAKQLP010000024.1 GCA_029567095.1 bacterium
TTTGGAGCTTCCATGTTTGTAAGTCATATCTTTTATTCGGATTTCTTAAGCAAGCTGCCTTTTTTACTATTAGCCCAAATAGCTTGGATAATTATTCTTTTAATAGTAATAAATATTGTTTACAGAAGAGCGTATAAACAATTAACAGTTAATGGCGGGTAATGAGTAATTTATTTAAAGAACTTGATAAAGCATTCTTCATTTGGCGTATTAACTTACGCTCTGAACTGGCTATGCGCAAATCATTCCTGATCTTGACAATAGGTATGATCATAAATGATTTGGCTTTTCCTATTGTTTGGATCTTTTTCTTTTTGAACTTTGGAAGCTTTAATGGCTGGGAAGTGGCGGATGTGATAGGTTTGCAGGCCATGGCCGGATTAACGATCGGATTAAGCTTCTTTACAGCTGGAGGAGCTACTAAATTACCACAACAGATCGATAGTGGCTATTTTGACAATCTGTTATTAACCCCAGGTAATCTATATCTAAAAATATTTGTATCGCATATCAGGACTTCAGCATTAGGAGATGTTTTTTATGGCTTGATAATGACTGTCATATATTTCATTCTGATCCAGGCTAATATATTGCAGATGATTATGTGGTTATTACCAATAATTCCTGCTGTAATGATAATCAATAACTTTATACTGATAACTGGCTTAGTAGGCTTTTTCATTAATGATGCTACCTATCTGGCAGGTACATTACAGGATACATTGATAGGGCCTAGTCTTTATCCTTCAGGAGCATATAGTGGAGCTTTAAGATTCTTCTTTATTTTTATAATTCCTGCTATTGCTATTGGAGGATTACCTGTTGAAATAATAAAGAATAACAGCTACTATATGATATTGGGGATATGGGTATTAGGATTATTATGGACTGGTTTAGGATATATTCTATTAAATGCCGCTGTGAAGAAGTATGAGAGTGCTAATTTACTAGCTAATAGAGTATAAACTTTTAGTTTTTGAGATTTCCCTATATTTCATTCTCACTTTGGTATATTATTTTCTTAATCAGACTGTAAATAGACGTATGGAATTACTTGAGGAAAATATTACAGCAATCATTTCTACAATCAGGCATGGCGAAAAGGATGAACTTGGGAAGTTAACACTAAATGGGTTCTTGCAAGGAATTAATAAAGGGAAACAAACAAGGCACCTGAAAGGAGACATAGTGCTCGTTCATAGCGGGGTGGATAGGGTAAAGGATACTTTATTAAGCTTCGCCAATTACTTAGGTAATAAAGAGGTGGCAGTGAGCGAAGATCTTATTAAAAATCTCAAGAATTACAATAGCTATATATCTCATTACCTCCAATATTTATATGACTCTTCGAATAAAGGGTTGTTGTTTAAAAGCTGGGATAATATTAAAGATAATGAAGCTTGTGATAGAAGAATGAATGAGTTTTTGAATTTAAGAGATTTCTCTCCTGAACCTGATATATTCCCTCCACCAAAGCATATGGCAATTAGGGTGGCTAGGGTATTGGCTACTGAGATTGACTTCGCAACAATTACTATCCCAGAAGTTAGAACTAATTTTGTAAATGGTACGCATGAGCCTGTAATAATGGCCTTCCTTTATTATTTCCTACAAAACTTCCAGCCTAAACTTAAGAATTTTACTAAGGAAATTGGAGGTAGTGTTAATTATTCAGAGGGCTTCGAGATTAGGATTTATCAAGATTTAAAAGGTGATAATAGGGTAATCTTTAAATTTAGAGATATTATTAAGGATGTAGATCAAAACAAGCTGAAGGAATTTTGTTTGAGTGAGAAGGTTAGATAGCAGTTTCGATCTGAATTAAAGCAAATGGTTTAATATAATTGTGATTCGTTATCCTGTATTATTATTTGCTATTTCCCCTCATTTAGTATATCATACCTTTATATATTTAATATATATATTAATAATCATGAGAGATTTTAAAAGGACAAGCAGTAGATTTGGTGGTAGAAGCTCTGAGCGAAGAAGCTTTGATGGTCCCAGACAAAGAAGTGAAATGTTTAATACAGTTTGTGATGAATGCGGTAAGAACTGCAGTGTTCCTTTTAAACCTACAGGGAATAAAAAGGTATATTGTAGTGATTGTTTTGAGAGACAGGGGGGAAGAGAAAGCTCTAATAGAGGTAGAAGAGATTCATCCTTTCAAGATAGAAGGTATAGTAATGATGAAAGAGTAGAATATACCGCTATTTGTGATGAATGTGGATCTAAATGCACACTCCCTTTTAAGCCTACAAGCTCTAAACCTGTATATTGCAGTACTTGTTTTGAACAAAAAGGTGGTAAGGGCAGTGATCATAAAGCCGTAGATAATGGTAAGGAAATAAGAGAGTTAAAGGATCAGATCATCTCCATTAATTCTAAACTTGATAAGATAATCAAGGCCCTTGATATTAAACCTGAAAAGGTTAGAGCTCCTAAGGTATTAAAAGTTACTAAAGAGGAATATATTTCTGCCTTAGCAGATGAAGTGGCAGAAGAGAAAAAGCCTGTTAAAGCTAAGAAAACAGCTAAAAAGGCAGTGAAAAAAAGTACTAAAAAGAAAGAGAAGAAAGCTGATTAAGATCAGTCTTTAATACTTATCCTAGCGTATAAACCAGTTATCAATCTGCCTGTGGCGGTTATTAAAGCTGGAGAATAGCGAATCCCTCGCTCCTGTGCAAGTCTCTTAAGTACATCAGAAGCTAGATCATACCCTGTTATTCTTTCATCAGGTCTTAATCTGTAAGAGGCTTGTTCTGCTCTTTGTATTAAATCTTGTAAAGTTGTAAGTGGAGGTATGGTATCAGGTGCTTTAAAGGGGGTGAGATAACGCATACCTGCTTCTTGTGTTGTCATTTCCCCCCTGGCTTTGGTTGCTACTATCTGTTCAGGATTAACAGCAACACTATCTGTAGAGAAATGGGACTGCAGAATAAAGGACATGAATATCGATTCCCAGCAAGGCTCCTCGGGAAAGTTGATAGCAGCAGTTTTCAAAGGCTCTAGTCTGTAAGCACTATTGCCTCCAGGTAGATAGTGGGCCCTTTTTCGACCTTGTAGGAAGTGATAACGATCCCTTCCTAAAAGATCGAACATGTTCTCTAAAGACATATCTACCTCGAATTCCTCAGTAAAATCACCTTTAGTTGCTATTACTCTGCCATCATTAAGGTGATAATGAATAGGTCCTGAGCTTGCTAAAATATTAGGGTGCTGTTCAAAAAAGGCTCCCACACTGGCTAAATAATTGGTGCCATTGGTTCCTTCTAGTTCACAATCAGCATCTGTCTGAACCACAAATTGTTCAAATTTCTCTCCTAGACTTGCATTTACCAAAGCTTGCATAGCTGCTCTTCGGGCTGGAGAGCACCCTTTTATACTTGCTTTAACTACATTACAACCTCGAGCTTCTGCTAGCTGGGCAGTTCCATCAGTAGAATTATTATCTGCTAAGAATACCCTTACTGGACTATTAGTTTCCTGCACAGTAATTGAATCTAATAGATTAGGAAGAGTGTCGGATTCATCCCTGGCAGGAATTAAAATATTCATCATTGGAGCCGTTCTATCACTTAAAGACCCAAGTCTTTCCATAGTAGCCAGGATATTGCCTGCTTCATCACTAAAACTGCTTTGCATAGGAAACCATCTGGCTACTTCTCCTCTTTTAACTCTCTCTAGAAGATCAAGCCTTCTTGTCCTGATCACATTAGGATCTACAGCATTCAGCCCATTATCATTCTGGTATCCTTCCACTTGTTCCAGCAAAAGCAGGTTGCTTGTGGAGACACCAATTTCAAATATATTTGTGATCTGTCCAGGTGATAATTGCATTGTTTATATTTCTGTATTCAAATTCTTAGGACCATAGCTACTTAGAGCATCTTGTAATAGTTGGCTTGCTGCTGCCTCAGCATTATTGCTATGGACTGAATCAGTTAAATGTTTTAATACAACATCATAATCTATTCCAGGTTCAGCCAGCATTAATCTTAAATCATAGACATCTTTATCTCTGATCCCCTCATGCCTTAGAGTATGCCAAGCCCTTAATTTACTAACTAACCACATCTCCTTGGTTAATACCGGAAGTTCAAC
>JAKQLP010000038.1 GCA_029567095.1 bacterium
TAGATGCACATAATATTGTTCCGGTCTGGGAAGCTTCTGACAAGAAGGAATACGGGGCTAGATTTTTTAGAAGAAAGATTCAACAATTGCTTCCCCAATATCTAGCACCCTACCCTGAGCTTAAAGAAATGAAGGGTGATGCTGCGGAAAATAACTGGAAAGAGATATATGGATCATTGGGATTACGACAGGATGAAATTGATAAATTCTATCCCAAAGCGGGATATAGAGCTGGGATGAAAAGGCTTGAAGAATTTATACTTTCCTCTTTACCAATTTATTCTACTTCAAAGAATGATCCAAACAGTAATTCGCAATCAGGTCTTTCTCCCTATCTGCATTTTGGTCAAATATCAGCTTTGCGGGTTGCGCTAGAAGTTGAATTTAAAAGTGATGATATTAAAAACAAAGAGGTTTTTTTAGATGAATTAATTGTCTGGAGAGAATTAGCAGATAATTACTGCTTCTATGAAAAGAATTACGATAATCCCCAGGGCTATCCGAATTGGGCAATTGTAAGTCATAAAAAACACAGGGACGATGCCAGAGAATATATATATGTTCTTAAAGATCTAGAAGAAGCTAATACTCATGATCAATTATGGAATGCAGCTCAAAAGCATATGATAATAGAGGGGAAAATGTCTGGATACTTAAGAATGTATTGGGCTAAAAAGATAATGGAATGGTCCTTGGATTTTGCCACTGCACATAAATATGCTATCTATTTAAATGATAAATACTCACTTGATGGAAGAGATCCTAATGGATATGCAGGTATTGCCTGGAGTATCGGTGGAGTGCACGATCGACCCTGGTTTGAAAGAGAAGTATTCGGACAGATAAGATATATGAGCTTTAATGGCTGTAAGAATAAATTTAATATTTTTAAATATATAGATAATTATGCCACCAAGAATATCCAAACCCTGCTTTCTTGAAGATCCTAATAATGCTGTTAGAGAAGGCGGGGGTTTTACTTTAACTCAAGCTGGAATGGCCTTAGTTGGTGGGCAGCTTGAGAACATGCCCAGCCTATGCGCTCATTGCCGGAAAGAAAAACAGGGTTGTTTTGTAGGCGGCGATCCTCCTATAGAATTACGCAGACCAATGCCCGGAGCAGTCCCTGATAAAGATGGCCATGTTTTGCAGTTCAAAACATTTCACCTGGACAGGGGACTTTTAGATGCGGAAAACTCTCCCCTTTGGTGGACTGAGCCTTGAGTGGTATAATCGGTCAGTTATCCACATACTGTGAGCGAGACAGTACGACTAAAAAATACACAATTACGCTATAACGAATTAGAGCTCAGGCGCCATCTATTAGAAAGAGGCTGCCTAAAGAGTGAAATTAAAAGACTGCTGGAAAAATATACCGGTATTCAATTAGGAGCAGAACATCAATTATGGTCAGACTTACCCATCACTTCAATCCATCGGCCTTATGTTCAAAACTCACTTGCTTCAACCTCTCCCCTACCTGAAAACACATTGGAAAGACTAACTAATCTTTCTGGAATTAAAAGGTTAGATTCCGGATTAAATCGTGGGCATTTTACCGTTCAGAATTTCCCCGATCTAAAAGACAAACCAAATGCCAGGTCTGGCAGCGATTATGATCTTCGTCAAAATGTGATCGTATGGCAAAAACCAGAAATAGTTAAAATGGAGGGTTTTGTTAGAGATAACCCAGACTCATTATTTGTACTAAACACCTATGCTAGAGCACATATAGAAAGAGGGGCCGTAATGCTACCAGCAATTAATTATTGTTTAGGTGCCATTTTTAGAAACTCTATTGGTAATATTTCTGCCATGCATATGCACAGAGCAGAACAGCCATCAATAGATGATGTGGCAGGCTTGATAGATGAAAGCTCAAGATTATTCGGAAATAATAATGTTGCAGGAGGCCATCTAACTCTAATAGGTATGGAATTCCCTTGGGAATTATTGAGCGACAGACCAGAACCCAAAATCCCATTACTATATAATTCACCTCAAATTATTAGTCTTTGTAATGCCAATGGTATAACGTCAACAAGAATTCCAGTTGGAATGGATCAGAAAGAAATAAGAGTGTGGCAGGCATATGCTACTACAATGCCGGCAGATCCAATAGTTGCCACTGTCGATATTACTAGACAAGAGGGCTTCTCAATCGTGCCTAAAGGATATAGAGAGCTGACGTCCGAATTAACTGAAGCCTATAATAGCGAGCCTTAATTACTAAGCCGCCAATTGAAAGTCACGTATTTAGAGGCAGCTGTAATGCAAATTACATCAATATCACTATAATTCTTAACGTGATATATTTCATGAGGAATATTTCCACAAATACACTTTGACCATTTGAAAACATGTTTTGAAGTGTTCTTAATAGCAAAATATAGGATATAATTAGGAGAATTAATTGAATAATATGCAGATACATATATTAACGATTTTTCCTGACAGTTTTGAAGCCATCACTAAAGAAGGGATGGTTGCCAGGGCTATAAAAAGAGGGATTCTGGATTTCAAAGTTCATAATTTAAGAGATTGGACCAATGATAATTATCAATCCGTTGATGATCATCCCTATGGTGGCGGAGCTGGTATGGTCATGAAGATCGAGCCTATCTATAAAGCTCTAAAAGATATCAAATCTGCCTTACAAGGATCTACTAAAGTATTATTAACCTCTGCTAAAGGTATTAATTATGAACAAGCTGTTGCCAGTGACCTTACCAAAATTGATAACCTCATAATCATCTGCGGTCATTATGAAGGAGTTGACGAGAGAGTATCAGAAGCTTTGGTTGATATGGAAGTATCAATTGGTAATTATGTGCTCTCGGGGGGTGAAATTCCAGCTATGGTCATAACTGATAGTATTGCCAGACTTTTACCAGGAGTTCTAGGGAATCCCGATTCATTACAGTCCGAATCGCATAATGAAAAGGGTGTTAAAGAATACCCTCAATATACCAAACCGGAAGTGTTTACAACTGATGATGGAATCGAATTAAAAGTCCCCTCTATTCTTCTTAGCGGAGATCATGCCAAGATAAATGCTTGGAGAGAAGAGAATAAACAAAGAGATTAAGAGAACCTTTTCAGTATGTCTGTTAATTCCTGAGACACACTCTCCTGTTCTCCCTCTCTATTATTTATTATCACTAATGGTGAGTGAACGCTGAAAGCATAATTACTTACCATGTATCTGGTTGTATCCAGATTAACTTGGACATCAGAAACTGAGATATCATGATCTCTTTTTCTGGTTTTATCATTTACTCTTCTGGCAAATATCTTGTCTGCATCAGCTTCGATAATGATAAATACTTCTGGTTGGATCTCCTGCAAAAAATCTTTACTTAATCCTGGTAGATAGCCCTGCTTGGTCTTTAAAGCAGCATGAGTTTCTATTAAATAATGTTTGGTGGGATCTTGTTTTAATAATCTTGAATAGTGGGCAAATATCTCCTGTTGTAGTATCTTTGTTGTTTCAACATTAACATTACGCATATAGTCTCGAGCTAAGGCTAGATCCTCCTCTTTTTTAACATAGATGGTATCGCTGCCATTAGCTCTTATTAGCGCTAATCTTTTTTTATCATCCTCCATAACAACATGAACCTTATCAAGAAGCTCATAATCAGCCACCTTGATTATTCCCTTATCTAAAGCTAATTCATAAGCATTGTCACCAAGCTGCATGTGGGTCCAATAATCTTCGGGGAATTTCTGTTTCATTTTACTAATGATCTCGGATTTACCTACACCTTGGATTCCAAAAAGAATAGCGATCATGGTTTAAAGAGTAAGAAATAAT
Source organism: bacterium (assembly GCA_029567095.1). Taxonomy (GTDB): domain Bacteria; phylum Patescibacteriota; class Dojkabacteria; order B142; family OLB20; genus JAKQLP01. The sequence continues at coordinate 3,818 of JAKQLP010000038.1, forward strand.
TTAAGACCGGAGAAAATGGTTAAAATTATACTTAATATGAAAATTATTAAAGCACTGTAGAAGAATATCGAATCGAACAATTTTGATTTGTTGCTCTTAGAAAATGAATCCTTTGTATTTAAGAGGGCTCCTAATATCAACCCTGAAAGCAGGCCCCCCAAATGAGCCCAGTTATTAATATATACTTGCATAGACAGGGCATTGACTCCGAATCCGAACAAAAGATTAAAGACAGCAAAGAACAACAATGTTCTTTCATCAAAATCAATTTCCGGAGCATATGTTTTTTTCTTAAAATATTTATACCCCAATAATAACCCGACCAGTCCGAATATTGCTCCTGAAGCTCCTACTGAAATAGAAACACCTGCTGCTACTGCATTGTTCTGCCAGAATCCAATGAAAGATCCAATAAAACTAAGAAGCCCCCCTCCCAAAGCAGTAAAGATATATACTGCAAAGACCTTCTTAGAGCCGTAATATTCTTCAATTACATGTCCGAGTGAATAAAGTGCATACATGTTCAAGATCAAGTGGGCAACTCCACCATGCAGGAAGGCTGATACAACCATCCTCCAAGGCTCCATTACATATTGGGACAAAGGGTAAACTGATCCTGGAAGTACTTGAGCTCCTAGCAAGATATATGCGTATGCGCCTAGTGAACTTAACAGAAAAGTTAAGAAGAACATAAATACATTAACGAATATCAGGAAATTCGTGACTTTGAAGTTAATTTTAAGCCAAGTCCAGAAATTGACATTAACCATAATATGGCAGACTTAGTATCTTTCAATTTTAATGCTAACTATATCATCCCCTTCTTCAACGGCTACATTAGGTTCTATCAAAATTCCGCAATCAATGCCTTTTTTGACCTCTTTGACCTCATCTTTTAATACTCTAAGAGAAGTGATCTTACCTTGATGAACTTTTTCACCACCTCTGTCAACAAAGACTCTTGATCCTTTGACCAAGGTTCCTTTAACAACTTCTGAGCCTGCAACGTATTGACCGTTTGAAAGCTGAAATACTTTTTTAACATGAGCTCTAGCCACTTCGATCTCTTCCTCAAGAGGTTCAAGCATACCATCCATAACATCGGCTATTTCATCTATTAAAGTGTAAATGATTTCGTAGGTACGAAGTACAACCTTCTCTTTTCTGGCAATGCTTGTAACATGCGCATCGGCACCAACCTGGAACCCTATAACTATACCCTTAACATCTTTGGCTGTTAAAACATCTTCTTCTGTAATATTGCCCGTTCCCTCTTTAATCACCTTAACCTGGACATTATCATCATTAAGAGTAAGTAGCTGGTCTCTAACTGCTTCTACTGTGCCGTTGGCATCAGCTTTTAGGATAATATTAATATATTTGATTTCCTCATCTTTCTGATCTGTATTTAGTAGACTTGCTAATAGATCAAGATCACTAAGTTCGCCCTGCCCCTCACCATCAACAGTTGCTTCATTTTGTTCTGAAGCATATTTCCTTGTTAATTCTTCAGCTTCTTTATCAGTTGCCACAATATCTAGATATGTACCGGCAGGATAAACTTTATCAAGTCCGATAAGCCAGATGGGATCAGACTGATTGCCTTGCTCAATAGGCTCCTGTTCGCTACTTAATAAGGAACGGATCTTGGTACTTTCGGAACCAACAACAATATAATCGCCAGCATTGACATGACCGGCTTTTACTATACATAAAGCTACCGGACCTCTTGTTTTATCCAAAGTAGACTCCAGCACAAAAGCTCTAGCTTTCCCGTTTTGAGGATCTTCAATTTTTAATTCACTGATCTCGGCTAAAAGCAAAATTGAATCCAACAATTCCTGCAAGCCTGTCTTTTTAAGAGCCGATACTTCAACAGCCATTACATCACCACCGTACTCTTCCAACTGAACACCGGCATTTGATAATTCCTTTTTTAATTTTGTAGAGTCCTTTCCTGGGATATCGATCTTGTTGAAGGCAACTAATATTGGAACATTATGCTCTTTAGCAAAATTGATCGATTCTTTAGTTTGGGGCTGCACTCCATCATCCACAGCAACAACAAGTAAAACCATATCTGTTGCTTTTGCACCACGCGATCTCATATTAGAGAAAGCTTCGTGCCCTGGAGTATCAATAAAAGTGATTTTAAAGCCATTATGCTCTATTTGGTGAGCCCTAGTGTTTTGAGTAATTCCTCCAACCTCACTAGCTTGAACAGCAGATCCTCTAATACTATCCAGCAGAGTGGTTTTACCATGATCCACATGTCCCATAACGGTAACAACTGGAGTTCGTTGTAGTTGAAATTTCTTAGCTGACAATTTATGAAAAAGCTTTAATTGATTGAGAATTGTATCACGAATACTCATTTACGGCAAAGTAGGAATTCTAGGCAGACAACTATTTAATTCCCCTCTCTAAAGGCAGTATCAAAGTAGCTAAAAAAAATGATTTTTCTATGTTAATCTTGTATGAATATTTTTTAATGCTAACAAGAAGCCTCTGGCACTCAAGAGCTCAATCTGCTAAAATGGTATCTGCTCTATTTTCTTACTATGAATAAACGAGACTATTACGAAGTACTTGGTATAAATAAAACCGCTAGCGCTAAGGAGATCAAATCCGCATATAGGAAACTAGCTAAACAATATCATCCTGATAGAAATAAGGAGGCTGGAGCTGAAACTAAATTCAAAGAGGTGCAAGAGGCCTACGAGATCCTATCTGATGAAAGGAAAAAGGCAGCTTATGATCAATACGGTCATGCCGGCACACAAAGCTTTGGAGGAGGACAAGGATTTGAAGGCAATTTTAATGGCTTTGATTTCTCAGATATGGGTTCCATCAATGAAATATTTGAGCAATTTTTTGGTGGCAGCTTCGGAGGATTTTCAACATCGGGGAACTCAAATAGATCAGTTAGGGGCGAAGACTTGGAAGTAAATGTAAAAATCGACTTTCTAGATGCCATATTTGGAACAGAAAAAACTTTTGACTATAAACGTAGAGTAGTTTGCCATAATTGTCATGGAAGTGGCGCTAAGGACTCATCAGCCATGAAGACCTGCCCTACTTGTAAAGGTCAGGGAAGAGTTGCTCGCATCCAAAGAACTTTCTTAGGTAATTTCCAAACTGTAACAAGCTGCCCTGATTGTGGCGGTCAGGGACAAATTATTAAGGAAAAATGTCCTGAATGTAACGGCCAAGGCATTGTAAACGAGGTTGAGAACTTTTCAATTAAGATACCCCAAGGCATACCAGATGGTGTAACTTTAAGGTTCAAAGAAAAAGGGAATAGCGGCAGAAAAGGAGGAGGCTATGGTGATCTATATGTAAATATTGAAGTAAAATCGCATGATAAATTAGAAAGAAAAGGCGACGATATATTCACCACTTTAAAGGTAGATGTTACGGAAGCAGTCATAGGAAGCATTAAAAAAGTAATTACTGTTCATGGAGAAAAAGATCTGGAGATTCCTGCCGGGACTCAGCCTGAAGCTGTCTTAAAAATGGAAGGCATGGGTGGCCCCAAATTCAGAGGCGATGGCAAAGGTGATCAGTATGTACGTATCATTATTGAAATTCCCAAAAAACTAACTAAAGAACAAAAAGAGATCTGGACCAAAATACATGAAATCAAGGATGTGAAACCAGGATTTTTCGACGGACTGTTCTCTTAAGCGTGGAACACGTAACAGTTTGTGCATAAATTTGCAACATACAGCTTAATTCGACCTTCCAGCAAAGCTTTCAAACTTATTATTTGACAACTCATTATTGTAAAACATATAATGAGTAAACCCCCTTATTAACATAAAAATATATGTTAAACTTACTAGATCACTGTTCTTTAGACATTAATTATGATCTGGAGACTGATGCTCTTCTTTATGGCGAACAAGTCAAATACGACCAGAAACAGAAGATCACATTGAGGCAGTTAACGCCTGTACTTCTAAACAAATCCCTAACCTACCCGGAGTATGTTTATGAAGAATATAATGGAGTTTTTTTGGAAGGTGAAAAAGATGAGGCCAAAACAACCTTATCTTATGATGTCTTCCATATTCCTCCAGGACTTCTGGGCATAGAATATATTAAAACTCATATTTATTTTTCTAATCCCGAGAACGAAAGTGATCAGATCAGCTCTTTGGTAGAAGTACTATACGGACAATTATCGATCATTGTCCAAAAAAACAATCCAAGAAACGGGTGTCCCTTCCCTAGCATAAAAGAAGCCTACCTGATCAGGTTAAAGCAGGGAGAAAGATATATTCTGCCACATGGCTATTTCTATGATTTTGTTAACACTAGTGATAATCCGGTGATATTTTCCAGAGCTTACAAAAAATACTCTCTAGCAGATTATGAAAATATTAAAAAAGAAAGAGGTTTAGGCTATTACTGCATAAGAAAGAACGGCAGAGAGGAAATAGTATTGAATCCATTCTATAGAAATTCTCCTTGCATTGAAGAAGTAGATTCAGAATTCTGTCTGGTAAAGCACGAATTAAATACCAAGATGTCGCTTTACGATTTGATTAGAAAGCAATTAAAGCTACTGGTAAAAGAAATCACCAATCCGTAATAATTTATGGGTGTTTAGCTAAATATTCTGATTGACTTTTAAAGATACAAATTGCTATTATCCTATTAAATCTTCTTACAGAAAAAGGCTCAAAAAAATTGATGTACGCGAACCAGAATCAACCATATCAATGAGAGAGCCCTAAGAAGAATTAAGTCTCATCAAATTGAATACAGGTAAAAAGTATAATTTTAAGGTGGCACCACCCCAATCAAAGGGTCCTTTCAGAAAATATTCTTGTAATATTTTTTGAAAGGACTTTTTTTATTTTTTAATTTTACTTTTAAATTTAATAATCATGTTAAGTATTCAATTTATTCGAGATAATCCGGACAAGGTCAAAGAGAACGTTGTTAATAGAGGGTTCGATCCTCAAAAGGCAAATGTTGATAGATTGCTGGAACTTGATAAAGAAAAGGTGGATATGCAGGTTAAGATAGATACGTTGAGGGCAAGAAGGAATGAGCTTTCTAAAAGCATGCAACAGGTTCAGGGTAAACCTCCACAAGAGGTGATCGAAGAAGGAAAGAATATCAAGGCGAGATTGTCCGAATTGGAAGAGATAATGAATAAGATCCAGGAAGAATGGAATCTGATTATGTCCTGGATGCCTAATATGGCCTATCCTGATGTTCCCATCGGTAAGGATGCCAGTGGCAATGTAGAGATCAAAGCCTGGATACCGGGAAAGGGGTATTTGCCCGTAAACGAATTATCTGGAGCCGAAGGATCTGCCCAATCCATGCCGGAAATGGGAAGCAATAACGATGGACAATTTAAATTACTGCCACATTGGGAAATTGGCGAAAA
>JAKQLP010000047.1 GCA_029567095.1 bacterium
ACACAGCCTTCGCTTTCAATCAGATCTGCACCACATTCAGGGCATTCGTCTCCACCGATTAATTCTCTCATGCTTTTTTTCTTTTTTATGGCAGTGGTTTTTAAAGCAGATGAGCCATTATTGCCAAATTCAATTACCTGAGATGACTTGCTTCTATCCCTATAAATAGTTATCCCTTTACAGCCCAGTTCCCAGGCCAGCATATATGCTTGACCTACTGTATCGATATCGGTTTCTGCTGGGAAATTGATGGTCTTAGTAATGGCATTATCAATGTATTTCTGCCAGGAAGCCTGCATCTTAATATGATCTCTCCAAGCTATTTCATGTGCTGTTAGGAAAAGCTTTTTAATATCAGCAGGGATCTCCTCAATGTTCTGGATACTGCCATGATCCTCAAATATCCTTTCAAATAGGTTATCTACATGAATTCCTCTATTCTTTAACATTCTTTCCAGCTTTTTATTTACATTTTTTATTCTTACTCCTCCTAGAACATTCTGGTAATAGGCTAGAGCAAAGTAAGGCTCTATCGAGTAACTTACTCCAAAGATCACGGCATTGCCACTACTGGGAGGTAATGTATTGGTAGTGATGTTCCTCATCTTTTTCTTGTGGTTCTTCCAGTCTGAGAATTCAATATATGGGAAAGGTCCTTTTTCAGCACCTAATTCATAGGAGGCTTCATGACAGGCCTCGCTAATTGTTTTAGCTAACTTCTCAGACAATTCAAAAGATTCTTTAGAGCCATAAGCAATGCCTAGATCAGTAAGAAGATCAGCTAGTCCTACAACTCCTATTCCAATCCTTCTGAAACTAGGGATAGTTTTTCTTTGACCCTCTACTGGGAACCAGGAGGCATCGATCACATTGTCCATAAAGCGGGTTGCTTTTTTAGATGCTGCGCTTAATCTGTCATAATCTACTTCGCTACCTTTTTTGCCTTTTTTAACAAATGTTGTGAGATTAAGATAGCCCAGATTACAAGATTCGTATGGATATTGAGGGATCTCGCCACAAGGATTGGTGGCATTGATGGGGCCAAATTTCTTTTTTAGGGGATTATCTCTATTGATTCTATCAATAAAGATAAGTCCCGGATCACCTGTCCTATGAGCATAAGTCACTGCCAATTCCCAAATAGCTCTAGCTTTTATCGTATTTGTCACCTGCTTATTTCTTGGATTGATCAGCTCCCAATTTCTATCCTTTTTAACAGCTTCCATAAAATTATCTGTGATCCCGATCGAGATATTGGTCTTGGAAAGAATTCCATCCTTTTCTTTGGCATTGATAAAGTCAAGTATATCAGGATGCTCGACATTTAAGACAGCCATATTGCCGCTTTCATAGCGACCCTGTTGTCTGAAGATACTGGTGGGCAGATCGAACATCTTCATGAGTTCAATAGGGCCCGCAGCCAGTCCGGGTTCACCACCCACACTGTCTCCTTTTGGTCTGACCTTGGAGAAGTTATACCCGCAGCCACCACCATACTTTTTGGTAACACTAGATTCATAAAGGGTTCTAAAGATCTCGTCTATGGAGTCTTCAATGGCAAATACAAAGCAGTTTGCCATCTGAGGATGCTCTTTGCCGGCATTTGCTAAAACCCTGGTGCCTGGCAGAAATTCCCAATTATTCATCAAATCAAAGAATTCCTTAGCCCATCTCTTGCGTAAAGCAGCATTCTTTTCCACACTAGCGACAAAATTCGCTACTCTTTGCAGCATTTGGGAAGGAGTCTCTATAGTTTCGCCTTTTTCATTTTTGTGCAGGTATCTTTCTTTTAAAATGAACAGGGAATTGTAATCCAGATGACCAATATCATCATTTACTCCCAGTTTGGCTTTTCTTGTATATTCTTCACGCTTTCGCTCTCTAGAGATGATAAATTCCTTGACTGTTTTGTAATGGCCTCTATTTACTAAGACTCTCTCAACTGCCGATCCAATATCAGCTGTGGAGATCGGTTCATCAGTAGGATAGATGTCTGCAAGATATCCGATCACCTCATCGGCAATATCTTGAGCTAATCTTTGATCTTTTCCTCCTACATTTTTGGCAGCAGTCCAGATGGAATTAGCAATTTTCTGACTTTGGAATGGCTCTTGACTTCCATCCCTTTTAATTACGTATTTTGGCAGGGTCATGGTCGATTTTTAGTTACAAAAAAATTAGCCCAGGGGGCAGGTTCATATTTGGGATAGAAATATATTAACAAAAAGAATTTAGGGAAAGCAAAGAATAATAATTAGGGGTGGATAATGTTAT
>JAKQLP010000054.1 GCA_029567095.1 bacterium
CAGATCAGCTGGCTTATTAGTGATCTGCAAAGCGAGGCTTCCAGATCCAGAATTACTGGAGTAATGTTCCATCATCCGACCTTTGCAAGTAGCATTAATGGATATTTACAAAGCTATGGTGTGGATTTTGTAATAATGGGACATACTCATGTCTATTCCCATTACAATTCAGGAGGAATAGAATATTTCACTTGTGGAGGCCAACCTAATATGGGATATATGATAGCCAGGATCTATGAGGAGAGGGTGGAATTGAAAGTATATAGCCAGGGGAACTCATTAGTATCAACCTTCAACTTCAACAATAGATAAAAGCAACAATAACATCCTGTTTTGTAGTATAATAGAAACATATATCCGACAGGAACAAGAAAAGTAATAAAAGCGCGAATCAATTACTTCATTTAGTTTAAACCCAAACAAACAAATTCTAATACCCTAAAAGGGTCTTTTGCTTCGAATTGGGATTCTATAGTATATGATGAAAAAAGAAGCTGACCTAAAATTCTATAAACGCTACACACCTAATGGTTTAGTCGATGACAGGCCTATTACTTCCAGCACCAGATTGATACTTAGAGAAGCTAAGAATTTAGGAATGGAGATCAAACATTTAATAGGCACCAATGTTTTTAAGTTGAAGTACAGAGGGGAGGAGAAGGATTTCCATTTTCAAAATCCCAGCTGCAATAGTGCCACAGGCATGTATATTGCTAACAGTAAAAGAGCTACCAGAAATCTATTACAAAACAATAAAATCTGTATCCCAACTGGTTATGCTCTTAAAATGAGCGACTCTTCTAATCAAAAAAAAGAGGTCTATGATTCTTTAAAAAAGCCTTTAGTTGTAAAACCAGATAGAGGTTCACAGGGAAAGGCCATAACAGTTGGAGTTCGTAATTTCTCTGAATATCTTAAAGCCTTAAGAAAAGCTGCCAATTATTCTAAAGATCGAGAAGCCTGGATAGTAGTAGAAGAACAGCTAATTGGATACAGGGAGTACCGGGTATTAACAACCAGAGATAAAGTGATCGGCGTTATTAAACGTATTCCAGCCAATGTCATTGGTGATGGGGTTTCTAACATTAGAAAATTAATAAAGATTAAAAATTCCGATCCCAGACGAGGAGAGGCTAAAGATCACCCTCCTCTATTTAAGATCGAAATGGATGATGAGATGAAAGAATTTTTAAAGAAAAAGGATCTGAACTGGAAAAGCATCCCCTTAAAAGGACAGAGAATATTACTACGTGGAGTGTCTAATATTTCCATGGGTGGAGATAGTATTGATTACACAGATAAGGTTCACGCTTCTGTTAGAGAGCTCAGTTTAAAAGCTATGAATTCCATTCCAGGCTTAGAACTGGGCGGAGTTGATTTCATGTCCAAAGATATTACAACAAAACAGAAACCAGGCACTTACGCCATTATCGAAGTTAATAATTCACCAGGTATTGATATCCACGATTATCCATTTATTGGAATAAAAAGGAATGCCGGATTGGAGTTCTTGAGAGTGATGTTTGGGGAACTTTAGGATATATTGTT
>JAKQLP010000065.1 GCA_029567095.1 bacterium
GTTCAATATTCCTAATTTTATTCATACATAGATATAATCATAACATTAATATATCTTAAAACCCATTTTTATTCCACGTTAATTAATCTCATTGTTTTATTACCTCTTATTATTTATCATAATATAATAATATGACTCTTAGAATGAGCAGTTCTATAGAAATCTGTCCAGTCTGCAAAGGCTGGGGCAGCAAACAATTACCTTTAACTACAGAATATATTCCCTGTGACTATTGTCATGGTAATTCGATGCAGCTTATCACTACTGACTTCTACCTGGACTGGGATATCCCTCCCTATATTGAATATAGAACGAGAAAAGTTAATCAGATCAAGAAAAGAACATCATTGATTGTGACGATCATATTGATACTGATCGCCCTATTAACCATAATTACCATGATACTTTTAGTACAATAATGTCATCATCAAGCCTGCAAACACAACTTGAACCGGACCTGGCTGAAAAGAATTTGGATCTTAAGCCAACTAAGAACGATCTAAAGCCATTATTAATATCCAAGAACATCTCCGATCCCTTTATTGACGTCTTGATTGCTTCTATGAACAGGATTCATGAACGTAAAGGCTTTGTACTTGATCTAAAGGAATTTACAACTTTCCTATTAACTGATAATGAGGTAAGAAGATACCTGCAGGAGGCTAAGATCGATCTGGAGGTGATCATTAATGACATACCGGCACCTGATCTACAAGGCAATTCCAATCCGGATATTGTTCTTTTACATCCGCAATTAAAGACCCAGATCTTACAAACCTATTACTATGCGATCAATAATAATGAAATGATCGTCACACCTTTGAACTTCATTAAATGTCTAGTTGAGCATAGGAATAAAAAGCAGGAGGATAACTTAACTTTAAATGCCCCTCATCTTTCAAAGATATCTGTTGCAATGGACGAGGAGGCAGGCAGCCCCATTGTTGATAGAGAGGAAGAAGTAAGGGTTGTAACCAGGATCCTATTCAAACCTGATCGTAATAACTTAATATTGATGGGAGAGCCAGGCATAGGTAAAACATTTCTGGTACATAAATTCCTATCAGTTATAAAATCAGATCCTGAACTTTCTTCCCAATTTCTTGCGCATCAAGTATTGAAGGTGAATTTTCCTGAACTATTAAGTATAGCCCAGTATAAAGACGAGCAATTCTCGGCACTATTAGAAGAGATCAATAAATTAAGCAATAAGATCTTCTACTTCCCTAATCTGGACCTGAAAGCCATTGCCAAAGATGGATTAGCTCTAGAATATATATTCAGTAGTTTCCTTAAAGATCCGAGTAATAGAGTGATAATTGGCTGCAGCTATAATACTAATCAAAATACATTACAAAAAGTTGGATTATTCCAGAAGAATTTTGAGACTTTAGGTATTGAAGAACCTAGAGCCCAAGATCTCATCACTATCATTGATAATCGCTTAAAACAATATTCCACTCAAAAAGGCTTAACCTTTTCTGCA
>JAKQLP010000083.1 GCA_029567095.1 bacterium
GAATTGATTCCCCCTTCCAGCTCGTAAACTCTTTTAAATCCCAGAGTTTTCATCATCTGAATAGCAGTTGAAGATCTATTGCCACTTCTGCAATAGACTAAATATGTTTGTGCCTTATCTAACTTATTTAACTGATTTTGAAAGTCAGAAGCATAATAGTCAATATTGAGTGCGTTCTTAAGATGACCAGCCATGAACTCCTCCGGAGTTCTAATATCAAGTAACTTGTTATTACTATCTTCAGTTAAAGAATAAAACTCTTCGGCATCTACCTTAGAGATTAAAGAATTATCCGTAGCAGCTATCTCCTGCACACCTTGAATTTGAGGATCAGTATTACTTACATAACCAATAAACCAAATAAGGCCGGAGATTATTACAATGGCTATTAAAATGTTTTTCATATTTAAATAATGACTACCTAATTCTCTTATCACTTAACTCCTAGCAATGCAGACAGTTTATTCCTATCAAAACCTACCACGAATTCACTCTCTCCTTCTTCAAATTCTAAAGCAGTAACAGGAACCCCCATCTGACCAGTAGCTTGAACCATTTCCTCGGCAGCTTGCTGATTCTGATCAACCAAGACCTGCTCATATTTCACACCCTTCTCATCTAACCAATTTTTCTCCATAGTACAGTAAGGACAGGTAGTGGTTGAGTATAATTTAACATTCTTGACTTTTAATTCCTCAACACCTGCAGCCTCATGAATTAATCTCTTAACCTCTTCCTCGGCCTGCGTGGCCATTTGTGCTGCCACTGCAGTACGAGCCAATGCTTTAATAACTGCAGGCTGACCAGTGCCTACCATAACATCATTGCCTTTCTTAAATACACTAATAGCGCAGGGCATAAATCCTAAGAGATTATGCTCTTCTTCAAGAAGATCATTAACCCAATCTTCCCTACAAACTAAAAGCATTTCACCTTTATCCTTCAATTTAACTTCCCCTAAATTGTTCCAGCCATTCTTTTTGGCTAATTCTTTTACATTCTTGATTGTTTCTTCTAATGAATGTTTAGATTTTCTAAAATAGGCGATATTCATTTTATTTTATCTTTAATAATTTAATTATATCCCTAGAAATATCCGACATTTTCGGATCTATTAAACTGTATAATTGCGATCTACCTTCTCTTCTGACTTTAACAATACCTTCAGCCCTTAATTTCATTAAGTGCTGCGACACTGCTGATTGAGATAAGCAACAATTACCGATCAGTTCGGTAACATTCTTCTCACCACTGCCTATGCAGCTAATAAGTTTAAGTCTTGTA
>JAKQLP010000086.1 GCA_029567095.1 bacterium
ATGATAAATCAACAGGAGCTTTAGCTTATGCGAAGTTAGCTTCTGAATTTATTTCTAGATTTGATGATTAAATTTAATTTAAAACACTATGGAGACAGATAGATTAGGAAAAGGTTTAGCTGCATTAATAAGCTCAAATCAGGTTGATAACTCTAGTAGTTCTTTTGTCCCTGAATTTAGCATCGAATTAATCGAACCAAATCCCTATCAGCCTAGAATGCATATTGATCCAAATGAATTGATTCAAATAGCGGATTCAATTAGGGAGCATGGAATAGTACAACCTTTAATTATTACTCGCAAAAGAGATTCAGATAGATACTATCTAATTGCAGGAGAAAGAAGGCTTAGAGCCTCTCAGCTAGCAGGATTTAAGACTGTCCCCGTTGTAATAAAAGATAGTTCTCCTCAGGAGATGCTCGAATTAGCCATAATAGAGAACGTTCAGAGACAGGATTTAAACCCCATTGAGGAAGCATCTGCATATAAACAGATGCAAGATGAATTCGGTATGTCACATGATGAGATTGCAAAAAGGGTCGGATTTAACCGAGTAACAATAACAAACAAAATTAGGCTTCTGAATATCCCTGAACCTGTTAAAGAAGATATTTTAAATGGGAAATTAAGTGAAGGCCATGCGAGAGCATTGTTGGGAATAAAGGACAAAACTTCTTTGATTGCTGCAGCTGATTTAGTCGTTAAAAGAGGGATGAGTGTAAGAGAAGCAGAGGCTTTAGCAAGAAAAATCTCCTTTGGTAAGGGTTCTTCTACAAGAATCTGGAAAACTACTGATGAGGAAACTAACAAGTATTCTGATATGTTAAGTAGAAAACTTGGTTATACTGCACATATTACAAAAATGACAAAGGGAGGGAAGTTAGTAATTAGGTACAACAATGTAGAAGAATTAAATGACTTAATGAAGAAACTTCTTTAAGTTGGGGTTACCTCTTGTCTTAGCTTTTCATAAAGCAATATTGCTGCAGTTGAACTCACATTCAAAGAGCCAATACCCTCTCTCATTGGAATAGATAAAGACCCGTCTACCCTCTCCATTATTCCTGTAGAAATTCCTACATCCTCCGCTCCCAAAACAAATGCAATTGGACCCCTTAAATTT
>JAKQLP010000087.1 GCA_029567095.1 bacterium
TTTCCCCTTAACTTCCTGTTAGAATTTATGAAGTAATAATATATATCATGATAAAAAAAGCACTAAGAAGCATACTAGATCTATTTAAAGACAGATTCTTACTCATACTTATCCTGGCTTTCCTGTTAATGCTCTTTTTCATAAACCCCACATCATATGTTTATGATCGCGGCACTTTCTATACCTGGTTCACTTATCTAAAAAATGAAGGCTTCTGGGGTATGGTCAATCACGACGATGTTAATTACATGCCCATATATCTATATATTATGAACTTCTTCAGTATGTTATTCCCCACAGCTGAAGCCATTAACCAGAACATTCACTATTTAAAGGCAATCTCTCTGTTCTTTGACTTTGCCGGGATCTATCTCTTAGTTAGAATATTCAGGCATTTTAAGATCCCTCAGGATAATGTTTTCTTCGTACTATTTAATCTAGCCTACCTCTACAACACCTTATTCTGGATGCAGATCGATTCCATTCATTCCTTCTTCATAATGCTGAGCTTGTGGGCAGTAATTAAGAAGAGATTGAAACTATCAACCATAGCCTTAGTAATTGCTTTCAATATTAAATTACAAAGCATTATTTTTGCCCCTTTATGGTTGTTACTTTTAATTCCTTCATTAGTTAAAAGCAAGAAAAGAATATTAGGAGTATTACTATCATTAGTTATTAGTGAAGTATTAATAATTGCACCATATTTGATTAGTAATAACTGGAGAGCTTATACCAAGGTAATATTCGGGTCTATCGATTTCTTTGAAATCCTTTCCATGCATGCTTTCAATATCTGGTATGTCATTGTTGGAGCTATGGCCAGATGGACTGAGGACACTGGACTATTTATCGGTTTAAGCTATAAAACATGGGGATACCTGATGTTTGCAGCAAGCCTGATTGCTACTTTCATTCCCATGCTGCATATTGTTTTTAGAAAGCTAAAAAACAAAAAAGAGGATTTCAATGAAACTGAGATCAGTATCGCTCTTCTTAGCGCTGTATTAACAGTATTCTCCTTCTTCTACTTTAATACTCAAATGCATGAGAGATACCTGCACCCCTTGTTACTACCCATGGCAGCATTTGCTTTTATCAACAAGAAATACATCTTGTATGTATTAATTTCAATACTCTACTTTCTAAATCTGGAAAAGATACTATTACTTCTGCCTGTAGATCATTACTCCTTAATATTCAGTTCTAGACTCATCGCAGTATTCTTAGGAGCAGCTTTACTACTCTGCTTCTATTATCTTTACTCATATTACTTTTCACTTAAGAAAAAATGGCAACAAAAATGATAATTAACAAGATCGATCTTTTTTCAAGAATAGCAATGTTTTTAATCTATTCCTGGTTTGGGATTCTTAAAGTAATTGGCATATCTCCAGCAGATAGCGTAGTGCATCAATTATTCGATGTCACATTTCTACCCTTAATATTCGATTTCAACACCTTCTATATCCTATTTGCCTGGTTTGAAGTAATCTTAGGAATTGCCTTCCTATTTCCCCAACTAACGAAATATGTGTTCTGGGTATTCATGGCCCATATTGCCATGACCATGATGCCTTTGGTTCTATTACCAAATCTGATCTGGCAGAATGGACTGGGATTAACCTTCTCAGGGCAGTATATTGTTAAAAATATTGCACTTATTGCATTAATGTTAAAGATCAGACAAGACTACAAACATTGAAATATTTATTAATTTAAATTAATCTAAAGTAGTAATCTGCTCTATTTAAAAATGGAAAAATTCGAGAAAAAACTATTCAAATTCCTGGCCTTTATTACAGAACCACTATCCAGGCTATCTTTCTTCATTGTTTACTTTTACTTCGGTACATTAAAGATCGTAGGAGCCAGCCCTGCTACTCCTTTGGTTAAAGATCTGTTCCAAGTTACATTGTCAGGCATACTGGATTTCCCGACATTCTATGCCTTCTTTACTCTATTCGAGATCCTGATCGGAGTACTTTTCCTTTTCCCTAAACTCACCAAGATCACCTTTGTCCTATTCTTTCTGCATATGCTCATGGTCATGTCACCTTTAGTTCTTCTTGGGGAACAGATCTGGAGTGAAATGGGAGTTCTGACTATCGAAGGACAATATGTTCTTAAGGACTTAATACTAGTAAGTCTGAGACTCTTCCTCTTAAAAGTTAATAAGGATTCACCTTATTAATTAAGGCAATAATCAATTAAAGAACTAATTGGGATTACAATATTCCCAGCATGAGAAGTGCGCTGAGTACGATGTGTACGAATACTACTATGAGAGTGAGAAAAGATATGGTTAAAAAATGTTTCCTATCTAACATAGTATTTAAGCTTCAAACTTAAGGAAAAGCGAATAAAAAAAAGCCAATGGAGCGAAGAACAAAATCGCACATTGGCTTTATAGCTAGATCAGGCAACTAAATATCTAGCAAGTTCTTCGGCAGTAAAATAGTTTTTACTAGATATAAGTTAGGGGAATTAGAGATGAGTGTCAAGAGTTTTTTAATAATTTTCTAAAAAAGCCCTATTTGACTTCGTTTCTCACGATTAATTTCTTTTTTCTTTAATTGGCTAGACAGATCAGGATCATCCTCAAGGATTGCTCCGGATTTAATTAAAGGCTTGGAGAGTTCTGATACCTCCTCACTTTTAACATAGGTTAATACTGCCCTGTTAATGGCTCTAGTTAAGGCTACATAGAATAGACGCACTTCCTCAGGATCTAAGCTCATATTGCTTTTATCAAAATCGAGAAGATAAACACATTTGAATTCCAGTCCTTTACTAGAATGAATAGTGGTTAGAGTGATCTTGGCAGCATCGGCATCATAATAGTTATTGGTACTAAATTCGTCCAGGTATTTTAAGAAAGCAGGAAGATCCATTTCAGGCTTTAATAGGGACCAGAACTGAGCCAGATCAACCTCAGCTATCTTGATGCTTAAACTATCAAGATAGCTGCTAGTAAGATGCCTGAGTTGGGATTGATTATTAGGATCGGTTAAATATCCTTGTTTAAGTTCATTAAAGGACTGATTAAATAATCTGATTTTGGGATTAGAAATATTACCAAGATCTGACACTCTTAATGAGGAGATCCTGCCTCTGGTTAAATAGATTATTAAGGGATAGAGATTCTCATCATTACTTTGGTTCAGGTATCTTAGAGTGGAGATTAAAAATTCGAGATCACGATCATGAAAGGGGGATAATTCTCCTGTTAATTGAATGGGAAGACCTTCCTGTTCTAGTTTCTTCATGATAATATCTTTCTGAGTATGATGCCTGAATAGAATGGCAATATCTTTAAAGGATAGATTAGAACTTAAATGAGTATCTTTTTCTAAAGCTAATGCTCCTATTTGGGACTTAATATCTTTAATAATATATTCAGCCTGGGTATATGGGGAAAGGCAGCCAATTATTTTTACTTCACCCTTTCTCACACTTGCTTTTAATGGAGCAAGCTGTGGGAAGATAGAATTTGCTGCCTTTACAATCTCTCTGGCACTTCTATGATTTCTAATAAGATCGATCTTAGCGATATTTGGGAAGGCCTCTTCAATATTTTTAAATACTTCAGGGAAAGATCCTCTAAAACCATAAATGGCTTGTCTGGGATCTCCTACTGCCATTAATTGGGTATGTTTAGTGATAAGCTGCTTAAGAAATTCTAATTGAAGTAATGTGGCATCCTGAACTTCATCTACCAATATATATCTATATCTTACTTTAATATTTCCCTCAGAAAGATTCTCTATTGCTCGCTTTATTAAATCCTCATGATCGTAGAGCCTTCTTTTGCTCTTAATATCCTGATAGATATTAGCTAATTCCTGATTGGATCCAGGCATTAGATTAATTGCCTTGGAGATCTCAAGAGCTAATTCTTTTTTAGGAATGGATGGATAATCAATATCTCTTATTAAGGATTTAAATAGGGAATCAGGCATGGGAGAGATTTCTTTACCA
>JAKQLP010000091.1 GCA_029567095.1 bacterium
CCTCAGAACAGCATCCCAAGATGAGCCCGTTTTAGCCGGGACAAGACAGAAAGCTCCAGAATTTCTAGCCTCCAATCTCGTAACTGTGAACCTGAACAATACCACAGATGTTGGGCGGGTACTGGATGCTGCGGTCTCAGCCGGTTCGAATACCATCCAGGAGGTTAGCTTTGACCTCAAGGATGCACAACCGCAACAAGACCTAGCTCTGACCTTGGCTATTGAAGACGCCAGCCGAAAAGCAGAGGTCGCAGCGGAGGCAGCTAGCGTGAATCTGGGCCGAGTGCTGGAAATCTCGGAGGGTTATGGATATGTGGCTGCAAAATCCCAAAGTGCCGTCTTTGATATAGCGACACCCATTCAGCCAGGCCAGATGGAGATCACTGCCAGCGTAACCATGACCTATGAGATATCCTGAAGGTCAATCTGAGCAGCTGCATCTTTTTTTGTCACCACCGCCTCAGCTAGCTTTGGTTCCAGGCGGGACTTGCTGAGTTCTCAGGGAGCGATAACGACCAAAAATTTTCCGCAAAAAATGCGGAAAAATCCCCTATAATAGGCCCAGCCAAAAAAGCAGCAATTCGATAGGAAATGGCTTATTAAATCATCGAATAATTATATAATATTAAATTACTATTTTTCAGCGAATTAAATTTCTATATGACTGTATTAGTTAGCAGGAACACTGTTCTTGTAAAATATTTTTAATATATAATATTATAAGCCCTTTCATTCCAAGATCAGTGCATCTCAGCACCTTCTCCACCTGCATATTGCCCCATAGTCGCAGCTTCGGCAAATGCTGTCCGGACTGTGGTCTGAAGTCCTTGGTTACTATCCCCGAAATATGCCTCTCGACAGCGAGGAACCAACTTTCTCAAATCATAATTTTACCTGGCACTACTAATTTGCCTTTTCCGAATTAAAGACCCAAATTTGAACAACCCTATCGCAATGATGATAATGATAAAAGATCCAGTCCATTTTCCACCTACTAGCACATTAAAAACAGCAAAAAGTCCTGCTGCAATGCTAAGGAGCAACAAAAGCCCACCTATCAGCTGGCCTAATATGTTATTGAAGTTCACTGTGTTCATCGAATCACATTGCGTTCTTTCAATAGATAACCCTTCCCCTGCAAAAGTGGCTTTGATGCAAGGCACGACCGACAAATATATTTTCTTGCTGCACATCTTCCGTTTCATGAAAACTACATATGCTGCTTTCATCCATCTTCTGGTGTTGATGTGCATACCTGTAATTGGACAAGCAGAATTAGGCCAGACAACTGCTAGTGGATTGTATGAAAAGGCTGCTGACTCTTATAATAAGGGTTATTACGATACTGCAATAATCTATTTTGATAGATATCTTGAGCTTAGGCCATCTGATGTTGATGCATTAACCAATAAGGGACTTGCCCTTAAAAATTTAGGTAAGTATGATGAAGCTATTGTAGTTCTAGACAAGGTTATTGCAATTAATCCTCAAGATACAGATGCTATATTCAATAAAGGTATTATTCTATTTATTCAGAGCAAGTTTGATGAAGCAGTAGCAGCATTGGATCAGGTTCTCACAATCAATCCAAGAAATGCAAAAGCTCTACACCTCAAAGGGCAGGTTCTGATTGAATTAAGCAAGTACAATGAGGCCGTCGAGACTCTTGATAGCGCTACTGAGATCAATCCTCAGCTTGGTGATGCGTGGTATAATAAAGCAATTGCGCTTGACAAATTAAGTAAGTTCAATGAGTCCATCGCCGCTTATGATAAAGCTATCCAGATCAATCCACAGGATGCCTATTATTGGTTTGGCAAAGGCAACGCACTCTATGATTTAAGCATGTTTGACGCTGCAATCGCCGCTTATGATAATGCCATTCAGATTGATCCAAAGATAGCAGCAGCATGGCACAATAAAGGCTTGGCTCTCCAATCACTAGGCCGAATCTCAGAATCAGAAGTCGCTTTTGCCAAGGAAAAAGAGATAGGGCTATTTTAATTTGGATCAGATCAATACCACTTTTTTGCATGTGATAATTGATTCAGGAAAAAACATATCTTCCTGAGATCATCAGCATAGCATCTGAAGACAACGGAAGACTTACTTGTGACTGCAAAATAGTTAAAATCTCATCTGGCGGAGTGCTTGCGTTGAATAGCTGAAACTACAAAAACACGAGAACAAATAACTTTTTATATGACTGTGATTATTAATGGAATCAGGATGGGATATTCATTAAGGTAAAATGGAATGCTTGCATAATTATAGCCGTAGCAGTTTTGGCAGTAAGCTTTTCTGGTTGCGTAGAAATGCAATCTACCAAGGCAACAAAATCTACTGAGGATAAATCAGCAAATTTTGAACAACAACAATTATCTCTAAATAATAAAACTTCAACAATTGCCATAAATGCAGATCTAGGAAAATATATCTTAAGTTTAGATTCCAAATTAATAAAAAACTTCAAAGTTTTTCCAATGGAAAGAGGAAAAACAATTAATGGTGTACCTTATCAATCTCACAAGCTGGAATTACTAGACTATTCAGGTGGCAGTATTGGGAACATCAATGTAATTGATCTTCCTGGATCTATAAAGAAAGTAAGGCTTGACGATCGAACTAATGAAATTAGCGATGTTTTAAGAAATGCGGGATGTAATAAAATTTTATCTAATAATATAAAAATAGATCAGAGAGATGGTATTCTCCTTTCATGTGAAACAGGTGATATTTTTATATTTGAATATCATATCACTAAATCAGACCATGTAATTGGATTAATTTATTTGCCTTGGGACGATAATATAAAAGACCTAATTGATACACTCCATATTGCAAAGGTTAGTGATTAATAGAGTAATCATCAACGTTGTCTTGTGGCCATAAAAGGGAATTCCGGTTATATGGAATCTTAAAAATCATAAGTCAAATGGGCCAAAACTAAAGCCAAAGGCTTGATAGTCGTCAAGGCCTGCAGCTCTGATAGATTGCCTCTCCTTTTATGTCTAGCTTTCAAGACAGGTGCTCAAGGACAGGCCTAGATTTGCCTATATTTTGCTTTTTCTATTATTTAAATTATTTATTCAGTATAGGAAATTCGAATTGATTAATAGATTCAATTCCATTAACTTCATTTGCGTTTGCTGGTAGTGCGAATTCCCATGTGGTATATTTTATTTCGTCGGATGACTCAACGACTTCAAACTTAATTGGTTCACTTATCTTAAAGAAACCCATAGCTTCAGAAAAACTATTAGTAGATCGATCCCAATCTTTGCCTTGAGCAAAATATAAATAGTACGTATTTTCGGCAATATCTTTGATAGTGTACGTATCTCCACTTTTTATATATACAGCATTATATATTTTTCCCATTCGATCAACTAGTACCGCCACAACATCTTGATAATTGCCGTTTGTAACAGTTAGCTCTCCATATCCACTGCCTAGGTTGTCCTCTATTTTCCAACCAGTAAGCGGTGGTAGACGGGATTCAGCAATGCTTGGAGCGAACAAAAAGACCAATGAGGTTATCATTATAATATTTACGATTCCAAGTTTAATAAATGTTCTTTTTTTTGTCATTGTTTTTTCCTCGCCGATTAATGAGATATGTTATATAAATAGTCTTCTCTATTATCTATCGGAATACGGAGTAGCCTGACTCCCAAGGTCAATCCCGCAGCAGTTTCTGCGCATCCTCGTGCATGCTGGCGAGCTTCTTGGTGATGGGGTGCT
>JAKQLP010000120.1 GCA_029567095.1 bacterium
GAATTGAATGTTAGAGTTATTGGAGTTAGTAAAGACAGTGTTGGGTCACATTTAAAATTTAAAGCGAAATATAATCTGAATTTTGAGTTACTTTCTGATCCGGATCATAAATTACAGGAAGCAATGGGTGTTTGGCAGCAAAAGAAATTCATGGGAAGAACCTTTATGGGAACGGTTAGAATGAGCTTTTTACTAGACTCAAAAGGCAATATTATTAAAACCTATCCTAAAGTTGACCCCAAAAAGCACGTAGAGGAAGTTGTTAAAGATATAATAGCTATTAAAAATCAACAATAATGCTCAGCTTCGAAATCATTTCCGATCTTGAACAAGCTAAGAATTTATGGCTCCAATTTAGTTATGATCAAACTCTCTTTGATACCTGGGAGTTTAGGTATTGCTTCTACAAATATTTCAACTTCCCCATCCACTTTATCTTAGGAAAGGATGAGTCCAATGAATATGTGGGATTACTGGCTTTGCAAAGAAATACTACAGAAGGCTATTTAGAATTCTTCGGAGGCAGTTGGATGGAGGATAATAAACTATTTATCAAACAAGGTTATGAACAGGAAGCTCAATCCTTTTATGCTCAAATAAATGAGCCGGCTCATTTAATTGGAATTAATGGAAATAGTGATTATGAGAAAAGCTTAGTACTCGATGAATATAAATATATTCTTCCTATCTCAAATTACAATTCATACCAGGACTATATTACAGATAAATTCAATAAGAAAACACAACAGACCTATGCCAGAAAATTTAGAAAGATCGAAAGTCTAAATCCGGAATTGCTCTTGAATCAAGATCAGGATATAGAGAAACTGATCGAATATAATCTATTAACGTTCGGTCAAGATTCCAGTTTTCATTCACCTTATCGTAAAGAAATCTATAGGGATATACTGGCCCTACCCTTTAACAAGTATCTGCTATCTATCAAGATCGAAGGGCAAATAGAGGCAGTATGTCTGAATATTGAATACAAAGGAACTATGTTCTATCTAAATGCAGGAGCAAACAATCAGAAAATCCCTAATCTGGGCAGTTACATTATTATGCAGGCGATTGATATCGGCATCAAAAACAAATTTATTGCTTTTGATGCCTTGATGATCTCATATAATTGGAAAGAACGCTGGCATTTTAATAAAATCCCATTCAATAAATTCGATCATCTTTATCAACCTGCACAGCCTTCAATTTAGTTTACGAATCGATAATGTTCATCCTGCTGATAGCGACTTACTGCAGCCTTAATTATCTCTTCGATCAATTCCAAATAGCTGTATTCAGCAATCTGAGAAACTTTACTTAGTTCCCCATTTGGTCTTAATGAAGGATTTGATCCTGCTTCAAGCACATGAGGATTATTATTCTCATCTACTCTAAATTCGACCACTCCATGATCACGGCACTTAAAAATGTTGAATACATCTAAAGCCACTTCAGACAATAAAGTTTCCAGCTTTTTATTGATGTTTTTCACAGGATATTGCTTTAACAATTTCCCATACACCTTATTATCGCTCCATTTAGCATCATAAGTGTAAATATGGGGATAGCCCTGTGGTAATTGAGTAAAGATAGTTCTGGAAAGAGGCAGTATTTGGATATCTCTATCATTATTACCAATGATGGAGACCCTGTACTCATCACCCTCAATATATTCTTCAATAAGAACAGGGCTTTTTAATTTCTCAATTATCATTTTGGCCTGTTCCATGAGACTTTTGTGATCATAAACTATTGAGGAGTTATCTATTCCAACTGAATTGTCGTAATGAGCAGGTTTAACGATTAAGGGAAACTCCAGATCTTCATCTAATTCATCGCTGAGATCATACATATAGTCCCAGTCCGGAGTGGGAATCTCATGAAATTTTAAGATCTTTTTAAATTTGATCTTATCTTTACAAAGAAGATTGGAAATGGTACTTGATCCGGTATATGGCACATCCCAGGACTCAAGCAATGTAGGCAATTGTGCTCCTAGTAATGTTGAATTATTGATCTTTTTAGTAAGGTTAATTACTAGGTCTGTCTTTTTAGGATCAAATGATTTTAAGAAATTATTAAAATCATTCACATTATAGACATCTATCTCATAACCAGCTTCCTTTAGAGTCTCCGATACTTTTGTCACTGTAACACTTAATTCATTATCGATAGGATTACCATTTATTGTCGAAAAATTGCCTATAACAGCCAGTCTTAATTTCTTTAAGCTATTCTTATCAAGAGCTCTTAATTTTTCGAGCTTGGCAGCTTTAATCAGGAATTGCTGATTCATTTTGGCAGATTCGAATCTGCTTTTACGAACAGTCTTACCCAAAGACGATTCAGTATCGAATTTTACTACATTGTATTTAATAAGTTCCAAGGCTTTTTGTAGGTTCTCCTGGGCATCTAGGAAATTCTCACCGGATACTGTTAACCAGCCGATGGTTTCTGTGCCTTCAGGAGGTACTAGAACAGGTTCTCCAATATCTTTGTACCAGGTATCATCTTCTAAAAATGGTAATTGCTCAAATTCCTCAGGAATATCCAGTTCGGCTAAAATACCAGATTCTTCTGGATGCAGATCCCATCCTATTACATACTTTTTAGGTTCCATTTCCTTAGGGAATTTGATCATTTCCCCAACCGCTATTTTTACTGCATTCTCAATCAGGTCCACATCCCAGGCATCCTTAATATATGACCAGACATAGTCTCCACCCATTCTTAGATTTACCTCGATCGGCATTGGTCCATTTTTAGTAGCTTTAGCCTCATAATGGATACAGCCGTTAAAGATCCCTAATTTTTCAAGTGTATCTTCAGCCACAGAAATTAGTTCCTGCTGAACCTCTGCACTTAAACTGGAAGGTGCGGATTGTCCTTTATCTAGAAAAAATTCATCAAAAGTTTTATCGAAGTTATCAGAAACACAGGCAAATTTTACTTTACCATTTTGAAGCAGAAGATCAATATCAACTTCATCACCTTCAATATATTCTTCAATGAATATGTCTAAGCCGTCTAATAAAGCGGTTTCTACTGAGGCTGATATATTGTTCTTGATATAGTTGAATGTGTTTTCAAGCTTAGCTTTATTCTCCACTTTAACGACATAATTACTGGCAGAACCAAAAGCCGGTTTAATAACAAGAGGATACTGGAATGTCTTGTTTATCTCCTCAAGATCTTCCATTGTTCTCACTGCTTTAAATCTTGGTGCGGGAAGTCCATTATCACTACAGAATTTTCTGAAATTAAATTTATTCCTGGCTCTTTGGGCAATATCCTGGGAGATGCCTACAAAACGATATTTATCAACAATTTTAGAGGTAAGTAGTACATCATCTTCCCAAAAAGTTAATACTCCATCAATTTTGATCTCAGGATTATCCTTAATAAATTGATCAAGGGCATTTAAAGCCATTTGGTGATTAGTATTATCTGTAATTATCCAATGATCAACATAAGGCTGAGCCCAGTTCTTTTCTTTGTTCAAAGCAATGATATTCAATTCCAATTGTTTTAATCTTTTTAAAACATGTCTTTTGTGGGTACTGCCTGTATTAATTAAAAGAAGGTTTTTACCTTTAAGAACATTATGTCTCATTTATTATTGAGTACTAAAAATAAATAGAGGACCAATAGGTCCGTCTGAGGTTGGGGCTGATATTGTATTCTGCAACAATTTAAGGGGATAAAATCCACCTGTTGTCGTGTCTTCTTTCGTTTCAAATATGAATTTTAATGATACCACTATCATAAAGCTTTCTCAAGCCAAGGACTGCTTAGCAATTCCCTACTTACTTTTAGAGCCTTTAATAAGTAATCGATCCTGAAATTCTCCCCTACCCCATGCATATAGCTGTCTTCGTTTGCTAGAGGTAATGATAATATGGGCGTTTTTAAAATTTCTTTAAAATCCGTTATGATAGGTAAACTTCCTCCTACGTGCTTATACAAAACTTTCCTGTGATATATTTTTTTAAGAATTGTTTCTAATGCCTCTTTTATCCTAGCATTCAAATGCAGTCTAGCCCCTTTTCCTTTAGTCACGACCTGCCATTGATATCTAACATAATCAGGTAAATTGTTCTTTACAAATATTTCAAATTCCCTTAAATAGGCCCCAGGTTCATGTTCAGGAGGGAATCTAAAATTAAATTTTGCTTCGGCCTCATTGCTAACAATATTACTAAAGCCAGCCTCAATATATCCCCCCTTAATTCCGGTAACTATTAGAGCTGGAGCTAATCCATTGAAACTATGAAAGTTGTTTCTTGTAGGGATGAAGGTCTCTTTTAAACCTAACTTCCTTTGGATCTCATCTTTACTATTCCTATCATATACCGCCTTCTCTGTTATTTTGGTATTAAATAAGGGAATATTAATCTTATCCTTTTTACCAAACATTTTACCTATTAATTTAGTTAGTTCGTGATTAGCATTAGGAATGGAATTGCCATAAATACCCGAATGGACGTTGCTATTTGCAGTATTCAATTTTAATATACCTCCGGCATGACCCCGCAAACTTATTTCAATCACCGGATTGGAACTGGATACAGTACCATCAGAGATGAGGATTAGATCGCTATTTAGATGTGCTTTATTGTCTTTAACTATGCTATGTAATCTGGCACTTCCAGTCTCTTCATTGCCCTCAATCAGGAATTTAATATTGTATAGCAATTTACCAGCTTTAATTAATTCAAATACATTGTATATATGGACTAGTAATTGCCCTTTATTATCAATAGCTCCTCTACCACTTAATCTGCCATCCTGTTCTCTAAGTTGAAAAGGATCATGTACCCACCCATCCTCGATTTGAGCTGGTTGTACATCATAATGCCCATAAATCAATATGGTTTTATACAAAGGATCAACTACCTTTGAGGCAAATAAAATTGGATTCGTCTCTTTCTCCCTGATAACTTTGGTTTGGAAATCATTTGATATAAATAATTCTCTTAGAAAATCAACACAAGCTTCTATCTCATCTTTACAATTGGGATCTGTAGATACACTTTTAAAAGCCAGGAATAGTTTTAGCAGGGATCTATACTCTGAAGGTATTCCTCTCATTGCAATATCTTTACAAGTTCAGGGATCTTTTTGATCTGGTATTCCGGATTGTATTTTCTTAACGCTTTAGCACTATTGTAGCCCCATTCTACAGCTATCACATCGATCCCTACATTATGAGCTGTCTCAATATCTTTAACTTCATCACCTACATAGATGATTTCATCTTTGTTAATCTAGCTAGACTTACAAAAAATATTATTGAAGAACTTTTATTTAATAAAG
>JAKQLP010000108.1 GCA_029567095.1 bacterium
TAATATCGGTGCCATTGCCTACACCTACAATGAGCCGTCTATCTTTTTTGAATATACTTATGACACAGCTAAATTAGCTAAAAAATATGGTATTAAAAATGTTTATGTTACTAATGGCTATTTAAGTAAAGAAGCTCTCAAAAAGATCTCTCCCTATTTAGATGCCGCTAATATCGATCTTAAATCGTTCAGTGCTCAATTTTATAGGGATATAGTTAAGGCCAAGCTTGAAGAGGTGTTAAATAGTATTAAGGAGTTTTACAAAGCAGGGATCCATATTGAATTAACCACGCTTCTGATTCCAGGTAGAAATGATTCGGTAGCTGAGTTAAAGAATATTGCCAACTTCATTGCCGGGATCGATAAAGATATCCCCTGGCATATTTCTAGGTTCACCCCTCAATACAAAATGCTGGATGTTAAAACTACTAGCCATGAGAAGTTGAAACAAGCCTATGAAATCGGTAAAGAAGCAGGTCTTTCCTTCGTTTATATTGGTAATATCAACGACATTCAATTGCAATCAACTTATTGCCCTAAATGCAATGAGTTATTAATCGAAAGAGATTGGGGATATGTGAGTGTTAAGAATCTAATTAAAGGTAAGTGTGGTAATTGTGGGTTTAAAATTAAAGGGGTTTGGAAATGATAAAAGTAAGTAATAATTACAAAGGCTTATTCTATCCCGATGATATGACTGAATTAAAGGGAATGATATCAGACTATCTATCTGAAGCTCAGAAAAGTGAAAAAGTTGCAGGTGAATTGAAAGCCTTGATCGTGCCTCATGCCGGATATATTTATTCTGCTCCTGTAGCAGCGTATTCATATGTGCAATTAAAGGAAAGGAAATACAATAAAGTGGTATTAATTGGACCATCGCATAACGAGTTCATTGACGGGTTGGCAGGCACTAAAGCTCCATATTGGGAGCATCCCTTCGATGATGATCCGATCAGACTTAAAGCTATTGAGGAGGGTAAATATTTACATATTAATGACGAGCCTTTTACGCAGGAACATTCCTTAGAAACCCAGATTCCCTTTATTTCCTATCTCTTGCCTAATACAATCTTAACTCCTCTATTAGCAGGAGATATCGCAGATTTTGAAGCAGCAGCTTTAGAGCTTTCTAAATTAATTGATGATGACACACTTCTGATCATTAGTTCGGACCTCTCACATTACCATTCCTATGATCAAGCTATAAGTATAGATAAAAAGAGCTTGGATCTGATTTTAAAACTTGAGCC
>JAKQLP010000113.1 GCA_029567095.1 bacterium
TGTTACTGCCAACCGCAGTCTAGTTTAAGGTGCAACCTATTGCTTGTTAAACTATGACTATCTTAAAGGATAATTTTGAAGGTATTATGAATTGAAGGAGATCGTGAATGTAGAGCCTTTTTTAAGCTCGCTATCAACTGACATCAGAAATCCATGGGCTTCTGCTATTTCTTTAGCTATTGCTAAACCAAGGCCTAATCCGCCTGTTTGATCATTTCTAGATTTATCCACCCTATAGAATCTCTCGAAAATATATGGAAGTTCGGCTTCAGGGATTCCTATACCGCTATCAGACACTTTAAGCTCCCTATCACTCGCCTCAATACTGATCTGACCTTTCTTAGTGTATTTAAAAGCATTGCTAATTAGATTATCTAATAATTCCCTGAATCTAATTCGGTCTGCTTTTACTTTAGCCCCTTTATCAATATTTACTACCACTTCCACTCCTTCTTTGGCATATCCTGCTAGAACAGATCTGACCATACTAGATAGCTCAATATTTACCTTCTTTAATTTTATTTGCCCGGACCTGATCTCAATCAATTCCTGCAGCCTGTTTATTATAGCTTCTAGCTGTGAGGTATTGGCTAATAGATTATCTACGAGTTCTTTATCAGGTTTGTAAACACCATCATTAACCCCTTCGAGCTGCCCCCTGATCTTTGTTAATGGGGTCCTTAATTCATGGGTAATATCAGAAACCAAATCCGCTCTTAACTTTTCTATCCTTGATAATTCGTCAAGCAGCTTATTGAACCTCTGGATCAGCATTTGGATCTCATAAGGGCCCTCTTCTTCCAATCTGCCTTTAAATTTATCATCCATTAATCCTCCAATGCTTTTCTCCATCTTAGCTAAAGGACCAGTAATATTCTTAGCCAGTACAACGGCCGTGCCCAAAGCAGCAACAGCGCCGGCTACCATTGAAAGCAGGGTGTTTTGGATTATGGCATTTCTAAATTGATCATTTAATATCTCCAGCCTTCTTAATCTATCCACTTCCATCTTATTCCTCATCCAGCCCATATTAGCAAGCTCAACCTCCTGTTGTTCTAAAAATCTATCGAAAGCAAAATTAACCCTAATTATTTGATAATAGCTGCTGCCGACACTAATAATGAAGGTAGTTAGAAATACCGCTAAAAATATCCTTAAACTGATTGTTCCAAATATCTTATTCCCCATTGAACTTATACCCTACGCCTCTAATTGTTGATATATATTTAGGATCTTTAGGATCATCCCCCAAAGCCTTCCTGATATTTTTAATATGAGCATCGATCGTCCGATCAAATATCTCCGGGGGTATATCGGATTTATACCCATTATCCATTAACTCATCTCTTTTCATCACCTTTCCTTTATTCATAACCAAAGTACTTAAAATATCAAATTGTACCTTAGTTAAATTTATTAGATCATCATCCCTTTTTAACACATAATTCTGCAGATCGAACATAAGATCCAATACATTAATTATAACCGGCTCACTCTCAGATCCTGCTCTTTTCAATAATGATCTGACTCGAGCAACCATGATCTTGGGTGAGAAAGGCTTTTTGATATAATCATCTGCACCTACTTCCAGCCCTATTAATTCATCAATTTCTTTAGTCCTGGCAGTTACCATCAAGATCGGAATCCCGGATCCTTTTCTAACTTTCTTACATACTTCTACTCCATCCTTACCAGGCAAATTAAGATCAAGAATGATCAAATCTGGCTGTTGTGTGCTGGCCATTAATTCTCCCTGAACACCATCAGCCGCTACTACTACATCATAACCTGCGTTTTTTAAATAATCGGATTCTATCTTTCTGATCTGTGGGTCATCTTCAACTATCAGTATTCTAGCCATGGGCTTGTAGTATAAAGTCTATAGTATCCCACTAAATTGTGAATACTTTGTGAATATCATAATAGATCATATTTAGAAGCAAACTCATCTATCCTATCAAAAGCCTTTTCGATCAGATCACTTTTAGCAGCAAAAGACATTCTGATGTGTCTTTTGCCTGCTGGACCTGAGCTGTCTCCGGGGATAGTAATAACTTTTGCTTCATCCACCAATTTCTTACAAAAATCTATTGCTCCCAGATCCTCAAAACCTTTAATTTTAGGAAACAGATAATAGGCGCCTTGGGGCTTGGAATAACTAAATAATTTATTTAATTTATCCATCCTGTTGCAGATCACTTCCCTGCTTTTTAAGAATTCATTATAGAATCCATTCATGGCCTCCTTGCCTCTAGGATCACTTAAAGCAGCAATTGCTCCATGAATAGCGATTGTAGCCGGAGATATACATAAGTAGGTATTAATACTGAAAGCGATCTTTGTTAAAACTTCACTGGGAGCATATACATAACCTATCCTCCAGCCGGTCATAGCAAATTCTTTTGAAAAACTTTTAATACAGATTGTATTCTTTCGCAAATCCTCAATCATTAACGGACTATAGAATTCTTCATAACTTAAAAATTGATAGGCTTCATCAAGGATCAAATAGAGATCATTCTTCAAAACAATATCAGCCAGTCTCTCAACTTCCTGCTTACTTAGCACAGTACCTGTAGGGTTATTAGGATTGGTCAGCAAGATGGCTTTTGTCTTTGGGGCAATACTTTTCTCTAATAACTCAAAATCCAATTTCCAGCCCTCATCCTCCTTCAAGGAAACAAAGACTACTTTAGCTTGAGCTATTTCCAGCTGTGATAAATGAATTGGGTAACTAGGATCGAAATATATTATCTCATCTCCTGGATTCAATAAAGCTAAGAAAGTAGCCATCAATCCTCCAACTCCTCCCACACTCAAAGCTAATTCAGATAATTGCGGCTTAAATCCATATATTTCTTCAAAATCCTTTGCGATCAATTCTAATAATTGATTCTCAAGATTAGCTGTTGAATATTGCCCAACTGCAGGGTCTTTTCTAGCCTGCTCAGAAACATAGTCATAAATATATTGAGGAGTAGGGAACAAAGGTGTACCCTGCCCCAATGATAAAACATCACTGTATGAAGCAGCATATCTCATCATCATACCTATACCGGAAGAAGGAACATTTAAAGATCTGTCGGCGAAAGAATAATTCATATTGTATTGAATAATCACACTGATTGTACCACTTGCCCAATCAAGGCTCAAATCATTGACATCAACATTGTATTATTGTAATAATACGCTAATACTATGAGTAATTGGGAAAATAAAAACACAAAAGAATTATGCACTGCCCTCTTGCTGCTCAGCACTGAAAAGGAAGCAATGCAATTCTTAAGAGATCTCTTAACAGAACCCGAGATCATTGAGTTTGGTAGCAGATTTAAAGTAGCCAAAGAATTAAATAAAGGTAAATCACAAAGGAAAGTGGCCGCAGAGACAGGAGTAAGCATAGCAACGGTAACAAGGGTGAATCAATGGCTTAAAAGAGGTATGGGGGGATATAAACTGATCTTAGACAAGCTCCACAACCTTGAAACAAAATCTCCTTTAATTATGAAGCCTACCCCTTAATTCTATTACTTCCTTTCTAGAACTATAAAGTCAGCATACAATAGATCTGATTCAAATGACTTAAATAAGACATCGTAACCGCTCATTGCCTCCATAAATGCCCTGATTGACGGTTCATGACTGACAGCAATAACCGTCTCCTCCTCATAGGATTTAAAAATCTCATCGAATCTATTAACCAGTTGCGCGGGAGTCTCAATTTGATCGGGCTGAATATGCATCTTACGCATATACACCACAGCAGCTGGGATACCAAGCAACTCCCCGGCATTAGCTCTTGCTGCAAGGAATTCCGGACCAATCATTCTTAAGTCTGCAGTGCCGATATTATCACATCCAATAACTTCTCCAATAACGATTGCACTCTGCCTAGTACGTAGTGTAGGCGAATGAAGAATTACAACCCCTCCGACTAAGTAAGGCATGATCTTCTCAGCAGCATCTGCAATACTATCTTCTCCCTCAATAGTTAATGTCCTTTCCGGATCAGACTTACTTATTTGAGTTTGACCATGCCTGATTAAAATCAATCTTTTCATAGTAGTATTGTATCAGAAGCGCTAAGCAGATTTTCATTTATACAAAATTGCCAGAACCCCACCAAATACATGTCCTAGCATCTGAAGTATAGGTGATACAAAAACCATTAATATTATCCACCCGATAAAAGATGTTTTAGGATCATATAGCCAGAAAGGATGCCCAAATTGGGCCACATCTAATGATGGATCGGTCAACCATTTAAGAGCAGGTAGCCAGATAATTAGCATTAAAATCAATGTCAAACCGCTTAAAAGCAAAGCTGTTTTCAAGACTGTTTGTAACCTCTGCTTTTGATCTTCCTGTCTTCCTTTGTTCAAGTAATAGCCAATGGGCAAACTTAGTAAAATATTGAAGATTGGTACTCCCATGCCTAAACCGGTCAATAGTATATTAAGTAAAACTGTAAATATTATTAGTCTAAAATTGTCCGGCAGCTTATTTAATTTCATACATTAAATCATTCAAAACTATACCTGCTTTGTTTAAAATCCCTTATCTTACCTTTCAATATTTTAAGCCCTTCATGGGAAAGTAGGAATTCCTTTTTTAGGGACCCCAAAGCAAACCCTCCCAAACTGCCATCAGATCTAACAACCCTATGGCAGGGTACCTTTGGAGCGTAGGGATTTCTATTTAAAGCATTACCCACCGCCCGGGCACTACTAGGTCTTTTAATATACACAGCGATATCCTTGTAAGTAGACACCCTACCTAAAGGTATCCTGGAACATGCTTCATACACCTCTTGTTCAAATTTTGTAATCTTCTTATTCACATTCGAAACACACTAAAAACACAAACTATCCACAAGAGGTTCTAAATAAGTTACAAATTCTTCAGGTCGAAAAAATCGCATATTTTATCTTTTTTAAACCTACCTTTATACTCTTTTTGCTCCAAAGCCTGATCAATACCTATCTTTCCTATGAACAGCTTAACGATCTGGTTCGGATCCAATTTCAATATTCTTCTGGCATTAAAATAATACATGGCAGGTTTTATTATATCTCCAGGGCTTTTCGTATCTTTAAATCCGAACTTGTGTCTTGCTGCTCTTTGCCAGGCCAAGTCTTTATCGAATCCCAAGCTAATAAAATGATCAAATATATCCCTCAGGCTTCCCTGCACTCCCACTCTTGAAGCTTCGTATTCAGCAGCATGCTGGAATAATGATGATTTTAATTCAGGAGTATAGTCTTGTACGTAAGTGGCCAACCCTTCTTCTGTTGGAAGATAATCAGGACTTCTTTTTATTCCATTGTATCTTCCATTCTCATACCTGATCACATGGGCCATTTCATGCTTAACAGAACCATCAATATCCATGTACTGGTAAGAATAGGCTTTGGAAATATACAATTTCTGCTGCTTGTGTTGTGGACGGATACCATATCCGAGATGATCATTAACAGCGATCTCATGCTCAAGCTCAAAATATCTAAATGCCTGCCTATATGCATCAACTAATTCATCCAGTTCGAATGCTTCTACCTTTTCATATTCCCTTCCTAGATCAAATATGGCGTTACTATGCTCTGATTCAATATCAACTGCAAAATATTCTTGGGCAGCTTTAATGATTTTTTCATTATCCTGCTCTAGCACAGCCTCATACAAGGCAGTTTTCAAAAGGCAGTCTGAGTCATTCTCAATCTTTTCTTCCTCCCACAAGTATTTAAATTCAGGATTGTATTCAATATTTGAAAAGAATTTCTCCTTTTCCTCTGCTAGATTGGTCGGTGTTAGGAGCTTTAAGATATTCATGATAATAATTCTAGCACTTAGCATTAAAAAAGGGACCTAAAATTAGGTCCCTTTTAATTTTCAAAGCTAACTATTAATTATAGCTGGGTCTGTTGTTGTAACCGCCTTGTCTTTGAAATCTTGGTCTTTCCTCTCTGGGTCTTGCAACCTGAACGGTCAGAGTTCTGCCGAAAAGTTCTTTTTCGTGCATACCATCGATAGCAGCCTGAGCTTGTTCATCTGTTTCGAATGTAACGAAAGCAAATCCCTTGCCCATTGGTTTGTAAATATCGGTAATTGTACCGTATTGAGCTAATTGCTCATTTAACTGCTCCTGGGTTACTTCATAAGAAAGATTCCCAATAAAAAGCTTCTTTTTATCCAACTGAGATAAAAATAAAAAATAAACTAAGCAACAGGAGAATATTTCTGAAGAAATAACACTCTGCGCCTTTACAGTGAGCATTATAGCACACATTTGAACTAAATAATAATCAAATCCTCTTAAGTAAGCATAGAAAGATTAAATCGTTAATTAAGAATTAAGATCATCATTCTCTCTATTATGAAGAAAATACTAATAATTTTCGCTCTTTTATTCTTATCAGCTATTGTATTGGTCGTTGCTCGACAACCTTCACAAGAACAATCTCCAAATCAAGAAGCCCTTTGCCTTATTACTGTTAATGGACAGGTATACAATGTTGCTAAATTAAGGTCCACACACCCAGGTGGTGATATATATGTGTGCGACACTGATATGACAGAAACATTTAATTCCAAACACGGCATTGATTATGGGAGACTGAGTCAGTATCTATACACTCCTTAAAAGGATAATGGTCTGAATAATTTCAGTATTATCACTAAAGCAGCAGCAAAAGAAATTCCTGAGATAGTAAATAATCCTATTGATAGTGTTACTCTATTCTGGATCTTTTGTTCCACTTCAGCGCTTGTTAGATCTTGAACATTATCAGTTGGCTCAAAAGTTGAAATCACAGGTTCAAGCATATCAAGGATCTCCCATTTACTATCATTTTCCTCTTCTATTACAGAAGGAGTGATAAATATTTCAATTTGAGTCGTAGGTATTACACCAATGCTTTCGCCTTCTGCGGGAGTCTCAGGGGACGGTGTTAGCGTCACAGAAACACCCAGACTTGGTCCTATCGGACTTGGGGTCAAGGTTGTAGGAACGTAGACTATTGGTGTAGGAGTTACTGTCGCAGGAATAGCTGTCGGGATAGGAGTAAAAGTTGGAGTCGGTGAATTTGTCGGTACATATGTTAAGGAATCATAAACCGAATTTGGCTCCAACACATATTTCCACCAGTCTGCGTATTTATTATCAGGAGCTACGCCACTACGACTTGGGAATCTTTGTAACCACCACCTGAAATATCCCAACCCAGTACATCCCCAAGCGCTACAATTAATGGTTTTCCTATTCTCAGTATCAATAGGATCAGGATAATCAAAGAATTCGTCACAGAAAGTACTGACATTTGCTGAAGAGCTCCATTGATAATCGGCTGTACTATTAGGCGCATAATGACAACTGCCGCATCCACTAAAGTTATAGCTGGGTGATTGATAATCTACTAAGCCAAAGCGATCCCAATTATGGGCCATCCGATTTTGAGCCCAAGAGCCATAAGCTTTGCTCATAGTGCCCTCAATCCTATGCATCAGATCTTCTACCATTTCAGACAAACCCCTCTCATAGCTAAAACCCATGATGTTCATAGGCTTATTGCAACTAGTCCCATAGATAACCGGTCCGTTTGTATTAAAAGCCCCGGTTCCAGTTTGATTAGCTTCCCACCAGCCCATATATGGAGCGCCAAACATCCATAATTCATCAATTGTCCCGGCATTAAAGAGATTACAAATGCCAATTGAATTAAGCATAGCTGGATAATCAGTCATTAGCCATCCACCGTAAGCATCTCTTAGGCAATTTGCATTATTGCTCATACAAGCTAGATATGTTTCCTGGGTATACTTACTGCCGTCAGTGAATGTAGTGAAATCAGCGATCTCATTACGCTGAGCAACTGTAAAATTCACTTTATTGTTTGTCGTTACTTTAAGCCAGTCAATATACTGGGAGGCTTGTGTATCAGGATTGTTCCAGCCCATATATTCGGTTAGTTTTTGGCCATTATCAAATACAGGATTGTAGATCAACACATAAGCCTTTTTATTATATACAGGTCCAATTGCTTGAGTAGTGTAAGCGCCTTGGACCGAAGCATTAGCTAGATACAATTCGTTTAAAGCTTTAGTAAAGGAAAAAGTCCCTAAAAAAAGACAGCTAACAAATATTAGAGACAAATATATTTTCCTCTTTAAAGGCTCAATGTTCATAAAAAAATTATATCTGGATTTAACTAATGAGTATAGGCACTATCTCCTGAATAGTTCTGAAAGATCTTTAAAATTTTCCTCTATAACCATTCTCTCGCAATGCACAGCCCCTCTTTTCTTAAATACTCTATATGCGGAAGAATTTTTTGAAGAGGAAATTAATCTATACTTATCATCAATAATTTCTAAGGCGCACATATCATCTAGGGCTAAACCAATACCACCTGCTTTATCAATATATTTCATAAGTTCATATAGTCTTCGATCTTCTCTGATTTGGTGAGGAGAGATTGTAATATTCCCCCTTACAAACCCCAGACATTTCAACGGATTGAAAGATCTATCTTTGGGATCAAAAAACGATCTATAATCAGACAGGCATCTCTCAAACCAGCAAACGGCCCCGGCACTAACTCCACACATAATCTTACCTTTCTCCATCGCTCTTTTAAGAACTTTATCTAAACCTGTTCTCTTCCATATTTTCAACATTAAATATGTATTTCCTCCCCCTACATATATTATGTCACTTGCCATAACTTGCTTCTCGATCTCTCCAATATTAATGCCTTCCGATAATTTCAATGAACTTACTTCGCAACCCAATCTCTTACCAAAATATTGATGCACTACATCTATATATCCTTCACTATCGCCACTTGCTGTTGGTAGGAATAATAATTTAGGATGTTTCTTAGCACTCAAAGCTATTATCTGCCTATCAATGCTTTCGGTTTCGATCTGGGTACCAGGTCTGCCGATCTCACCTCCTCCAATGGCGACAATTTTTAACATGATTCCATTATTTTATTAAAGTAAAAAAAGAGGGCTAATAAAAGCCCTCTTTTTGATTTCGAGATTACTCTCCTTCAACTAGCTGTGTTACAACTAGAGTCATTAATCCCTCTCCCTCATCATAAACACTAAATAGTGTTACATCACCTTTGCTTCCCCCAACGCTCCAGCCTGTATCAGTTTCGAAAGTGAAAAGATCAGCATATCCAGCTGCTTCGACTGCTGCTTTGTATCCGGCATAAGCATTGCCTGTTACGCTCTTGTATTGTACTGACCATGTTGTTCCTTCGCTGCTGCTGATTCTGTTTACAGAATCTATTGTCCCAAATTCGAACTGAGGCACACCGGCAGGCATATCTGAAGGCCAAGTCTTGTCTTCTGTATTTATTTCCCAGCTTGTTTCGCCATCATCATATCTATAGGTACCATCCTCTGTTTCCGACCCATTCTGTGTATCACCATCCTGATCATTGTTTGTATCCTGATCCTGTGTATCAACTTGCTCCATTCCAGTCTGGACAATATCTTGAACCTCTTTGGGGAGCATGTCCATTATTGAAGGCAAGGATCTGGCAGCAAAGAACATCACTACGCAGCAAAGCACGCATAGGAATAATAAAGCTACGATCGCTATAATAGCTTTCTTCATAAATGAAAGATAAAAGATAAAATAGAGGGCAATATTTAATTATACTATAAACACACCAGAGTTATTCTTCCTGCTCAGTTTCCGTTTCTTCTTTTTCAACTTCTTTTTCAGTCACGTTTTCAGGCTTAATCTCATCATTTGCTGGCTGGGATGACTTCAATTGCTGCTCGAACTTCTTCCTCTCCCTCATTATTATATACATCACAACTCCACCAATGAACAAAACCCAAACAATAGCAGCAAGAACAAACAACCCATTCTGATCAGATCCACTATCCACCTTAGCTGAAGGTGTTAACGTAGCATCAATATCCTCATCCTCCATTACTGTTGGTGTTATAGTTGGACTGGGTGTTGTGGTCATTGTAGGTGTAGGAGTAGGTGTCGCCGGTTTACTAGTTGGTGTGGGCGAAGGTGTTGGTGTAGCTGGATCATAGCCGTAAGTTACAAAACCAAAGTCCTGATTTGGGAAGTTTGTTGTATCCACTATAGCATTACCTCCTTCATAACAAGGAGTCTGTGATACTACCCAGTAAACAGTGCTTGAAGTTGAAGTTACTGTTATCTTGTACTGCTTTGTAGTATCTATGGTTACTGTCGGGAAATTAAACTCCACCCAGCTAACTAAGGCCGATTCTGTAGTCTCGGTCTTGGAAGTAACCAGCCCTCCTCCAATTTGGTATAAATCCATCTTAACCGGGGCATTTACATCTGCTCCACCAGCCAAAGCCAACATAATTGAATTCAATTTGGTCTTCTTTGGTAGAAATGTCTGCGACAGAGAATTATGATCTTTTATTCTCCACCAGTCATCAGCTGCTGTTATGCTGGCATTATCACAATAGGCATCCTCTACTGCATCCTCTGCTAATACCGGAGCAGTATTGGAAAAAAATAATATGGATAAGCAAATTATGCTTAAAAGTTTATGTAGATTTTTCATATTTAAAGAACTATAAGTACATCATATTATTTATCTAATACCCCCACAAGAGAGTAGAAACTATATACAAGAGTGATAAGATATTATCTTGACCATATGAAAAAAATAGTAAGTATTTACAAACCATATCTTCTTAATATCCTGATAGTCATAGCCCTGGTTTACATTCAGGTCACTGCTACTTTAGCTTTGCCTGATTACATGGCACGAATAGTTAATGAAGGCATAGTCATTAAAAACAGTGACATCATATTAACTACCGGAGCTGAAATGTTGTTAATAACTTTAATAGGTGCAATAGCTACGATCATTGCCGGATTACTATCTTCTAAGATCGCCACAGGTGTTGCCAAGGATCTTAGGGCAAAGCTATTTTCTAAGGTTGAAAGCTATTCACTGGTTGAATTCGATAAGTTCTCTACTTCCTCTCTT
Organism: bacterium; assembly: GCA_029567095.1. GTDB lineage: Bacteria > Patescibacteriota > Dojkabacteria > B142 > OLB20 > JAKQLP01. The sequence goes on from JAKQLP010000113.1 coordinate 11,001, forward strand.
ATCACCAGGTCAACTAACGATATTCAACAAATCCAGCAGGTTACTTTTATGACGCTACGTATGGTAGTTTCGGCCCCCTTAATGGGTATAGGCGCAGTTATAAATGCCTATCAAAATGCCCCTTCCATGTCCTGGCTCATACTGATGGCCGTGATCCTCATCAGTGGTATGATCGGGATCATATTCGCTATTGCCCTTCCCAAATTTAAAATTCTCCAAAAATTAATTGATAAATTGAATCTGGTCACTAGGGAGAATTTAACAGGCTTGAGAGTGATTAGGGCATTTACAAATGAAAAGTATGAACAGAAGAAATTTTCAAAAGTTAATGATGAATTGATGCAGGTAAATCTTTTTGTTAATCGCATTTCAGTAGTAATGCAGCCTGTGATGATGCTGATCTTCAACCTAACAAGCATTGCTATTATCTGGGTTGGCGCTGGTTTAATAAATTTAGGAGAATTAAACATCGGTAATATGATGGCCTTTATGCAATATGCCATGCAGGTCATTTCTTCGTTCCTGATGCTTACTATCATTTTTATCTTGATCCCCAGAGCGTCAGTATCAGTTCAAAGAGTTGAGGAAGTCCTAAAATCCGAACCTGAGATCAAAGATCCCAGAAATCCCCGCCCTTTCCCAAATGATAGTAAAGGAAAAATTGAATTTAAAAATGTAAGTTTTTCTTATCCAAAAAGCGATATTCCTATTATTAAGAACGTATCTTTCATTGTTGAGCCGGGTCAAACTACAGCAATAATCGGTAGTACAGGCAGTGGTAAGTCCACTTTAATTAATCTGATACCCAGATTCTATGATCCAACCAATGGAGAGGTCTTAGTTGATGGCATCAATATTAAAGAAGTGCTTCAGTCAGATCTGCGCGACAAAATAGGTTACGTGCCCCAAAAAGGCATACTCTTTTCAGGAACAGTAAAAAGCAATATTAAATATGGTGTACCAAATGCAGATGACAGAACTATTGAAGAAGCGGCCAAAACAGCCCAAGCTTTAGACTTTATAAATAAATTTGAGCACGGCTTTGATAATGACATTGCTCAAGGAGGCGCTAATGTTTCCGGAGGCCAAAAACAAAGACTATCTATTGCCAGAGCCATTGCTAAAAATCCTGAAATATACATTTTCGATGATAGCTTTTCAGCACTTGATTTCAAGACCGATTCCAAATTAAGACAGGCTCTAGCTCAAGCCACAAAAGAGGCCACTGTAATAATTGTGACACAAAGAATTGGCACCATCCTAAATGCCGACAAGATCATTGTCATGGATGAAGGTAAGATCGTAGGTAGTGGCAGACATCAGGAACTTCTAAGTTCCTGCAAGGTATACAGGGAGATCGCTGAATCTCAATTATCCGAAAAAGAACTGGAAAGGAGTAAATAATGGGGAATAAAGAAACAGAAACAAAAAAGACAAAAACTGAAACCTTAAACAGACCTCCAGTAGGGCCTATGGCACATGGCCGTCCCGGCATGTTAACAGGTGGAGAGAAAGCTAAGGATTTTAAAGGGACCATGCAGAAGCTTATCTCCTACTTACGCCCCTATTGGGTCAAAATGATATCTGTGACCATCTTTGCTATCTTGGGAACAGTTTTCGCCATAATTAGCCCCAAGATAATGGGGAATATGACCGATCAGCTTGTCAACGACTACATCTCCCAAACTGCCTATGATGAGATCATCTCCAAGCTTCCACAAGGTGTTGCCCTTCCTCAAGGAACTAAAGGAGCTGATATCTTGAATACTCTTCCCACCTCAATGCAGGAACAAATCCCAGCTGACAAACTTGAATTAATAAAAAACCTAGACCTATCACAACGACCAGAGATCCAGTGGGCAGTGCTCTTAGATTTTGTCTACCTGCTACTCTTTTTATTTGTCCTCAGCTCCCTATTTAGTTTCATTCAAGGCTGGATAACGACTGGGGTCACTCAGAACATCACCCTGAGAATGAGACAGGAAATATCTGAAAAAATTAATCTTCTGCCTCTAAAATACTTTGATAAAAAATCCTTTGGAGACGTATTAAGTGTTGTAACTAACGATGTGGACACGATCAGCCAAAGCCTAAATCAAAGCATGACCCAAGTAATTACATCGGTTGTTACCATTATCGGTATTCTTGTAATGATGCTGTCTATCAGCTGGCAGATGACTCTAGTGGCAATAATTGCTCTCCCATTAAGTTTTGGGATAATTGCCATAATAGTTAAGAATTCACAGAAGTATTTTAAATCTCAACAGGAAATATTAGGCAAATTAAATGGACATATAGAGGAAATGTATGCAGGCCATACTATTGTGAAGGTGTTCAATGGGGAACAAAGATCTCAAGAGATCTTTAATCGTACTAATGAAGCACTATATAATAATGGTTGGAGGTCACAATTCTTCTCCAGCTTAATGTGGCCGATCATGAACTTTATTGGGAATCTTGATTATGTGGCAGTTGCTATTGTCGGCGCTGATCTTGCTGTTAAAGGGATAGTTACTATTGGAGATATTCAGGCCTTTATTCAATACGTCAGCCAATTCAACCAGCCCATAATTCAAACAGCCAATATTGCTAATGTATTGCAGTCCACCGCTGCAGCAGCCGAACGAGTATTTGAATTCTTGGCTGAAAAGGAAGAAATTAGGGAAATTGAATCTCCAATAAAATTAAATGAAATAAAAGGAGCAGTTGAGTTTGAGAATGTGGTTTTTGGCTACAATAAAAATGAGCCTATTATTAAAGGATTTACTGCCCATATTAAACCTGGACAACGTATCGCTATCGTGGGCCCAACAGGAGCAGGAAAAACAACCATTGTGAATTTGCTGATGCGTTTCTATGACGTTGATTCCGGCTCGATCAAGATCGACGGAGTCGATATTAGGGATATGAAAAGAAAGGATTTAAGAAAGATGTTCGGAATGGTTTTACAGGACACCTGGCTGTTTAACGGTACTATTAAAGAAAATCTTGCTTATGGGAATCTAGATGCCACCGAAGAGGAGCTCTACGAAGCATCAAAAGCTGCACATGCTGACCACTTTATCCAAACATTGCCCAATGGCTATGACCTGGAATTAAATGAAGAAGCAAGTAATATCTCCCAGGGCGAGAAGCAGTTATTAACCATAGCCAGGGCTATGCTTGCCAACCCTCCAATGCTAATTCTTGATGAGGCCACAAGCAATGTCGATACCAGAACCGAAATCCTGATCCAAAAAGCTATGGAGAAATTGATGCAGGGATCTACAAGTTTTGTGATAGCCCATAGATTATCAACGATCAAAGATGCTGATTTGATATTGGTAATGAGGGATGGAAATATTGTTGAACAAGGTAATCATGAACAACTACTGAACAAGAAGGGTTTTTACTTTGAGCTTTACAATAGTCAATTCTCAGATCTAAGCTAAACCATATCTTTTCTTCATAGCAACTACTGACTGCTTGATCAACTTCTTTAATTGTTCAATATCAATGTCTGATAGCTTATTAACATATAGGCAGGAAACACTGTTTTTGAATTTCCCGATCTTACTCAATATATCTTTAAAATCATCAAATCCCGTCATTATATATATACTTAAATTCTGCTTTCTGGGAGAGAACCCGGTTAGAGGCCAATCTCCCTCCTGTCTGCTTCTCTCTGATTTGTAATGATAAGATCCAAACCCTATTATGCTCGTCCCCCACATCTTTGGCTCCAAACCTGTCACTTCTTTGAAAATCTCTAATAAGTGCAAAGCATCGTTTCTTCTTTGTTCATTTTCAATAGAATTAATAAAATCTAGAGGATTTGATTCGTTAACTATTGTCTTAATAGTAGACATTATTGATAGATAAGAATTAGAAGAAATATCAGGATATCCAACCAGAAACGACCCAGAAAGTACGTCCGTCTTCAAACTCAAACGATTCAGTACCTGATCCACACAAAGGTCCACAGACTATTCCCTCATTTCTAAACATTACCTTTTCAACATATGTGTCATTTTCCACGTCATACACACTGGCCTCCTTGTAGAGTAATACATTTTTAACAGCCTCACCAATTCCTGAGGCATAAAATACTGAATATTCCTCTCGCAGATCGTCAGCTAAGCTATTTAAATCATTACTATACCTAATCCTTTCAGTAACATACTCTGTCGGCTGAGGATTGTCGTTTATTATACTAAAAGCATATAAGAAATCGTCTTTTGTAATATATATGTATGCACTTGATGTCTTTTTCATATTAAAAGTGTCAATGATGTTACAATCTTCGCAACCTACCTCTAATCTAAGAAGCCCCTCGCCTTCCATCTTACTCAACTGAATTTCACTTTTCTCATCCCAAGATCTGGTCTCGGGATTAACAATCCTATAATACAAATTGAACAATGCTACAACTCCAATAAGAACGGATATCCCAATAGCCCCTAAAACAGCCAACTTTTTGTAAGTGAAATTGTTCTTAGGTTTTATTTTTTGCATAATTAACTCTGCTAATAAGACATATTAATTTAAAGATAACATATCATTAAAAGAATTTTTACACGCAGTGAGGATTAATTATTTAACCATGGTCAGCACCATTTTAAATCTTTGATTAGCTTTAAGTGAATGTGGCTCATTAGCCTCCATTAAGAGACACTCTCCTGCTTTCAATTTGTATTCTATCCCCGACACTTTAATATCTGCCACCCCATCAATTATGCTAATAAAGGCGTTATAAGGGGAGCTATGCTCACTTAATCCCTGTCCCTTATCAAACGCAAACAAAGTAATGGTTACATTGGATGTCTTAAGAATTTCCTTACTTACTACTGCTCCCTCCTGGTAATTCACACTTGAAGATTTATTATGGTTTTTCATTAGTTCTTAATTAAAATTAATTATTTTTCCCCTCACACTTTAAACAATACTCTCTGTGCACACATCTTAACTCTCCACAATTATGGCACTTCCATTTAATATTCTCTTTTTCAATAAACTTTTGAAGTCCCTTTGTTTTAATATGATCTAAATTTTCAAGCATGCTCATGTTGTATCTCGTTCTATATCTTTTATCGAGCTGTTTTAACCTCGTGCATGGAAATTTTAAACAGTCATAACAAAATCCTGAGGGAATCTCTTTTAGTAGTTTACAATTTTTAATTATGCAATTGGCACAGCCCTTGGTCTTGTATTTAATATTTTCTTCATTTCTGCATCCATTACAATGTTTCTTTTCTCTCTGAAAACCAAGGCAAAGTGCACAGTTCATACCACAGGGAGCTATCAATAAAGGGGTTACTTCTTTCATTGATTATTTTAATATTGGCGGAGAGGCCGGGATTCGAACCCGGGAAGGATTTTACTCCTTGCCTCGTTAGCAGTGAGGTACTATCGGCCACTCAGTCACCTCTCCATTTAGGTACCTGATTATACCAACTCTTTATCCATTCTGGAAAGTTTGTTGTTTATCATTTTTTCTTTAATTAATATTTATCCTCAATATTTAACAACCTTTTAAAGTTATGTTAAATTAATATCAATACTAAATATATTTAGGATGCTGCCCATTTGAAACAAGGATTTAACTTCTTAAAACCTCAAGTAGAGCCACCATCTCCTTGGTCTAGGATATATGACTGGGTTGTAGGAACGGCCAGGGCCATTCTGATCCTTTTTGAGATCGCTGTAGTAATAGCATTGGGAGTTCGTATTGTAGTAGATGTTCAAAGCAAGAACATCGATGAACAGATCACTACCCTGGAGACTATTATGTCCCAAAGGGCTTTAGAGGAACAGAAGTACAGGGACCTTCAAATCAAGACAGGAGCTTATGCAACGATCTGGACTACAGGACAAATATACAGCGAGCTATTTGATCTTATTAATGAATACATCCCTCCCTCTGCTGTTCAATTTAATGTGAATCTCGAAGGTGATCTGATCAGAATTGATGGGAAGGCCTCTAATGCTGATATTAAACAGATGGAAAATGGTCTTAAGCAGTCAAATTTATTTAAAGATACTAAACTTACTATCCTGGAAGTTGCTAGCGACGATCCCAATTTCTTATCAAAATTCAGTTTTACAAGTCAGGCTCAAAATCCTAAATTTAGACAGCTCCATGATCCTAATTCTATTCTGGAATCAAGTGAGCCTATAATTGAAGAAAGTACACAGTAACAATGGTTTACACATCGAATAACAGACTACAACAGATCTTAGCAACCCGCAAAGGCGCCAGTGTTAGCATTGCTGGAGTGACCATCTTCATGGTGGTCTTGATGCTGCTTTTAGCAATATTGCCTGCTTATCGCTCTATCACAGATCAGCTTAAGAACAATGAAGCTAAGCTCATCTATCTTAATGATCTTAAGACAAAAAGAGCTGATATGGATAAATTAAATGAGGAATATACACTTAATGAGAATAAGATAAAGCTGTTTGAAAAATACAATAATAGTAATGCTAATAGCGAAGTTATGCTTGCCAATTTGGATCAAATTGCCAAAAAAAACAATGCAATTCTGGTCAGCGCTAATTTCTTAGACCCGGAGATTTCTGAAGATCTTAATCTAACACAATTCACAGGTTTACTGTATAAAGAACTTCAGCTTGATTTTAGAGGGACACTTCCTGATCTATCATTAGTACTTAGTGATCTGGAGCAATTCCCTATTGCTATCAATGTTAATAGTATTACTTATGTTCATTACGAAGAAACACAAGATAATCAGTATGATATTCAGGAGATCCCGATCAGCAATGACCCCCGCTTTACTATGAGCATTAAAGCGGAATATTACATTTGGACCGAAATTAGCTATGAATAGAACATGGAGCTTTTTTATGGGAATAGCAGTATTAATGATGCTTGCGGTATTTGCTTATGAAATCGTTGTATCTGTTTCTGGCGGTAATGTAACTTTTGCTAAGACTGTAGTTTCCATAACTCCAGATCTGGGGACGACCAATATTGCCACTTTCGAACAATACTTCCCCAATGTCATGATCAAAACAGAGCAACTTGACGATAAATAAGGCTCCTGTTAGATTTAAATCATAATTTAATTTCATAACTAATTGTCATGGACCATTTCGCTAATATTAAAAAGGCATTCGAGCTAACCTGGAAGTACAAATTTATGTGGTTTCTAGGTTTTATTGTCGCTTTCTTTGGACAAGCACCAACTTTTAATAATAATATCAATCTAAGCGAAGACAATCCCTCGCGTGTCACTGAGATCCTTAATCCGATCCTTTCCTGGTGGAATTCCATGAACCCTACACTGCACCTGATAATAGTTATTGTAAGTGTTCTCTTCTTTTTGACCTTCTCCATCCTAATTATGTATCTAGTTGCCAGATCTGAAGCGGCTTTAGTAAATTCTGTAACCGAGATCAATGATGGAAAACACGTTGATCTGGGCAAAGCATGGAAACTAGGCGGTCCAAAAAGCTGGAATTTGGTTGGTCAAAAATTATTATTAAATCTTCCCCTAACATTGATAAGCTTGGTCATCCTCGCTATATCAATTCTTGTGTTTCTGGGCACTTTTAAATCTGATCTGAGCAATATTGATGAACTAATAGCCTCTCCACTTTCTCTCTTATTCCTGTTATTTACTTGTCTATTCGTATTTATAGCATTCATTTATTCTGTTATTACTGGCGTTCTTTATACTTTCAGTTCCAGGATCAGTGTGATACAGGATAAAGGAATAGTTGCCAGTATCAAGCTTTCTTATGCTTTTATAACAAAGAATCTTTCTGAATTATTTATGAGCTGGATATTCAATCTCATTGTTATGATACCTGTAAGTATCATTGTGGGCATAATCTCCTTTCTGGTCATGCTCATCTTGTTTATTCCGGTCTTTCTAGCCCTAATGACCTTGATGCTAACTAATATATTTCTGTTCGTGGCTGCAGTGATAATCCTAGGATTAGTAACACAGTTCTTTGGAAGTATGATCGGAGGATTCTTCTCAGCTTTCGGTAGCGCATATTGGACAATAGTATATACATCTCTTGAAAAGAAATAATGAAGCATGCCTTCATAGTATTCCTGGTAGGTATCTTCCTCATAATAATTGGGGTTAACATCACTCAAAAAGTTTTGCCCTTCTCAGAAGATGAGATCATTGCCTTTGCCCAGGAAAAGGGATATTTAACAGATAATGAGCTGGTCAACGGTTTGGATGAGCTAATAGATAGGGGTTTAATATTCAGGGTTATTGATAGTAAAAGCTTAACCGCTTTTCTACTTGTTTGGTGTTCTGCTATTGTTTGCATCTTTGCCTCATTCCATTTAGCTATAGATAAATTCTTTTTCAAACAATTCTATCAACCTCCTAATGCTTTTAAAGCCTATCGTCGAGGCGCCTTGATCGCTTTAAGCTTGCTTGGCCTATTCTTTTTGAGGATGCTTGATAGCTTAGAGTGGTATAACGCCTTAGCAATCTTCCTCCTGGCATTGTTCCTAGAAATTTTCATCTCCGGCCTCTCGAAGGAAAAGGTTAGTGAGATTTCCCAAAATTGACTTTGTTGAATATAATAGGGGCAGTAAGATTAATCAATCATGAATAAAAAGATCTTGATAGGTGTAGCTTGGCCTTATGTAAATGGCGATCTGCACGTTGGTCATCTGGCCGGATATTTATTACCTGCCGATATTTTCGCTAGGTATAACAGACTAGTTGGAAATGATGTCTTAATGGTCTCGGGTTCAGACTGTCATGGCACCCCTATAACTGTTGAGGCAGACAAAAGTGGATTATCCCCTATCGAGGTGGTTGAGAAATATCACAAGCAAGACCTGGAGCTTTTCAGATTGTACGATCTTAGCTATAACCTCTATACCAAGACAACTACAAAAAACCATAAACAAGTAGTGCAGCAAATGTTCCTAGAGCTATTAAAAAATGGCTACATCATCAAGGATACTATGCAACAGTATTACTCTGAGCAAGATGATAAATTCCTGCCTGATCGTTATGTGGAAGGAACCTGTCCCCACTGCAACGCTAGAGAGCAAAGAAGTGATCAATGCGAATCTTGTGGTAGATGGCTCAAAGATGGTGAGCTCATTGATCCTGTTAGCAAATTGACCGGAGCAAAAGTTGTTTTGAAAGATACCGAACACTATTTCCTGGATTTTCAAAAACTTGAACCACTACTAAAAGACTATGTAGCTGAGCATAAAGATGTCTGGCGTAAATGGGTTTGGCAGGAAACCGATAGTTGGTTGCGTGAGGGCTTACAAAAAAGAGCCATCACCAGAGATATGGATTGGGCAATTGAATTACCTTTAGAGGAATTAAGGAAATTACCAACAGAAATGCAGCTAACTGACTATACAGGTAAGCATATCTATGTCTGGTTCGAGGCTGTGATCGGTTATCTTTCTGCCAGTATCGAGTGGGCTCAGACCAATGAGCAAACAGAGGGCATAATCTTCAATAGATATGACGGACAATCTCAGGATTGGAAAGTATGGTGGTTGAATAAAGAAGCGTTGATATATAATTTCATGGGGCAGGACAATCTAGTATTCCATACGTTAATGTGGCCAGCCCAGCTAATGGGAACCAAAAATGGTTATACACTTCCCCATAATGTCGTGGTTAATAAGTTCATGAACTATGAAGGAAGGAAATTCAGTAAAAGCAGAAATTGGACCATTAATTCAAGGCTTATTGCAGAAAGATATGGGGTTGACCTTGTCCGTTATTATATCTCCAGTAATCTTCCGGAGAATAAGGAAGGAAACTTTACCTGGGAAGGCTTTGTAGCTTCGGTCAATAACGAGCTGGTAGCTAATCTCGGCAATTTTATTAATCGCACCTTGAAATTTCTTGAAGCCAGGTTTAATTCCGAACTAACACTTCACAAAGAGTCACCTTCTTTAGAAATAGCCAAAGAAATTGATGCCGTATTTAGTGAAATGTCAGCACATTTAGAGCAATGTGAGTTTGTAGCAGGCTTGGAAAGATTAATGGAATACACAAGATTTGGTAATAAATATTTTGATGATAAAGAAATTTGGCAAGTTATAAAGCAGGATGAAAGTAAAGCAGCCGAGATAATGTTCGACCTCTTAAGCCTGATAATTCAGCTTCCTATCCTAATGGAGCCATATGTGCCCACAGCTGCTAAAAAACTGCATTCTATGATAAATACAAATGATTTCAAACCAAAATGGGAGAAGCAGTCATTAGCTCAATTTAAATTGAACAAACCTGTAGAGATCCTATTTAGCAAGCTGGACGCCGAAACTGTATTAACCCAAAAAGACAAATGACCTTACAGGAACTATTAAAAAGCAACTCTCTATTTGATTCTCACTCTCATTTCTCAGAGATCGAGGCAGATAAATCTCAATTGATAAAAGATGCAATTGCCAATAATGTAATGTACATTGTTGATGTAGCGGTCGATCTAAAGAATGCAAAACAGATCTTTGATAATTCCCGACTCTTCCCTGAACAAGTGCTCCCTACAGCAGGAATTCATCCTGAGCTATTAATCCCTGGCTCTGACCTTTACAAAAAAGGATTAAATATATTAGGCCTGGAAAAACAATTGCAGGAATTAAGAAAGTTCATTCTTGATAATAAGATCACTATAGTGGGAGAGTGTGGTCTTGATTATTTCTGGTTGGGAAAAAGCGGACTGCCTCCCAAAGTGCAGGAACAGATCAAAGAGATACAACAATATCTCTTTGAGCAACAGGTTAAGATCGCTGCAGATAATTCACTGGCAATGACTATCCATTCTAGGGCCGCAGAAGATGATGTGCTGGAGATCCTTGAACCATATATTGATGAGCTTGGTCCTGTGGTACTACACTCCTTCACAGGAGATTATGAAAGTGCGGCAAACGCTTTAGAGATGGAGCTTTATCTTGGAATAAATGGGATCATCACATATAAATCGGCAGATACATTACGTAAAGACTTTAAAAAATTGCTAAGGGGTAAAGGCATTAAAACCCCCAAAGATCTCTACAAAGAACATTTCATGCTGGAAACCGATGCTCCTCTTCTGATACCTCGCAATATCAACTTCAAAGTAAGAGAAAATTCACCTTCCCTGATTAAATACATTTGGGAATTTGTATATAATCTGATTAATGAAATATAAAAGGAGGCTGCGGCCGGCATTTCTCTATCTTTTCATTACAGTGGCCGTGTCTTTTACTCTGGCCTTGCTTTTTGTTGGCTTTACAAAGCCTACTTCCTCCCTCCAGACAGATAATACTATTACCGATAACAGTGAAATCTCGGAAGTTTTATTAGGATCATACGAACAATCTTCCTATTCTTTTTATCCAATCAATAATTTCGATCTGGATTATGAGATCGAACGCAAAGCTCAGCCTGCAAATACAGTCCGGATACCGATCCTAACATATCATCAAATTGCCCAATTACCAGCTAATCCACGCACCAGAGATTATTATGTCTCACCAGAAATGCTTGATCAGCAAATGGCCTACCTCTCGGATAAGGGATATAAAACACTGACGCCTAAGGAATTCTATGATATTTTAGCTTCAGGAAAGAATCCTGAGCAAAAATCAATATGGCTGACATTCGATGATGGGAATTACAATAATTATCAAAATGCCTTTCCAATTCTGAAAAAGTACAAAATGACAGGTACTTTTTACGTTCCTTCCCATAGAAGTGGCATCAAAGCTAGCCAATTGAAAGAAATGACGGACGCAGGGATGGTAATCGATCCCCATGGCAAAACACATATGTTGCTTCGCAATGTAACCAATAGCGATGATCTTTATCAGGAATTGGTTGTCAGCAAAAACTCAATTCAGTCCATGACCGGAAAGACAGTTTACTCCTTTTGTTATCCTGGCTGTGAATATAACGGGAGTGTTACTTCGACTCTGGCCTCAAATGGTTACCTTTTAGGCGTTACCTGTGGGCGAAGTATTGATCATAAGCTTAGTAGAAGATTCAGTCTTGAAAGGGTTCATGTTTACAATGATATGCAGCACTTTAAAAGCATACTATCCGGAGTTCTGTATTATCCTACTTACTAATCAGGAAGCTCAATCCTGAAATAGTCTAGATTTCTAATCTGTAGTTCTCTACTTTCCTGTTTGCTGTAATGGGCAAATTCTCTTAATGCTATCCTAATTACTCCACTATGAGTGACTACCAGAAAATTCCTTTTATGATACTGTTTCCTAAGATCTTTAAATGCTTCCCTTACCCTTTCCTCAACTTCCTCAATAGGTTCAGCACCCTTTAGTTCAGGCTGAAAGTTTTTGGTATTACTTTTTATCTCATTAGGATATTTTGAACAAAATTCATCCCAATCAAGACCATTGAGAATGCCAAAATCTCTTTCAATCAAATCCTCATGCTCTCTGATCTCCAGGTTTAATAATTCAGCAATAGCCTGAGCTGTTTGTTTTGCTCTCAATAACGGTGAGCTTATTACCAGATCGATGCCTTCTTTTTGCAATTCTAGAGCTCTTGATTTTATTGCTTCCAATTCGCTTGTTAATATTGGCTCATCCACCCTGCCTAGTATCCTGCCATTATTATCAACAGTGGTTGCAGCATGCCTCATGATATATATGATCATATTTTTCATGTTAATATGAAATAATTTTAACAGATTCACAATGCAGGAACAGACAGTTCTCATCGACTATATCAACTGGGAGGGTAAAAGAGGAATTAGAAAAATAACGCCTATAAAAATATTTTTTGGCAGTACCAAATGGCACAAGGAGGCTCAATGGCTTTTAAAGGCCATGGATATTGATAAAGGGGAAGAAAGGGACTTCGCACTGAAAGATATATTAAAATGGGAACAGGCTAATTAAAGCACTGTTCATTCCGGCCATTTTTCATACATGATCGTAGCTGATTCCCCTTGGATCTTAGGCATTTCCTGCCAAATTCTTTCTGTGATAAAAGGCACAAAAGGGTGTAATAACTTAAGATAGGTCTTAAGAATGTACACCACACTCCATTTGGCGCTGGCCATGCTTTTTAATTCATCCTGGGAAGTATTTATGGGGTTTCCCTCTCTATCTCTCGTATACACTCTGGGTTTGATCTGTTCCAGGTATAGATCACAAAATTCATGCCAGAACATCTGGTATAGCTCCTCTGCAGCTAAGCCTAATCTAAATTTTGATATCTGCACTCCGATCTTTTTGGAAAGCTCAATGGTTTTATTGATCTGTTGAATATCTAAGGGATTAAGATCAGGCTTTTGATTGGGATCTAATTCACCTACAATTCCCATCACGAATTTACTGGCATTCCAAATTTTATTTAAAAATCTTTTATACCCTTCCAGTTTTTCATAACTAACAGGATATCCAGCACCAGCTTTGTTTCCTACCAAATAGAGAAGACGTAAAGAATCTGCTCCATATTTTTCGATCACACTATCAGGCTCGATCACATTGTTTTTGGATTTGCTCATCTTTTGACCATCTGGAGCTTTGACCAAGCCATGCAGATACACATCTTTAAACGGAGCCTTGCCTTCATGATAAATTCCCAGCATTATCATTCTACTTACCCACAGCTCGAGAATATCATAAGCTGTTTCCATGACTTGAGTTGGGTAGAAAGCCTCCAAAAGACCGTTAGCCTTTAGAGTAGCATAAGGCCATTGCCCCGAACTAAACCAAGTATCAAAGACATCGTTATCCTGGATCCAGCCTTCCTGGGGAGAGGTAATACCAACAGCTGCCAATCCTTTGTTTACAGCATCATTAATGTCAACAACTTTTTCTCCGGCAATACTTTGAACTATTTGACCATTCTCATCTATAGTTTCTGTTATTTCCCCTTTATACCAAACCGGGATACGATATCCCCACCACAAAGACCTGGACACAGGCCAATCTCTTAGATTATTCATCCAGTTAAGGTATTTCTTGGTCATATATCCGGGATGGATCTTTACTTCTCCTTTTTCCACAGCTTTAATGGCGGGCTCTTTCAGCTTTTCAACATCCAGAAACCACTGTGAAGACATAATTTGTTCAACCACAGCTTTTGATCTCTCTCCAATCATAATGCTCTGCTCGATCTTTTCGGTTTTGTATACAAGATTTCCCAGGTCGGCCTTTACCACCTGTCTACACTGTTCGGTTGCTAAACCCAGATATTTCTGGGGGATGGGTCCAGCCATCTTAGCTTCTTTATCAATTATATTAATATACCCCACGGCCTTTGCAGGATTTTGGGCATTCCATTCATTCATAATGACATAGTCATCATAAGCATGGGCAGGAGTGAGCTTAACTGCTCCGGTTCCAAATTCCTTGTCCACTCTGACTGAGGAAATAATGGGAATAGGCCTATTAACGATCGGTAACAAGACCTGTTTGCCAATAAGCCCAGAATACCTTGGGTCAGCCGGGTTAACAGTAACTGCAGTATCGCCAAGCATAGTCTCTGCTCTTGTTGTGGCTACACTAATGTAGTCATCTTCTAAAAGATCCAATAATTCGATAGCAATTAAACCATTTTTTTCAATCAAGTCTGCATAACCCGGTTTCAGACTCTCATAAACATCCCTTAATTCCTGTACCGAATTAAGATTTCTGCCAAACACTTTGGTCCATTCAACTTTGATAAAAGCCTCTTCCAGATTCTTGTATATTTCGATGTTCCCTGCTTTCTTGTACACATGATGTACACCCTCTCCACTCTTTTCTACTGCAATTAGTAAATCTCCTGTTTTAATATTCCCAAAAAATCTATCTTTTTCTTCAGGATTTAAAGCTCTGGTCTCAATGCTCTTAGTGCTATCACGCACCATGCTCAGGACCTGCTGGTCGTAGAAAGATAATGCCCAGACCATATTCTTAATCAAAGGGTATTTGATATATACTAATTCGCTTTCTCTACTGATCCTCTCGGTATCAATATCTGCTAAAGTAGTTTTAGCTTTAGGATCCCAATTAACGATCCTTACACCTTTGTAAACCATCTTATCCTGGAACATCTTTATAAATGTCCCTAATATGGTATCGACTATTCTTGGATCCAAGGTAAAGACATTTCTATCATAATCACTTGATAAACCTATCCTCTGTTCATCAGCCATAATACGAGGCATGATATTTATAAAGTGGTCATAGGCTTTTTTATAGAATTCATCTCTACCCATTTCTAACTTGCCCTTACCCTCTTTTTCAATGAAGATCTTCTCAACCACTACTTCACCTTGAATCCCAGCGTGATCTTTTCCTGGCTGACCTAATACTTTTTTCCCTAACATCCTATTAAAACGCAGCATCACATCCTGATAAGCATATCCTGATACATTACCAATATGAGGCCTCATATAGGCATTGGGAGGGGGGTTAATGATGCAGAAAGTTTCCCTTTCATCCTGTTTCACTTCCTCTTCACTGAGTAAGCCTCTTTGGGCATGGTATTCCGGCTTGAAAAGTTTTCCATCTAGCCAGTATTTTAAAATTCCTGGCTCTTCCTGCACAGGATCGTATGCTCCTTTAGTTAACATGGTGTAAAAGTATAAAAAAAAGAACCTGTTCTTAGAATATATATTATCTAAGAATAGAGGTTCTCAAAATGAAAACGGTACCACTCTATTTCTCTGCTGCGACAGAGCACTCATTACAGCTATTCGGGCTTACCCGGCAGGTTCTAATATCAAATACGATCTCTTCCTGCCCTGTTTTAATTCTGGCGACGTTATCCAGACAGGTTCCTTAATTATATCAAGCTCCAAACAATTCAGCCAGCCCCATCATATCTAATATCAAGGGCATTAAATGTGCTCCTCTGATATGACCTAGCCTGCCTCTGGCGCATTCCCTTTCATTGAAATGCTCAACATCATCATCTCTGATACCATATCCGGACATAACAACGGGCACATCATCAGCGCTATGGGCTTTTAAAGCACAAGGGGTGGAATGATCGGCTGTAATTACAATTAAGGCATCCTTCAAATCCAGTAAAGGCGCAATCGCTTTATCAATTTTCTCGATATATTCTTTCTTACCCTCATAATCCCCATCTTCACCCAAAGAGTCTGCGCCTTTGAAATGAACAAAGAAAAAATTGTATTTATCATATTGTTTTAAGATCATTTCTACTTTTTTGGTCAGATCAGAATCCGGCTTACCGGTTGCTCCTTCAACATTTGGGGTGTCCATCCCCACCATTCTGCCAATACCTTTATACAAACCCCCACCCGCGATACAAACTGCATCTAAATTGTATTTTTCCTTAAAGCTTAACAGGTTGGGCGTAATTCCTGCTCCCCTAACCAGGATATAGTTGGCAAGAGGAAGTCCCTTCTTTTCTCTTTCCAAATTCAAGGGTAATTTAGACATAACTTTATGAGCTTTGTCTAAAAATTTTTCGAGCACAGCTGCGGTGAACATTGCCTCTTTGCTATCATCTTTGGCATGTGGAGTATGGATCTTTACATTTTCTTTGTGGGGATCGCTGTCAATAATATTTGGTGACAAGCCCTGCCCTCGCATGATAAAGCCAAGCCTATGGCCTACGCCCTTTTTAAGAATAAATTCTACCCCGTCAATTTTTGTACCGTTCAAAGCCTCTACGATCTCCTGAGTGCTTTCGATCCTGCCTGCTCTTCTATCGATCACAACAAGATCCTTATCAACCGTACCTACATTTGCTCTGAAGCAAATATCTCCCTTTTTCATTTCCATACCTATTCCTGCAGTCTCAAATGGCCCTCTGCCGTTATAGTAAACATGGGGATCATACCCGAATAACGCTAAATGAGCAGTATCACTTCCCGGTCTTACACCAATATCTACAGTATTCATAGCGCCTGATATCCCTCTTTGGGCTAATTTATCAAGGTTGGGAGTTTCTGCTGCTTGTAAGGGAGTCCTATTACCCAGTGCCTCAATTGGTCTATCACCTAGTCCATCACAAATAATTAAGATTGCTTTTTTCATATTTAAACATTAATGAGGCTCAATTATATTCACATTCCCCATATATTTCCACAATTAACAAAAAATTAATTAAATACTGTTAAAACTCAATATGCTAGTATCAATGTTCAATACTGCTCTAGATCTAATTTTTCCTATTACCTGCTATTTCTGTCATAGACCAGGGAAAGATCTTTGTTCTAACTGTGAAAGTAAATATTTTAAGCCTTTTACTAAAACCAAATGTCATGTCTGCCATGGCATTCTAAGGATACCCGGAGTTTACATACATAGACTCTGTGTTAGGAATTCAGCTCTTGATGGGCTATTTGCCACATATGTACTTAACGAGCACCTAAAAAGGTATATCGGACAAATTAAATATGGCTTTTATCTTAAAATGATCGATCCTTTAAAATTAAAAGTCAGGCAAACATTATCCAATAGAGCATTTTCATATGATCTAATAACATATGTGCCCTTATTCTCTCAAAGACAAAGATGGAGAGACTTTAATCAGGCACAACATTTGGCACAAGTTGTCGATTTTAGAGCCCTTCCACTTTTAAAAAAATTTCACTCTACTAAGTCCCAGGGCTTTCTAAACAGGAATATGCGCAAAATAAATGTTAATAATTGCTTCAGGGTTATTAATAGAAACGCTGTTAAGGATAAGGTAATTTTAATTTGTGACGATGTATATACTACAGGCTCCACTCTTAATGCCTGCGCCAGGGTCTTGAAAGAAGCAGGTGCCATAAAAGTTTATGGATATGTTTTAGCCATAGACGAGCTTGCAGCTGATGCCTGATTGCCCAGGAGTCAAAAAGCCTGTATCCTATAGATATATTAAAAACACTGTTATGAATGACCGCTACTACATGGATATTAAAAAGTTTCCGCAACAGTTTAAAAAGGGGGCGGAACTTGCTAAAGATATTAAGGTTGAGGGCGAATTTAAAAGAATAATCTTATGCGGCATGGGAGGCAGCTCCTTTTATGCTCATATCCTTAATGATCTGTTTGCCAAGGATGCGCAGATTCCTTATCAAATTGAGACTGTAAAAACCTACGATCTGCCTGATAACGCTGATTCCTCATGTTTGTTTATTCTCTCTTCGGTTTCAGGAAATACAGAAGAGGTGCTCTCCTGTTATGACAAGGTTGATAGCAGGGGGTATAAATATTTTGTGGTCACAGCTGGCGGCGAATTATTAGAAAGAGCCAAACAAAGGAATGCTCCTACTGTAGTAGTCCCCCTGGAAACCCAACCCAGACTTCTCACGGGCTACCTTATGGTTGGAGTTTTAAAAGTCCTAACCAACTCTGGTCTGATTCCGGATAAATTCCCTGAGTTGGCCCCCATCTTTGATCAGCTCGATAGTTTACTTGATGAAGAATATGCTAAAAAAATAGCAAAAGATCTTTATGAAAAAGTACCTCTCATAATTGGATGTGACAATATTCCTTCTGCTGCCATGTTCACCAAGATCAAATTCAATGAGAACTCAAAAATGCAAAGTTACTGGAATGTTTTCCCGGAGGTGAATCATAACGAAATGGTTGGTTATACAAACTTGATCATGCCCGCCTATTTCCTGATCTTAAAAAGTAAATTTACCCACCCCAGGATCCACAAGAGAATAGAGATCTTTAAAAATTTAATGAAAGATAAAGGTGCTGGTGTTGAAGTGATCGAATTAAAAGGAGAAAGCTTTTTTGCTGAATTAATGTATATGCATTATCTGGCTGACCATATTTCCTACTACCTAGCCGATGAATACAAGGTGGATCCAGAACCTGTGGAAATGGTTGAAGAATTTAAAAAGCTATTAAACCAATAATTGCCTTATTCAATACAGCAATCTATTGCTTTTTTAACAAGATCCCCCAATTTACCAAAAAGTCCGGTCTTTTGAGGTGTTTCTTTAGACTTTGGAGCAGTCTCTTTAACCTTGTCATGTTTATTCAAAGCCTCATCCGGGATCTTTTTTACATCCTTTACATCGATCAGGTCTAAATTTAAGCCCCAGAATAAGGAGTAGAGGTCGTAAGAATTGCTAAATATTTCTTGTGCTTCTTCTTTCCTGCCCATGGATTGGAGTTTGGTTCCGTATTCCATAACTCTCATACTAGCCGCTAATAAATGCTTGGAGATACACCATACTTCACCCTCATAATCTTTGATTATTCTTTTCAGCAGATTTTTACGCATTTCCCTAACCTGCATCAATAGCTCATAATACTTATTATCCCCTGTTTTAGCTCCAGTGAAGAAGAAATGCTCCTCCATGCTAACTAGGTTCATAATAGCTATAGAAAGATCCTCATCCGATGATAAATCCATCTTATCCTGCTTCTTCATGGATAGAGTCTTTTGAATGAATTGATCGATCTTGTCTTGTTTATCTGCCATTTTAATAAACTAAAAAGTAGAAGATTAAAGTAAGTAAGATTAAGACTGTAATAGGAAATACCACCTTTTGGAATGGGAACATTACAGAGCCTTTATTCTTTTTAACTAGTATATTTGAACTAATTATACCTGTAATAAAGCCAATTGTTCCTAAAATTATCCCTAATAAAACCTTATCCATACCCCAGAACTTAGAATAGGGATCGCCAATTACGCCACTCGAAGCAAATGGGATTATTACTAAACCGTACATTAACAAATACACAACCAGTTTATGATATTTGAAATTCCACTTTTTCTTCTTTAGCCAATCAATGGTCCATAGCGATGTTGAAAGAAGCAATCCCCCGATCCATACTCCGGCGATCAGATCATCTATACCTAAATATTCTGCAAAGCCAAGACCGGCCCCTACTGCCACTGTACAAACAGGACAAAAGGCCTGGCTTTTTACTAATACACTAAAAGGGAATAGCAAGCTTACTGCGATTATTATCGACATTTCCCTAACCTTCTTCCCGCCCAGCTTATACCCCAAAGCAACTAAGCCTATCATTCCTCCTGTCATTATTGCTATAAATATTAGGGTGTTGCGCTTAGCTTCCTCAACTGGAACTCCGGTTATAACAGGGGCCAAGGTCGGCTCAACTCCAGTTGGTATTGAATCAATTGCCCCTAATACATCACCTGTTTCATTAATATTATTGATTAAACTCTCAATGCCTTCCTTCCCAAATACACACTTATCATCTACTACTAACACAGGTAGCTCGGCCTGCTCCTGAATATAGCCACATCTTTCAAGCTGTCTCTCCATGACATTACTTCCCTCGCTGACATCTATTAGTCTTACTTTTATGGAGCTATTGCCCCCGGCTGCTAATAATTGTTCTTCATATTGAAGGCAATTTTCACACGTGGCATCATAAAAGAGATATCCCTTGAATCTGATCCCTAGAACGAGAGTTGAAAGCAATAGGGGTGCAAGTAGCAAGAAGAAGAACTTTTTCATAAATTATTGTGAAATTAATACCCAATTCTATCATACCTGACAGTTTAATTTTTCTACGATAAAATTTTCGGTCAGGATTAGTTTTGGTGATATAATATCCTCTATCCACATATGATCAAAACAGCACTACAGATAAAAACAATTGGAACTA
Organism: bacterium; assembly: GCA_029567095.1. Lineage (GTDB taxonomy): Bacteria > Patescibacteriota > Dojkabacteria > B142 > OLB20 > JAKQLP01. Next base: position 31,519 of record JAKQLP010000113.1, read on the forward strand.
TTCTCAAAGAGAGAAGAAAAGAGCTTAAGCTTGAGCTAAAGCAGGTTTCCGAGATCATAAAGATCAGGGTTGACTATTTAGCAGCTCTTGAAGAGGGTAATTATGCAATATTCCCTTCCGAAGTTTATCTAAAAGGGTTTCTCAAAAATTATTCCAAGTATCTTAACATTTCTACCGAAAAAGCCCTCGCTCTTTATAGAAGAGAGAATGAAAGAAAGGAAAATCCCAATTCCCAATTAATAAACAAATCCAATTCCCCAGGAAAGCAGTTCGTTTTTACTCCAAACAAGATTATTACGGTGATAGCTGCCCTTTCCATATTAGCTATCGTAATTTATCTAGGATCATTTGTGGGACAGGTCCTTAAAAAACCCGATTTAAAACTGACCTCTCCGGTTGCTTTTGAAGAAGAGGGCGACGTTTCTTACAAAACTGATGCCAATAATATTGAATTAGCAGGTAATGTTGAGATCGGCTCAAAACTTACCATAAATGACACTGAATTGAAATTAAATAACTTTGAAAAGTTCAGTAAAGAATTCCCACTTGTTGAAGGACCTAATACATTTATGATCAAAGCGGTCAGTCAGTTTGGCCGGGAGAAGATCATTAATCTGACAATTTCCAAGGAAATATCTTTAACTCCCACCCCTACGCTGTCTCCGGCTATCGAATCATTAAAAATTAATATTGAGATCGTTGATAAAGATACCCAAATAACACTTTTTGTTGACGATGAGAAAAGAACAGAAAGGCTTTACAAAGTTGGTTCAACTCTCGAATTTGAAGCTAAAGAAAAAATCGAACTGCGCTCATCTAGGCCTGATTCATTAAAAGTAATACTTAATGGAAAGGATGAGGAATTAAGTAGTGTAATAACGGTCTGGCGCATTACAGAAGATGGCATAGTTAAAGAATAATATGCTTAAAAGTCTAACTAAAAAGGAAAAGGAAATACTTGATTACATCAAGATCTCAACCCAGATCCATGGGTATTCTCCTTCCCTGATCGAAATTAGGGACCATTTCCGATTGAATGCTGTCTCAACAGTTCATGAGCATATCTCCAACCTTAAAAGAAAAGGCTACATATTAAAAGAAGTTTCTCAAGCCAGAAGCATTAAAATAGTCGATACCGATCCAGCTGACAAACAATTCATAGAGATCCCAATCTCTTTTGAACTGTATGAAGAAAACATACTACGCACTAGCATAGGGCGCGATTCCATCTTTGTTCACAATAATAATTTAAAAGAGGAAGGCCGTCATTTTGCGATCAAGATCAATACCCTTTCTTATACCAATGCTGGAATCAATAAGCATGATGTATTGGTGATCAGAGAATGTGAGGAATTAGGTTTTACAGCAACTGCATTAATCTCAATAGGTCAAAACTATTTCCTGGGAGAAATTATTGAGAACAAACAACTTCCTGCCTTTAAAAAATTCTTACCGGATAAGGCCTTAATATTGAAGTTCAAAATTGAAGGGGAAATTGTCCTATTACACAGAAATTATTCTCTATCCTTGAAATAGAGGATCTTAAATTTTTCCGGTACCTTATCTATCCCTCCTTTTGAAAAAGGATTACAGCGTATAATTCTTACTGTACCTAATATGCCCCCTTTTATCAAACCATGCTTTTCTATTGCCTGATAAGTAAACTCAGAACAGCTGGGGTGGAATACACAAACTCTATAAGCACTAGGATTGGCCCAAAAACTATGATCAAATGAAAAGAGTTTTTGATAAATCCTTATTAATAAAAGGACTGATTTCTTTGGAATGTTTAAAACTAAGTTAATGATTTTTAATAGTATTTCCATAAATTGATATTTAGCATTCTTATCGGAAAGATTTCGGAGACTTTTTTCTGTACTCTTGAATACTCCTAATCGATAATTAATATCTCTATGTGGATAAATTGAAATTAAGTTCAAAGTTTTTAAACACTTGCAATCTTGTCCACATTTATGTATCTTATTGTGTATAAACAACCTTCCCCAAGTTGCACTCAAAAAATACGCCCTTATTGGGATGAGGTTCTCTATGCCCATATTATATCTTACTTCTTCACAAAATGGACCTAGCTCAGATCTGGAAAGTTGCACTAGCCCAAATTGAGGTAAAGCTTGACTCCCCTGCTCATTTTAAAACATGGTTTAAAGACACTAACCTTTTAGAGATCACCGGTAATAAAGCTGCTATTGGCGTAAAGAATTCCTATACCATGGAATGGCTGCATGACCATCATCATAAACTTATTAAAGAAACATTATCCTATGTACATGGCAAGGAAGTAGAGCCTTTCTATGTTATAGATAAAAGCCTGGTTAATAAGCCCCAACCCAAAACAAATATTGAAGAAGAAATTAAAAAAGAACCCATGATCGGCTTTATTGCCAATGATGGTAATAATCCCCAGATCTCACTTAGTATTAAAAGGGCCAATCTTAAAGATGACTATAATTTCCAAAACTACATTGTTGGATCTTCTAACAAAATGGCCCACGCTGCGGCTGTGGGGGTATCCAAGCAGCCAGGTGATGTTTACAATCCCTTATTCATATACGGTAAAACCGGTGTAGGGAAAACCCACTTGGGACAAGCGGTGGCCAGACAAGTACTGGAACATGACTACACTAAAAAGATCCTTTATCTTCCCTGCGAAGGATTTTTAAATGATATGGTCAAATCCATAAAAATGGGGAAAACGCTGGATTTTAGAGCCAAGTATAGAAACCTGGATATTTTAATAATTGACGATATTCAATTCATTTCCAAATGGCAGGAAACTCAGAATGAATTCTTTAATACCTTTAATGTTCTACATAATGATAAAAAACAAATAGTCTTGATCTCAGATAGACCGCCTCATGAGATCACTGGTATTGAAGAAAGACTCAGATCAAGGTTTCAAGGTGGAATAACAGTGGATGTGGGGCAGCCTGATTATGAGATGAGGCTCGCAATTATTGAACACAAGGCTCAAAGAATGGGATTGTCAATTGATCCAAAAGTCTATGAATTCATAGCCAAATTGGTTGAGGATAATATCAGGGAACTGGAAGGTGCTTTAAGAAAAGTTGCTCTTTATCAATCCATGTTCGGGCCTCAAATATCCTATGAAGAGGTGGAAAAGATGCTTGGGAAAGATAAAAAAAGCAGACGTATGAAGGTTAAAGTTCCTCTAATCTTGAAAAGGGTGGCTAAAGAATTCGATCTAACTGTAAAAGATCTTAAGAGTGAGAAAAGAACTGCTCAAATTGCCTTTGCTAGACAAGTAGCCATGTTCATTTTAAGAGAAGATTTCGGTTTCAAACTAGAGCAGATCGCAGCTTTTTTGGATAAGAAGGACCATACAACAGTAATGCATGCTGTAGATAAGATAAAAAGCAAATTAATGATCGATGAAGGTTTTAGAGCTCAAATGGATGCTTTAAGAGACAACATTATGAACGACAATGAACTTTAAGACTTATCCAGAAAAAACGAACTTTATTAGGTATGAGGATTCGCGTCTGACAGAACGTATTCGTTTGATAGTAAATGATTTTAACAATTCTCAAAATCATACACAAACCTACTTTTAAGCAATAATTAAATTTGATAAGGATAATTACAAAAAGATCATGAGAATAATCCAGAAGAAATCCGCAAGAAAAAAATCAAGATTTTACAAAGTAGTATTTATTATTGAAGAAGCTGTCCACATATCTACATCCTATACTTATACTAATACTATTTATTAATATATAATTTATTATTATTACAACTCATTATGAAGATCTCTGTACTACAAGAAAATCTCGCAAAGGCCCTTCTATTTGTAAATCGCGCAGTATCTGTCCGCCCCAATATCCCTGTTCTTGCTAATGTCTTGCTGGAAGCTGATAAAGGAAAGATCAAATTGTCTGCTACCAATCTGGAAGTGGGTATTGCAACGTGGATAGGTGCCGAGGTAGCTGAAGCTGGTAAATTAACAGTGTCTGCCAAACTCCTTACTGAATTTGTAAATTCATTGAAGAAGGGCAAGCTGGACATGTATGAAGCCGACCAAATGTTTGAGGTTAATTTTGTGGATAATAGAGCCCAGTTCTTTATCATACCAGCAGAGGACTTTCCCAAGGTTCCTGAAGCTGAGGGAGAAATCCTTATGGAGATAAATGCCTTAGAGCTGGCTGATGCCATAGCTAAGACCTCCTTCTCTGCCGGTGTGGATGAGTCGCGACCAGTTCTAACAGGGGTACTAATGTTGGCCAAAGAAAAGGAATTAACTTTAGTTGGTGTTGATGGATTTAGATTATCCAGGAAAGTATTACAAATGGATAAGGTCATTAAGCAGGATGAATTCAAGGAGATAGTTCCTGCTAAAAGTTTGATAGAGGTTGAGAAATTGATCAGAGAGGTAGCAGATGAAAAAATGACAGTCTCTATCTACTATTTAGGAGCTAAAAATCAATTGCTCTTTAAAATTGGGGACTTAGAATTCTCCACCAGACTTATTGAAGGAGATTTTCCTGATTACGAAAAGATCATTCCTACAGAGAACATTGTTAAGTTTACAGTTGCTAGAGAAGAGCTTGTTAATGTAATTAAGATCGCATCTATCTTTGCTAGGAATGTAATAGGCAATAAGACAAGATTTAGAATTGAACCAGATCAGAAGAAATTAAGTTTGTCTGCCAGCGTGATAGATATAGGTAAAAATGAGAGTAAGATAGAGCTAGAGGAGTCCATGGGGGAAGAATTTGAGACAGGATACAATATAAAGTTTTTAAACGATATGGTGAATGCCATCAAAGGTAAAAAGATAGAATTTCAAAGCAAGGGACCTCAAGCTCCCGGTGTATTCCTGGATCCTGATGATAAGCAGTATATTCACATAATAATGCCGATGAGGTTGGAATAAGATGCAAGAAGGAGTACAAACACCCTACCATACACGAGAAGCCTTTAATCCTGAAGGAAGAGAGGCATTAAGTCGAAGCCTCTTTGGAGTATTTAGAATGCCTGTAGGTGTTCTTAATGCCGAAAGTATTATTGGAGCAGGAACGCAGCCTTTAAAGGAGATTTTGGATAGACTCCATCCTCAGGATAGGTCTAGATTACTAAGACCCGATTCGTTTTTTAATTCCGATCAACAGCCTGAGATCTTTTTATCAAGGCAAAGATTTCCTGGTAAGACCTACGATGACCCCGATGATTGGGATCAGGGGTTTTATCTACCAATAAGCTTTGGAGCCGCAGAAGAAGACGGCGGAATTGTTATAGAGTTGATTGATCAGACCGAGGCGATTACAAGGACTATGATAGACCCTTTAACTGGACTCTGGAATCAATCAACTCTAGAGAATGATCTTGAAGCATTGGGGCAAGAGAATCGACCAGTGGGCGTGCTTTTTTTAGATCTTGATAATTTTAAGCCAATTAACGATAAGATAAACCATAGCGAAGGAAATATAGCCCTCCATCAGACAGGTGAGGATTTGATCGAATTTAGGTCAAATTTTATTGAGGCTGCATATAAGAGATTACAAACTCAAACTGGGGAGTTGAACGCCGATCCCGTTGATAAGGGAGTTCTTAGAAGAAAGTATGAACTTTTT
>JAKQLP010000117.1 GCA_029567095.1 bacterium
ACCTTATTTAGGAATATTGAAGGAAGAATTATATAAATGAAATATATCAGTCTAATACTAATATTATTAATGAGTTATGCAGGTTTAAGTGCTGCGAATACAGTTAACACTCCTGCTCAACCCATGGACCAGTCTTCTCAAGAAGCGGTAATGCAAGAATTTTCGCAACTATTGAAATGGTTTGTTATCGCCTTAATAATCATTTCGGTGATTAGTTTAATACGCATCTTCCGGTTAAGACATAAAATGAATGCTGGAAAGAAGCAACAGCCACCTCAAAGTAGACCATACCAAACCCGTCGTAATGTTAAACCTGGGGCTCCTAAATCTCAGCGTCAAAATATGCCTCCGGGGCGTCCGACTCAAACACCAATCTCTTTTACTTTTATAATAATTATGGTAATGCTGGGGTTAATGCTACTTTTCAGTTGGTTGGGAGGACGGGAACAAATAATTGAAGCCAGCTACACCGAGTTCACTGCTCAATTAGCTCAGGGCGAAATCAAATCTGTTACTTTCACCGATCAGGATATGATTTATACTACTCTATCGGGGAAAAAATATCATACTTTATTACCTCCATTAGAAGATCCGAATTTAATGCCTCAATTACTGGAAAACAAGGTTGAGATAAACACCAAAAAACCCTCTCATTGGGCAAGCATTCTATCCTATTTACTTCCGCTGGTTCTTCTTCTGGTATTTTGGTGGCTTTTGATGCGGGGAGTAAGTAATCAAAATACTCAGGCATTTAGCTTTAGTAAAAGTAAAGCCAGATTGCACCAGGGTGATCGAACTACCGTAACCTTCAAAGATGTGGCAGGAGTAGATGAAGCAAAAGAAGAGTTGCAAGAGATAGTGGATTATCTGAAAGAACCACGTAAATTCCAGAGAATAGGAGCTCGTATTCCTCGTGGTGTTTTACTCGTAGGACGTCCAGGAACAGGTAAAACTCTACTTGCACGAGCAGTTGCAGGAGAAGCTGGGGTTCCCTTTTATAGTATCAGTGGCTCTGACTTTGTAGAAATGTTTGTGGGAGTCGGTGCAGCAAGAGTAAGAGACCTATTTGACCAAGCCAAGAAAAATGCTCCCTGCATTACTTTTATTGATGAGATAGATGCAGTTGGAAGACATCG
>JAKQLP010000124.1 GCA_029567095.1 bacterium
ATTAGCAAAGGGAATTATTACATCAGGATTATCTTTAAGTGCATCTATATACCAGGAACGTACTCGAGCTCTTTTTTCCAGGTCATTTTTAAGCTTACTTAATTGCACTAAGCCAATTGCAGCTCTAATATCATCCAGCCGATAGTTATAGCCCAACCGAATTACATCATATTCAGTTGCATGCCCGGATGCTCTTTGATAGGACATTGTTGTCATCCCATGAGATCTTAAAAGACGCGCTTCCTGGTCATAATTAAAATTATTGGTCACCAGCATTCCCCCTTCACCGGTACTGATATTTTTATTGGAAAAAAAACTAAAACAGCCAATATCGCCAATAGTTCCAAGTTTTTTATCTTTATATTCAGAAAGAGGACCATGACAAGCATCTTCTACAACTCTTAAATTATTCTCTTTAGCAATTGCCATAATTTCATCCATTTTGCAGGGAAAGCCACCATAATGCATAACTATTATAGCTTTGGTTTTAGCAGTAATTTTTCTTCTAATATCCTCAGGGTCAATAGTTGGCTCTTCCAAAGAAATAATATCTGCAAAAATTGGGGTAGCTTTTACATATCTAACCGCATTAGCAGTAGCTACAAAAGTTAGAGAGGGAACAATTACCTCATCACCTTTACTAATTCCAAGAATAATCATAGCAAGATGTAAGGCAGCAGTACAATTAGTAACACTACAAGCATAATTAACATTTAGCATTGAGGCAAACTTCTCTTCCAACTCCAAACACTTTGGTCCTGTAGATATCCAACCTGATTTTATAACATCGTAAGCTGCTTGAGCTTCTTGCTCATCATAATTTAAATCAAAGAGAGGAATTTTATAGTTCATTTTTTTCTTCCACGAATTTACACAAATTGACACGAATTTATAAGATGAGGCGTTTATATACTAAACTTGAGGATCCGAAGTTGACTAATAAGCCAACTCTTAGTTTGGTAGCCTTTAGGTAGTTTAATAATTGAGAGATATGATCGTTAGAGATTTCTGAAAGAGCTTTTACTTCAACAATTATATTATCAAAGCATAAAAAATC
>JAKQLP010000126.1 GCA_029567095.1 bacterium
ATTTTGGAAGGATAGTTTTAAAGTTCTTTTTAAAAATCCAAATGCTGAACAGACTCCAAAGTTTGTTGAGATAACAATATCCGGCTTGATCTTATTAATGAATTCCTCACATTCTCTCACCAGTTTAATGGCAGATACTCCTGGGTATTCACCGGGAGTCTTTTTATACAGGAAGTTCAAAAATATGGGAGCCTTGCCAAAGATATTATCATTGAACCAATCATAGCTACTGTCAGAATGGGTAAAGCTATGACATTCAAAGTCCTTATGCTGGCTTAGTTCCTCAGCAAGAATATCGCGTAGGGCATTATGTCCACCTCCAGCCCAGATCGAGGCTAATCCGACGACTATAGGTTTTTCAGCTGAGCTTTTCTCCATTATCTAGGTATAATTTTTAGATTGTCGAATTCAACTGTGGCCGTATCTCCTTCATTGTAGTGAACGACTAGGAAGCCAATATCTCCAGGTTCTGTAAAGGAGCTGTCTGTAGCAGTTGCTATTTGCTGATCATTAACATACAAAGTAATGAGACTACCAACTTTTTTAACCCTAACATTATTTATTCCAGTAGTTCTAATTGCGGAACTATCTGTCCAGGTGAGAACATCTTCACCCTCATCACCTATGAACTTCTTTAATTTGAATTGCTGGTATTCAGCATTGATAATGAAGAAATAGAAGTTCTGATTGTCGATCCTATTAAAGATAATTCCATAAGAGGTGTCTTCGTGTCCTGCAATTAATTTTGCATCGATCGATGCTTCGAAGTTGGTCATGGGATGATTGTAGTAGGTGTCATAGATAAATCCACCATCTTCCTGCAATGCTTCTGTTTCGTATATCATTTTACCGTTCTCAATACTGGAATAGGCATACATATATTCTTCTGAATATTCTCCTAATTCCCAATCATTTCTATTATCATCAAAAGTTTCTAAAAAGCTACCACTTAGAGAGGGGACAATGATCTGTGAGACTGTTGGGCTTGGGGAAGGGGTTTTTGACTGGGTGATCATGACGCTGGGCTTAGTAGTTGGCAGAATATCATCTGGCTTTGGTAGAGGTTGTGATTTATTAAAAAAGTAGATCGAAGCACCAATACTTAGAGCGCAGCAGCATAATAGTAAGCAACCACCTGCTAAAGCTAGTAATAGTTTTTTGTTCATGGGGAATAATTAAAATATATTGAATTCTATCATTTTTAAATATATATGCCTATTTAGGCCTATTGATATTTTGATATGATTCTTGTTAAGACAATGATAGGATTAATAAAAGATATTTGAATATTCAACAATGGAAAATGGAACAATAGATATTAATGGAATATTTATCGCCTACGAAGATAGTAAGGGAGCTGGCACTCCAATTTTATTTATCCATGGCTGGATGGATTACAAAGCAGATAGCGATATGAATTTTAAGGAGTTAGCTCAAAAACATAGAGTTATCAGGTTCGATCTCCCGGGGCATGGCGACTCTTCAAAATTATCTGAGTATGAATTTGAGGATTATGTTTTCTATACTAAAAGATTCATTGATGAACTTAAGCTTAATAAAGTTAATCTGATAGGACATAGCATGGGCTGTGTCATTGCAACCAGATTAGCTGAAGCTGAGAAGGAACGATATCCTAAAGTCGTTCTAATAGATCCACCACTAGGTCCAATGCCCGGTATCATTAAGATACTACTGCCAATACTTTGGGTGTTTAATAAATTAAGACTATTACCAGCACTATTAAGCTATTTAAGAGGAACTAAAACATTCCAGAATAAGTGGAGCGATATTTTTATTGGTAAAGAGAATGTTAAAACTGCAAGAGCCAGGGAGATAACAATTGAAGGTATCAAGAAATGTGATCCCCAGGCTATAGTGGCTGGTGTAATTGCCACCTTAAACAATGAGATGATCGTAGATGTTAAAAAGGTTAAAGAGAATTATTATGTCGTCTATGGTGACAAGGACCCTGTCATTAATATTGAAAATGTTAATAAGTATTTTAAACCAGCCAATATTAAGGTGTTTGCAGGGGAGTATCATGTCCCAAATAGAACTGATCCAAATGGTTTTAATGAATATATTTTAAGCGTCATGAAAGGATAGTATTGGAGAAGTAATATATTGATGATATAATTGGGGGCGTATTATTAATAATTATGCCCCCTTTCATTAGAGAACAATTATTACAACCTGGTAAAGAAAGTGACTTCCAACAATTTTGTGTAGAAGTGCTTAAGCATGGAGTGAATGTCCCCATTGCATTAGATTCTTCTATGGTTGTAGCCCCTATCAATAAACACCTATTAGTTAGATTTTCAAATCTGCTACAAACAGATTTGACCATCCCTCAAAGCCAAGGTGGGAATAGTTGGCATATAGCTACTACAGTTGGTCCAAAAGGAGAAGCGGCCAGCATTGCTTTTTCATATTGTGAGCAAGATACCCCTTGGTTAACAGCTGTTATTGACCTTGGTTTTGAAGGTCAGGATAATAGTGTGCTTCAGGGCATGAGCGTTAATCTCGGTGATAACACGATCTTAGATTTAAATGATGAGCAGGGCGTAATGCAGGGTAGCGGTCATCCGATGTTTCGAGCCGGGGTCGACAGATTCGTTAGTTTTCTATCAGCTAATATTCAATATGGTATGGATACAACCCCACAAAGAGGTATGGTACCAGTCCTGCCTGAGATAGGAGGGGGGAAGCTGGCCTTAGCGCAGCAGGAAATAATGGGGGACTTGATCGCATTATGTGGGAGTCCGGAAAGAGCGATGGTTGTAATGGGGAAGGTATTCTTTGATGGACCTACCGATGAACAGTGGCTGGAATATATGACTAAAACCTGTGATGCCGGGATTTCTGTTGATATGAGATCTGAGGCGAGAGTTACTATAGCTGGTAATCCCATCGGTAAGCTTATGTTAGGAGTATTGAATCTGGGTATAAATGCCATGGGACCTTTAGAAGATATATTCAAATTTCAAATTGGTATTGAGCCCATAGCAACCACAGGCCACGAACTGCAGTATAGGGTCAATTTCCAAGATGGTCAAAGC
>JAKQLP010000140.1 GCA_029567095.1 bacterium
TCTTTATTTATTTCTTTTCCTAGCATCAATTCTACTTGGTATTAAACAGAAATGGGTTATGGCAGGATGCACTGGAGCTTTGTTATCAGCCACAAGAAATACGGGGATCATGATAATTCCCATCTTGATAGCAATATATATAGAAAAGAAGTATCAGGATAAAAAATTCCCAGGCATTAATTTAAAACTTTTAAAAAGGTTGGATCTTAAAGTGATATTTTCAATATTAATTGCAGGAAGTGGCCTTCTTGCCTTTATGATCTATCTTTACAATCTAGTCGGAGATCCTCTTGCGTTTATTAATATTCAACGTTACTGGGATAAACCTGTGAACGGGATATCTCCCCTACTAGCTATACCCTATTCTTTTATCAATTGGCAATTAGAAACCTCTTTAAAGATACATATATACAATCTTGGATATTTTTTTCTAGTAACTGGTCTGGGATTATGGGGATTTTTAAAAAAGAAACTTCCTTTATCTCAATTAGCAGTTCTAACTATTGTATTTATCCCCATGCTATCTGGCAGCATGCTGGCCTTACCCAGATATATTAGTGTTCTTTACCCAATGTATATGCTGGCAGGAATTGTATTAGCAAAGTATAGGAAGATAAGTGGTCTGTTGTTACTACTTAGCGCCATCATGAGCATTATCATGCTTAACGCCTATGTCCATGGGCTTTGGATCACGGTTTAAATTTTAATATCTAGATTATGGCTAAAAAACCAGATTTAAATGAAACCATTGCTGCCATTGAGAAATTTAGGACTGAAAGAGATTGGAAGCAATTTCACAATCCTAAGAATTTGGCTATAGCCTTGATGTGTGAAGCAAGCGAGGTCGCAGAGCATTTTATGTGGCAGAACATGGAAGAATCAAGAGCATACATTAAGGATAAAAAGAAATTAGCTGAACTTCAAACAGAACTAGCTGATGTTGCTATCTATCTTCTATTTCTGTGTCAGGAAGCAGGGGTTGATCTAGTGCAGATCATTAACGAGAAGATGGAATTAAATAGTAAAAAATATCCAGTAGAAAAATCCAAAGGCTCTGCTTTGAAGTACAATAAGTTGTAAGGATCAACGAAACCTCTGTTGCAAAAATTCTAAAGATCTTTGCAGATCATCCATTTTAAACTTCAGATTTCTTACCTGCCCAGCATTGAGATCGTTGGAAACCGATCGCACTGAAGTACTCAGAGTCTCCAATTGTCTGTATAGGGTTTGCCCTCTATTTACATTGAGATCCGTACAAATGGAATTGATGAGTTTGTAAAGCTCTTCAATCCTTTCATTGGTAGTATTTATCTGTTTTACCAGAAAACGATACTCCTCTGTTGTCATTGTATGGTTTTGCTAAAATATGGAATGCTTCTACTTAACAAAACGCAAGATTATGAAAAATTTACAAAAAGCTAATGAGGTAATTGGGAATTTAAAGAAATTGGGTAGTAAAGAAAAAGCCAAGATATTAATGAGATTTTTTAAAACTGGTAAGGGACAATATGCTGAGGGAGATATATTTTGGGGCATAAATGTCCCAAGTATCAGGGTCATTGCAAAGCAGGCTAAAGAGATTGAATTAGATGAGGCTGTTAAGCTCATAAAAGATCCTGTCCATGAGGTGAGGCTATGTGGTTTGTTGATATTTGTTTACAAATTTAATAAAGCTGATGAGGCCCTTAGAAATGAGATATTCAGTATTTATCTAAATAATAGAAAATATATTAATAATTGGGATCTTGTTGGTGTTACCTGCCCCAATATTGTAGGGAACTATTTGTTAGATAAAGATCGGACAATCCTATATGATTTGGCACGAAGCAATGATCTATGGGAGCAAAGGATAGCAATAATATCTACATTCGCATTCATCAAAAGAAATGATTTTGCTGATGCCATTAATATTTGTGAATTATTAATGTTTAATAAGCAGGATCTAATTCATAAGGCTACCGGCTGGATGTTAAGAGAGATCTATAAAAGGGATAAGGAACCAGTTTTAAAAGTGCTTGATGAATATGCTGCAACTATGCCCCGAACTATGTTGCGCTATAGCATTGAGAAGATGGACAAGCCTTTAAGGCTTCACTATTTGCAACTTAGGGATAAAACGTCTAAACTAAATTAATTGAATGTATAAAAATGGTAATGCCTCCTGCTCAGACAACACCACAACCAATGGGGAATCCGGTTCCTGTACAACCAGCTCCTCCTACACCTTTACCTGTTGAGCCTGCAGTAAAGATTGAGTTCAAACCTCCTACTCCTGTGGTGAGTCCAGCACCTGCGGTTGTAAAGAGTGATAATAAGTTTCAAATAATAATCATACTGCTCTTATTAATTTTAATTTCGCTAGTCTTTGGTTTTGCTGTAATCTTCTATTACCAATTGCAGAAAGATTCATTGCCTTTAATTAAAAATGATGAGCAGTCTCAGGACCCACAACAAACATCACCAACTCCATCAACATCGAGTGTTGATGCTACGGGAGCATTCTCTGTCGAGTTGCCAAGGGATAATGATTTAGTTAATGGAGAGATTAAAGTCCATTTTAAGTATTCAGGGCAGATCGATGCTTTAAAAGTATCTATTTATGATGAGAACGATGTCTTATTAGGTAGTTCTGATCAGCAATTGGATGAAGTTAGTTCTGAAAATTTGAAACAAATTAATCTTGATATTGAAAAATCTCCTACAGCAACCTCTGGTTCAATCAAATTGATACCTGTGTATAGGAATAGCGAACTAGCAAACTTAACTAAAGAAGTTAATGTAAGGTTTTTAACTCTGGAAGCTGGTGACAGAATTAAACTCTATTCCCCAATCTTAAGACAGATCATTTCCAAGACCAAACCAGAACTGCAATTGAGTGGCGAGATGCATAATTTCTTTGAGGGCTTGATGAATTATAGATTGGTAAGCTCAGCTGGAACTTTGCTTAAGCAGGGATATATCCAGGCTAGCGAAGATAATTATGCAGACTTTGTAGTGTTTCAGGAGCAATTGACAATAGATCCTTTCCCAGCAAATACTAGTGATAATGGCAGATTGGAGTTATACGAGGTAAGTATGCAGGATGGCAGTGAAAAAGTCTTGTTAAGTGTTCCTTTAAGATTCAAATGATCAATCTATATAGCTTTTCCAGCTTTGAGACGCCACATCCATAGATATCCTTCTTTGTTCTTCTAAAGGTTTTGTGCAATTAGCCATGTCTCCTATTGTTTGGGTTAGATTAATGCTTTCAAAAGAGCGGTTAGGTTCTAGGTCCATGAATAGAGTGCGGAGTCTAGAAAGAGTCATGGTGGCTGTAGGTTTATTCCCCGCCAGTTTTCTTGAACAGAGTTTAATAAAGGGACAAGCTTGACACAATTGGATCCGATATTCAGGTTTGCTTAGAACCTCTTTAGGATGGATAACTATATTTTCACCTTGTTTTGAAACTTGTAACTGTCTTAACATTAGTATAATTACTTAATATATTAATTATATCACTGAACACTTTCTAATTCCATCAAGAGTTGATAGAGTATATTTGTCAACCATATTAGTAGGCATTGTTATATATGGAACTCCATTAGTTATTCCACTGCATATTGCCCCTTCGCTTTTAAGTAATTGGGCACAGATATCGCAAAGCCCGAGCTTGATCAAGTCCTGTCTGGGGACGTTTTCAATATAGAATCGGGTTTCCAGACAATTGAGCTGGAAGCGGCTATCTCTAATATATGATTGTCGCATTAAGCTTGTTTAAAAATTAAAGCTTGTTGTAGTAATTCCAGAAATAGTCCGTGAGGCTTCCAAGGGGTGGACTTGTATTCCGGATGAGCTTGAGTAGCTATAAAAAAGGGATGTATTGTTTTTGGTAATTCGATCATCTCCACAAAGAAATTATCTCTAGATGTCCCACTAATGATTAAACCCTGCTTCTCCAGCTCTTTACGATAATCATTATTAAATTCAAAACGATGCCTATGTCTTTCACTAATTACACCCTTTTTTCCCTGCCACTGATCATATTTATCATAAACTTGATAAGCTATAGTTCCCTTTTTAATCAAACAGTCGAAAGAACCTAATCTCATACTGGTACCGTCTCCCTTGATCCTTTGATATTTTTCATTGAAGGGAATACTGTGAATGATTTTATGCTTGCTTTTAGTATCTACTTCTTCACTATGTGCGTCTTTATAGCCTAATATGTTTCTGGCATATTCGACACAAGCTAATTGCATACCATAGCATAGTCCTAAATATGGGATTTTGTTCTCTCTAGCATATCTAATAGCAGTAATTTTCCCTTCAACTCCCCTACTGCCCCAGCCTATTGGCACTATAATCGCATGAGAGCCCTCAAGCAGTTTAGTCCCTTGGTTCTCAATATCTTCGGTGTTAACATATCTGAGATCGACTTCAATACCACTTTTCCATGAAGCATGTTTTATAGCTTCAATAAGAGCAAAATATGAATCTGCCAACTGATGGTCTCCGCTTTTAAAATATTTCCCGGCAATAGTTAATTGGATTTTATTACTTGGTTTTTGGTATAAAAATGAAAGATCGCTTTTTAATTTCTCGAGATCTAAATTTTTAACTGGTAATCCCAAATCCTTGATCAAAGTCTCATCAAACTTTTGTTTAGCAAATTCAATTGGCACTTTATATATATTATCCAGATCCTCAGCTCCGATACTGTGATCTTTATCAAGATCGCTGAATCGAGCTAATAATTCTCTTCTTCTGCTATCAATTTTCTCTGACCCTCTAACTACTAGAAAATCAGGCATAATACCATGACTCATTAGTAGTCTGATCGAGATCTGAACAGGCTTGGTTTTGGGCTCACCTAGATGTTTGGGGAAGATGATGTATCCTACATGTATATGTAGAACAGATCCTGGGAACATGCTTTTCATCTTCCTTATCGCTTCATAATAGATGGCATTCATGGAGTTCGTTGGCTCTCCTACTGTGCCTCCCAATTCTGTAAAAACAATATCCGCTTGATCCTTTTGACCTGCTTTAATTATTTCTGAGATGATCTCATCCCGAACATGAGGAATAGGCTCAACGTCCTCGCCTTTGTAATACATTGATCTTTCTTTAATTAGAACATCATTTAAAACTTTTCCAAAGGTATAGAAATTGTGTTCCAGCATTTCCTGTCCCCAATATCTCTCGTATGTTCCTAGATCCATATCGGCTTCTGTTCCATCTGCGCATAAGAAAGGATCCCCGTGTTCTATTGGGTTGATTGTGCCGGCATCAACATTTAAATATCCCTCATATTTTACTGCGCTTACTTTGTACCCTCTCTCCTTGAGTAGAAAGCCTAAGGAGGCTGTGGCTACGCCTTTCCCGACACTGGACATAACACCTCCAGTGACAAAGATGTATTTACATTTGCTTTGCATGATTAAAGTGATAAATTTAGGGAAGACTTTTTTAGAGGTCTTCAATCATGCTATCACTAACCCTTTGTTCTGGCAAGATAAGACTTGATTGAACAGGTATAATTAAAGAACAAATGTTGTATAATTTAATTATTGAGATTAAATTCATGTTAAAAAAACTGATTGCCCCTCTTCAAAAGATAATACTCCAAAAAAAATACTGTCCTGCCTGCACTAGGTCTTTAACAAGGGCCAAGATAATGGCCGAAAATGATGTCGAAAAACTGGTAGCATGTAAATGTAAAAGGATTTTTGTGCATGATCTGGAAACAGACACTTTCCATAGAGCCCTACTCTCTGATATTAGAAGGATTAAGTAATGTATCCCAGTACTACTCTCAAGAAAAAGATCGAGGAAGCTCCTCTTGCTCCCGGCTGCTATATCTACCGTGATCAGGAAAAAAATGTCATTTATGTCGGCAAAGCTTTGGTTTTAAGAGAGCGGGTCAAGCAGTATTTTGCTGCGGCAAGAGAGCTGGGGCCTCGTATTGAAAGGATGGTGAATAAGATCAAGGATGTGGAGTTCGTGATCACAGATTCAGAACTGGAAGCTTTGGTACTAGAGACTAATCTTATTAAACGCTACAAACCCAAATACAATGTTTTAAGAAAAGACGATAAGAACTATATGTATCTACGCCTTGATCACAAGCAGTCTTTCCCCAAATTTGAATACTTAAGAGAGAAGCCTCAGGATAAGGCTAAATACTGGGGACCATATATGAATGGAGGCCCTATTAAGAAAACATTAAAGCTACTTAGAGAGATATTCCCTTATCGTACCTGTAATAGAAAGATTGTTGAAAAGAACGGAAAAATTACCTCATCTGATCCAAAACCTTGTCTTTATTACTTTTTAGGTTTATGCCAGGCTCCCTGCGCAGGCTTTATTACTTCTAGTGAATACAAAGCCAGTATTAAAAATATTGAAAAATATTTAGATAATAGACTCTCTCTAATTATCAAGCAATTAGAAGTAAAGATGAAGCATGCTGCTGGAGAGAAGGATTTTGAACTAGCGGCAGAGATTCGAGATAAGATTCAAGATTTGAAATACATCTCCCAGAAAGTTGATGTTGATCCTAGAACTGATGAGCATATCTTTAGGAAAATCAAATCAACTCAAAACTATTTAGCATTATCACAATTATTAGATCTGATCGACAAGACAATTGAAAGCAAAAGTGGATTTAAGATCGAATGTTATGACATTTCCAATATACAAGGCACTAATGCTGTAGGTTCAATGGTTGTATTCATTGACGGCATGCCTCAGAAGAGACTGTATAGGAAGTTTAGGATCAAAACAAAGTCTACTCCAGATGATTTTGGAATGTTACAGGAAGTGTTAAAAAGAAGATTTAAAAAAGATAATAGTGAGTCCAAAGATGAATCGTTCAATAGAAAACCAGACCTGATAGTTATTGATGGAGGCAAGGGGCAATTGTCTGCTGTAGATTCTGTTATGAAGGAATTAGGTATTGAATTACCTCTAGTAGGACTTGCTAAAAGAAATGAAGATATTTTTAAAATCGAAGCAGGTGAATTCATTAAAATAGAGCTCCCGAAAGGTAGTGAGGCTAGATTCTTAATGCAACGTATAAGAGATGAAACCCATCGTTTTGGGATTGATTATCACAGAAAGTTAAGGGAAAAGGCCCAAAAGTTTTCTCTTATCAATGAGATCCCTGGGGTAGGTAAAGTATTAGGTATAAAATTACTTAAAGCTTTCGGTAGCCTAGAGGGGCTACGTAAAGCCTCAAAGCAGGAAATTTATGCAGTAGTGCATAATAAAAGAACTGTGGACAATATTATTAAGCTTCTTTCAGCCTAACGATTAAGCAGTAAGTATTTAGTTCCTCTACCCCGCCCTTCTACTCTTAATAATTTTTTCTCCACTAGATCGGTTAAATCTCTAAAGGCGGTCATAGTAGAGACATCCATCATTTGAACATAATCCTCTCTCTTAACCGTAGGGATAGTTTGTAAGTAACGTAAGATTTTCAATTGCCTACGATTTAGATCTAGAAAAGGCTGCTTGCTGGTATTCTTTGAAGTATTAACTAGGCCTAGGATCTTATCTTTATCTTCTTTAACTGCTGCGTTCAAATTGAGTATAAACCTTTCTAGCCAATTAGAACTATCCTGATCTTCGATACATTTCTGCCATATCTTGATGTTCTCCTGATTATGCTGGTCCAATTCTCTAACTATAGGCAAGAATGTTTGGGTAAGATAACCGTATTTGTACAATAGAAGATCGATTATAGCGATTATTGTGATTTGATTAAGGTGAGAAAATGGCGCCATTCTAACCAACTCTAGAAACAATACTCCAATCCTAATAAGGTTATGGACGCGGCCTTGAGAAGTTTTGAACCAAAAGAGTATCTCATTTAATTTTGATTCCAGTTCAAACATGGTTATGGATTTATCCCTTATTTGTACCCACCCATCCATGCTGCTATCTACTTCATTGGAATCCAATCTTAATTTAGCCTCCCATACTTCTTTCCATTCTGTGATCAAGATCTTGTTCATATGTAAAAGCATATTCACATCAGGTTCAAGCTGAGATCTAGTTACATCAGAACGGACAAATTCCATGGCACTCCTAAAATTATTTAGGATCAGGCCTCTAGCATCATTAGTTGTAATCTTTTTCCCTTCCACAGCTTTCTCGGCATCTTTAATTGTTAGATCAACTCCGATCATATGAGCTAAATGGAACATATTCACCGCTTTAGATTTTTTTAGTAGTTCTTTGGAAGTTTGGGCGGGAAATTCAGCATTATCTAATTTAGTCTTAGATTGCTCTAATTCACTTATCTCTAAAAGCAGGACATCACTGATTTTGTATTTGGGTTCATACATGATTTTTGAAGTTAAAAAGTATTGGAGCAGTTTTATTATAAGCCGACTGCGAGAATCGAACTCACAACCTACGGTTTACGATACCGTTGCTCTACCAATTGAGCTAAGTCGGCAATAGATAATATTAATGTATCATTATTTGTTATGATTTGCAAATGCAAGGCATATATACTCCAGATATATTAAAATATAAATAGTAATGATATAATTGATCTGTTTAAAATGATTTCCAAATGGGAATCTTAGAAGATACTGCTTTTCTTTTTGATCTAGATGGCACACTGGGAGAGCCAAAAAATATTATACCCAGAACTGATCGTGAGCCTACTTCCCCTTCCCTTTTATGTTGGGAATTAGCAGTTTCAGAATTTATTAGCGCCCATCAAATCCCTGTGGGATTCAATCGACATGGCATTTGGAGCCCAAGACATAAACATGTAGGAACTGATCTGGAAAGAGCTAGAAGCTGGGTGGAGGCTAATAATATTAGAAAAAAACTTCCAAGAGATTTTATTCCGGAACCAGAACTACTACAAAGAATGGAGTCACAATATCAGAGCCTGACTGATCAATGGGGCCCAGATTTTTCAATTTACAACGAAGTTCCTATCGCTTTGCAAATGATCCAAAACCAAGGAGGCCGAAGCTTTGCTTGGACAGGAAATACTAGAGGAAAAACAGAGATTAAGATTGCTCCCCTTTTAGATAAGGAATTAATAGCAAGAGAACCTATGTTTACAGGAGAAGATCCTCTTAAAGCAGGATTAATTCTATCGGCTAGAGAGATCTTAGCCACAGATTTTAATAGAATGATCATAGTGGGAGATACTATAGTTGATCAAAGAGCTTTTGAACACATGGTTGATAATCTTAAGGGCGCAAAAATTAAAAGAGAGGATATGGTTTTTGCCAGAAGGATCCCCAGCAGTTCCAGTGCCCCTATCCCTCAGGGATTAAGTTTACCGAAGCCTCACGATGATTATCAGGGTGGAGTGTTCTTTGAACTAGGTGATCCGTTATTTAATTTGCTGGCAATTGGACCTAAAACTTTAGCAGGATGGATTACTGATAACAAATTAAATGAAGACGATATTGAGGCAATTGATCAGGAATTGAGAGCATATAATCCATTTAGGCCAAATTCCTTTAATTTGGAACAAATCAGGCCCGAATTAAGACCCTTACTTTCTTATGTTTTCTCAGGTACAAGTGCCAGAGATAGGGATCATCTTCCAGAAGCAACCCGATTCCAATACAATTCAATGTTATGGGATTATATCTTCTCACTTACTGTAGGTAGGGGTTTAAGCCATGATATGGCTATGGAATGTGTAAGGCGTCAAAAACAGTGGGGTGAAATGCTGCAGTGCCAATATCTCTTTGAACGTGCAGATAGTTTGATAAGACAAAAAAGAGGATGGTCTGTTGAAGTCTAATTCTAGCTGTATGATAAACTAGAATATATCATCTTCAATTATCATGAATAACCCGGAAAGCACTAGTTCTGATTTAGAAAAGATCAGAGCATTAATTAGGGAACTTATCCCAAGCTACATAGAAGAAATCAAATACGGAATACCTACAGTGATATATAAAGGGAAGAATCTAATCCATTTTGCAGAGTATAAGGATCATATTGGAATATATCCAGGCCCCGAAGCGATCAATGCTTTTAAAGAGGAATTAAAGACGTTTGGTTTATCTAAAGGCACGATCAGAATCCCCAAAGAACTAGATTTACCAATTAATTTAATAAAGAAAATAGTCCAATTTCGGATCAAAGCAATTGATCAGCAATGATCGATTTAATTCTTGCAATGGCCTTGGGCATATTTCTCATGCCCTGCCCTACCGGATAATATGTTGGATAAACTTTGAATGCCCTATCCCCGACTATTATGCTCTCATATTGGTTATCAATATAGTCGGAGACGGAAATTGATTTTGATAATAAGATCGAGCTGACTTGATTTCCAAAACTAATGATTGATTTTGGTTTAGTTAAATTTATTTCCTCAAGCATGCTGGGAATATATGCTTTGAATGTAGCATTTGGTAAGGCTCTGGCATCTATTTGAGTACATTTAGCGATATTGGTGATATAGATGGAGTTTTGGGCGAGTTCAGTATAAAGTTCTTGTGCCAGTTCTTCATCCCAGTCACCAGGCTTAAGATCGAGGACCTTACTTAACACAATTGAGTCACTAATGATCCCTAATGAATTCAACATTTTCCATACTTCTTTGGTACCGATCCAGGGGGCTCTAATACCATGCCAGTCTTGATGTGCAGATATATTACGTGCTGTAGGATTCATGAAGATTAGCATTACGTTCGGATTATTAATTTCCCCAGCACCATAGATCGCTTTTAGGTCAATATTTCCATATCTCTTATGAAGGGAATCAAAATTTTTATGGAGTGCACTGCATTGTAATGCTTTCACTAGAATTTCTATTTACTCGTTTTTATTATTTGTTTTTCTGATTCTAGGTATTCTTGGTATTAAGGCTACAGCTAAAGTGACTATGATTGCTATTAAATGAAAATCAAAACCTAGAGCCATACCAATTGCTCCTGACACCCAAAGACTGGCTGCTGTAGTTAAATTAACTACATTACTGCCCTCCTTGATAATTAAGCCAGCACCTAAAAATCCAATACCAGATACAACCTGAGCCGCTATTCTGGATTTAGAGGCCGGATCAACTTCAGATGAGAGAAATGTAAAAAGCATGGCTCCAACTATTACCATGGTATGGGTACTGATCCCTGCCGGTTTGCCTCGTAACTCCCTCTCACCACCTATTATAAAGCCGGCTAGTAAAGCCAAAAGCAGATCTATAATCAAACGACTTTCACTAGAACCTATAAATTGTTCAAACATAAAAAAGTGGTTAATAAAAATAAATGGGGGACGATGTTCTTTTTGTACAACCCCCGTCTAATTTAGAAAAAATATCATATATTAATTAACTAATTTAGCTAAATCCTTCCAATAGACATTTTGATTATTAAGTAGAATCTATTTATTAGGTAATTTCTGACGTGTATAAGTATAAAAATTATATACGGAAAGGTATATAAAAATAATTCCCGATGAAATAAGTAATATACTTAATACCTGGAAAGGTGCAAAGTTCTCATTTACTATCGAATTGTTAGGGTTTGTTGGATCGTAATATATTTCTTTAACAGTACCGATTTCAGGTTTGGAAATTGAAAAAAGTCCGGAAAATCCTGATTTACTCTCAACGTTATATGTTTTGTTATCAACGGTATATTTAATTACAGGTACATTGATATTTTCTTCAGCTTCAATAGTTTTGTAATCAACAATAACCCCAGACACCCTAATCCAAGTCCCATCGATAAGTGTAGATTTGAAAACAAAGCATCCCCACCCCACCAACATAACACCTAATATCAAAAATGAACCTGATAAAATGATGTATTTAAGCCCGTTTCTTTTCATTATGTATTATTAAAAAGATTGATCCTCATTTCAACTAATTGGAGGAAAGTTGCTCATAACTGGAGCGAGATACGGGAATCGAACCCGCGTTCCCTGCTTGGGAAGCAGGTGTACTACCGCTGTACTAATCTCGCTTATTTTTCTTCTTCAATAAGCTGTAATGTTACACCAGCCTCGTCTTTACCAGTAACTTCGTATTCTATTCCACAGTAGGGACATTCTACGATATCTCCCACTTTTTTCTCTGGATCTAGAACTACTTCATTCTGGCATTCCAGGCAAGTGAATTTATTATCAAGTGCTTTGACTTGTTCCATAGCTTAAAATTGGAATTAATATTTGCTTTATTATACATTATAATTGTAAAAAGATAATAATAGTTATGTCAATCTGGAAGGATCCACAATTAGCTAAATACAACGTTATACCTTCAATCCAGCTTACTTTAGATGAAGGTGCTACACCTTTGTATGAAGGTTTTTTTGATAATTACAAGGTATGGATTAAGAATGAAATGCTTAATCCTAATAATTCCTTCAAGGATAGAAGTCTTGCATATCAGCTCTCCTACTATATCTCAAATGGAGCTAAGAAATTTGTAATCAGTTCCTCAGGCAATGCTGCAATAAGTGCTGCCAGCTACATTCCCTTAACTGCTGATGCCGAGATCGATGTTTTTGTAGGGTTTGGGATAAATAATAATAAGCTTGAGAGATTAGAAAAGCTGAAATCAGATAGGATCAGGATTCATCAGGGACCCAAGCCTAAATCCGACGCTATAAAATTCGCTAGAAGTAATAATGCAGTTAATTTAAGAGGATCGATAGATGATCTGGCTTTAACTGGTTTTAAAACTATTGGTTATGAGCTAGCTAGAGAAGCTAAGCAAATAGATTCTCTGTTCATTCCTACTAGTTCTGGTACCAGTGCTTTAGCTTTGCATTATGCCTTTGAGGAGATGGGTATGAAAGTCGCTTTATATATTTGTCAGAGCGAAAAAGTGCATCCCATTGCTTCAGAATTTGATAAGGATTTCAAAGAGAAGCCTGAATCCATGGCTGATGCTATAGTTGATAAAGTTGCACTTCGTAAGCCTAAGCTTCTGGCCGCTCTAAGGCAGAATGGCGGGGGAGGTTTTGTGCTGTCAGATCATGAAATATTTGAAGCGCAAGCTAAAGCGGGGCTGGCAGGTATTCCCATGCCTTCATATAATTCAGCATTGGCTTTTGCCGGATTAAGCAAGGCTTTACGTTCCAGTACTATAGATGTGAAAAGGCCATTGATCTTAGTAAGCGGAATATGATCCCAATACTCTATCTTTTAGCGCAAATATCCTGCCTATTTCTAATAATCCTCTTTGCTGTATTCTACCTCTGGGCTAATACGTTCGGGGTACCTTTTGTCCCTTCAGATAGAAGGATCGTAAATAATATGGTTAATTTCCTAAAGAAGACCAAAGTTAAAAAAGTAGCTGAGCTTGGTGCAGGGGATGGCAGAGTAGCTTTTGCACTTGCCCGAGAGGGATTTGAAGTTTTAGCTGTTGAAGTTAATCCCTTATTAAGTCTCTGGATGCGATTAGTAAAGTTTGTAAGGAGATATAATAAGGTGGAAATTGAGAATAAAGATTTGTTTAAGGTGGATATCAAGGGCATTGATGCTATCATTGTTTATCTCTATCCTGAACATCTTGAAAAACTGGAAGAGCGATTCTTTAAGGAAATGCCAAGTGGCAGCTATATCTTGAGCAATACGTTCACTTTTAAAAATCATAAACCTATTGAAAATACCGGTAAACTATATATCTATCAAGTAGCAAAATAGTAGAATATATTGCGTTATTATTCTTATGCAAGACAATATCTCAAGTTTAATAGAAAAATTTAAAAGTCATTTTGCAGATAGCAGATATATATATATTTGTAATGATCCAGAAAGAGCCTTGGGGCTTGAGAGAATAATACCGAACTTTCAAATAGCTCATATTGATCTATCTCAGTATCTTGATGACTTTCAACGAAATGGAATTAAATACTTCTGTTGGCAAGAGCATGAGGCAGAAATCCCTTTAAGAAGTTCCATAAAATTAATACGATCCAATCAATTCCTTAATTTCTTTAATCAGGAGAAAGATAAGAAAACATATATTCAAACTTTCAAGATCTCTCCAGCATTTCAACAAAGTGTATCTAATTTAGGTGCAACTCTGGTTAATACAAGTGCTGATTTAAATAGGATGTTTGAAGATAAGCTCTCACAGTATGAGAATCTATCAGCTCTGCCTATAACCCTTCCCAAAGGGGCGATTTATCAATTAGATCAAATAGATTATGCCGCCTTAGCATCCCAATTGGGATCGAAATTCGTCCTGCAGTTTAATAAAGGACATACAGGAATGGGTACGAAGTTTATTAATTCTGAACAGGAATTTAATGAAGTTAAAGCTCAATTCCCAGGCCGTCAGATAAGAGTGGCTCAATTTATTCAAGGGCAAGCCTACACTCTAAATGCCTGTGTAGGATCCAAGGGAATATACTTGGGAGGTTTATCAAAACAAATCACTGGAGATCAAAATCTGACAGTTTATGCTGGAGCTACTATTGGTAATGACTGGGAATATCGGAAGGAAATAAATAGCGATAACCTTAAACAGATCGAGAATGAAGTTATCATTATTGGAGAAGCAATGAGAACAAAGGGGTATAAAGGCTTGTTTGGTATTGATCTGATCATTGATATGGAGGGTAAAGCCTTTATCATTGAAATCAATGCCAGACAACCTGCTTCTATTCCTATGTACACTAAAATGCAGCTTAAATTGGGACAGATCCCTTTATCCATGATACATGTAGCAGAATTTTGTGGTATAGATTATGAGATTGATCAAAACGAGTATAATCAAATTAATTTAGCTCCCCTGCCCTATTCTCAGGTTTTTGTAAGATCTTTTCGAGACTATACTCTTGAATTCCCTTTACGATCGGGGGTGTATAGGCTGCAGGGAGACAATGCTGCTATAGATAGAATTAGTAGTGAAGTTAAGCCGGACACAATTTTTCTTGACGAGGAAAGAGATGTAGCCCTTCTATTCCAAAAAGATGGTTACTGTATTGATGATATTGAACAAGGAGGCCTGTTAATCCTGACACCGGCTAAGAATCGAAAATTGGTAGTCAATGATGAGCTGGGAAGGATCCAAATTAATTCGAGTGCACACTTGCCTGATGGACAATTACTTTCTTGGATAAGACAGGCACTAATAGCTATTAAGAATTATCAAAGCTAGTATGAAACAAATACAAATAATGCCCAAAACTGCACAGCAAATGGTATATGAATATCAGCATCTACCATTAGGTGGTAAGTCTGTTGTTTGCCCTTATCATATGAATATCAGGAAGGAAAGGGTCGGTTTGAGAGTATTAGTCGGGAAAGGTGATCCGGGAGAAATAGTAAAGGAGGTAAAAGTCTGGGCTAAATTAAAAGATTTTGATCTGTACTTAGCTGATGAAAAACAGATCCGCGACTTTATGATCGAACGTAGTATTGGTATAGATTGTTCCGGCTTTGTTACCCATGTATTAGGATATTGGATCAAAAGTGAACATAGAAGAAGGTTGTGGGAATTAGTGGAATATAAAAACAATGATATCTTAAGTAGGATTAGGCGTTTTTTTAGACCTATAGAAAACTTAGGAGCTAATACCCTTACCAATCTAATTAATTGTGATCCTATCACTAATGTTAATGATATTCAGCCCGGTGATCTGATCAGGAGTAAAGGCAAAGTCAAGAACTCTCATCATGTTACCTTAATAAGTAAGGTCACAAAAGTGAACGGCAAGACAACAGAGATTGAATATGTGCATTCCCAAAGGTATTACGGGGATCAAAATGGAGTAAAATTTGGTTTGATAAAAATCACTGATCTAAAAAGGCCTTTGCATAAACAAGAATGGCTAGAGGTACTAGACGGGGTTAATTACACTTGGAACGGATATATGAACCAAATAGAGGATAATGGCGTTAGAAGACTAAAAAGGGTTAGAATCCATTTCGATACTTACGAAGAAGAATAAATAATTTTCCCATGGTTTAGCACTTGACGCACTAGTTTGCTAATGATATATTGTTAGCAATTGCAAGCTTACTATGACAGACAGACAATTCAAATTACTACAAGCGATCATCAGAGAATTCATCGAAAGTGCCGAAGCTGTGGGTTCTTTGAATCTAGTTAATAAATACAAGCTGAATGTTAGTCCGGCCACAATCAGAAATGAAATGGCCGAGCTTATGAAACAAGGCTATATTGAAAAACCCCATACTTCAGCAGGAAGAGTTCCCACTACTAGAGGCTATAAGCTATTTGTGGAAAGTATTATGGATGAATTGGAGGAATTAGATGTGGCCGATGCTGCTGTGATTAGAGAAAAATTGTTTGCTTCCAGATTTGATCAGGATGAAGTTCTCTACAACGCATTAAATACTTTGTATGAATTCACAGGGAATGTGAGCATGGCTTTGATCGATAATAAGATATATCATGCTGGATTAGCTAGGATCCCTACTCTACCTGAGTTTAAGCAGGTTCAGGAACTATGTAATCTTATTCAAGTTCTTGAAGATAGAATGCTACTTAAAAGATTATTGGAGTTCGATGATTCTCCCGATAATGTAAGGGTTCTATTTGGTCGCGATACAAACATAGATGTTTTTAAACAAATGTCTATCATTTACAGCCCAATAACAATGTATTCTAAGGACGGATATATTGGGGTGATCGGTCCCCAAAGGATGAACTACAAGAAGGTTATCCCTGCTGTGGAATTTGTTGCTGACAATATTAACGAAATGGTCAGTGGCTGGTAATTTTTCTATTAGATTTAATTAACTATTATGAGTAAAAACAAACAAGATAGTGAATTTCATAAAGACAAAGATAAGGAACACAATGTTGAAAATGAGGAGTGTTGTCATTGTGAATGTGAGTGTTGTGAAGATGGGGAATGTGAAGAGTGTGAGGACTGTAAAGAATGTCTAGATTGTAAGAAGTTGACTGAAGAATTGGAAAAGGAAAAACAATTAAAATTAATGGCTTTAGCAGATCTCATCAACTACAGAAAAAGAGTAGATAAAGAGCGAGAGGAAATGCATACTCAAGCTAATAGAAGAATCTTGCTACATATTATTGATGTAATTGATGATCTGTATAGAGCAATGGAAAATGAAAAGGAAAATAACGTGATGAGCATGCTGCTCAATAAATTGGGAACAATACTTAAAGATTATTCTTTAGAGGAGATCAAATGTGATAAAGGAGATGTATTCAATCCTGAAGTCATGGAGGCAATAACTGCAGTAAATGCCATAAAGGATGATGAGAAGAATAAAGTAGTGGATATTATCTCAAGAGGATATCGTAACAGTGTGAATGGACAGGTTTTTAAAAGCGTTAAAGTAATAATTGCTAGATAAAAATTATTTAAATATTTATTAAAGTTTTCAAAATGGGAAAAATCATAGGAATTGACCTGGGGACAACAAACTCCTGTGTTGCTTTTACAAGCGCAGGACAACCTGAGGTCATCTCTAACAAAGAGGGGTTTAGAACAACTCCATCAGTAATTGCAATTAATTTAGATAATGGAGAGGAAATAGTCGGGATCACTGCCAAAAATCAGATGGTAACAAATCCTGAACAGACCTTCTACTCCATTAAAAGACTTATTGGAAGACGCTGGGACGATGAAGAAGTTCAGCGAGATAAAAAATTATTGCCATTTGCAATTAGAAAGAGTGATAAGGGTGGTGTGGAAATTAAATTGGCAGATAAATGGGTTGCTCCAGAAGTGGTTTCAGCAAAGGTTTTAGCAAAATTAAAAGCAGATGCAGAGGCTTTCTTAGGTGAAACTGTCAAGGAAGCAGTAATAACAGTTCCTGCCTATTTTGATGATTCACAAAGGCAAGCCACCAAAAACGCCGGTAAGATAGCTGGCCTAGATGTGAAAAGGATCATTAATGAGCCAACAGCTGCTGCTTTAGCCTATGGTCTAGATAAAGAAGGAGAGAAAACAATTGCCGTATACGATTTAGGGGGAGGTACATTCGATATTTCCATATTGGAAATTGGAGAAGGTGTTTTCGAAGTTAAGGCAACTAATGGTGATACTCATCTAGGAGGAGATGATTTTGATCAAACCATAATTAATTGGCTTATGGATGAATTTAAAAAGGAAACAGGCATGGATCTAAGCGAAGATAAAGCAGCCATTCAAAGATTAAAGGAAGCTGCAGAAAAAGCTAAGATAACATTATCAAGTGCCGATTCAACAGAGATCAATCTACCCTATTTAACTGCTGACTCCAAAGGGCCTAAGCATTTGGTCAAGAAAATGACCAGAGCAGATCTGGAAAAGTTAGTTAGTAAATTGGTTGATGCGACATTCGAACCAGTTAAGAAAGCTTTAAAAGATGCTAAGGTTGATATTAAAGAGCTGGATGATGTGGTGATGGTGGGTGGAATGACAAGAATGCCATTAGTAGTTAAGAAAGTTAAGGAGTTCTTTGGTAAAGATCCTCATCAGGGAGTGAACCCTGATGAAGTTGTAGCTGTTGGAGCTGCAATTCAAGGTTCTATTCTGCAGGGAGATAGCAATGTTAAAGACATTACCTTATTAGATGTTACTCCCCTGACATTAGGTATTGAAACCTTGGGAGGGATAAGAACAGCTTTGATCGATCGCAACACAACGATTCCAACAGAAAAGACACAGGTATTTTCAACTGCTGCTGATAATCAGCCTGCAGTAGAAGTACATATTCTGCAGGGTGAAAGAGAAATGGCTAAGGATAATAAGACACTGGGCAAATTCATTTTGGATGGTATTCCACCTGCACCAAGAGGTATACCTCAAATTGAAGTAACTTACAAAATCGATGCTAATGGAATTTTGAATGTATCAGCTAAAGACAAAGCTACAGGTAAGGAGCAGTCAATAACAATCACTGCTTCAACTCAATTAGATGAATCTGAAGTAGATGTTTTAGTTAAAGAGGCTGCTGCTCATGCTGCAGAGGATAAAAAGATCAAAGAAAGATCAGAGGCCAAGATCGAAGCAGAAAGCTTGAGTTTCCAAATAGAGAAATTCTTAGACGAAATGAAGGATAAGCTGGAGGAGAAAGATAAGGAGGATTTGAATAAGGCTGTTAAAGAGCTTAAAGAAATGGCTGCTAAGGATGATTTTGAGGTTGATAAGCTTAAAGAGCTTACTAAGGAAGTATCTAAGAAGCTGCAAGATGCAGGAGCTGCAATGTATAAAAAGGCGGCAGACGAAGTAGAGAAAGATAAAGCCTCAAGTAAGGAGGAAGAGAAAAAAGATGAGCCTGCAGAAGGTGAAGTAGTAGATAAAAAGGATAAGGAGTAAGAATTGTAGAAAAAGCGCCCTTGTTTGAGGGCGCTTTTTTATATTTAAATCTCCGACTTAAACCCCTTATATCCACCTAAATCTTCAAGAGCATTAACTGCTCCGGATTTGCAGCCTTTACCTAAGAAAGGGCAATTCTCACAAGTCGCTATGGGATTAGAATGGATGAGCACTGTTGCAGCCTGTTGTTCCAAAGCCATTTGCATATTTCTCGCAGTGTAAATATCTAATGTTTCACCAACTTTCATCTTACATTCAGGATGAACTTCAACCTTATATCTACCGATAGCAAGTATTTTGGATCCGTCTTGTTCTTGGACAGCATCTACTGTATGTGTTTCATATCCATGTATGTATTTAATTTTCATGATTGAATACATATCAAATTATGCCTGCTATTATATCACAATTCTATATATTGCTGTATAATCTCCTTTATTAACAAGTGATCTATATGTCACCTGAATTAGTTCTGCCAGGCACAACAATTAATATTGCAGGAGTAGATACTCTTAAACGAGGGTTATTTTGTTCCATCTGGCCCAATTTAACCACTCCCCTCCCCTATAAAAAGAAACCTGTATTTGATCCGGCAATAGCTACTAATGGATCTCTGCAAAGTTTAAATCTACCCTTTGAGTTTGTTGATTTAGGGCGAGATCTTGATGCAGCAGTATTAAGACTGGGTTTATTAGACGCAGCAGATATTGTATTAAGAAGTGGTAGAGAGGTAGATTTAAACTCAAGAGTCAGAGAGGTAATGAGTCAAGGTGTAGTGCAATTAAGACCTGGACGATCAAGTTGGGTTATTAAGGCAAGCCCCTTCCCTTTTGCTGTGACAGAAAATGCCACACATTTGTTTGTTGAGCCATCTGATCTACCCCCTAATGTTTGGTATGGAAAAAGAAAGGGAGATGTATTGCAACCAACGGATGATCAGCCTATCATGAAAGTCGCCTTAGCTAAGGACAAGCCTGGCAAGAGAAGTTATATGAAACTATCATCAAGAGAAGACGGTCATTTTCATTATGAATTCGAAATCGATCAAGAAAATGGCTTGAGATATGCCCTTTTAGGGCTTGTGCCTGTTTATTAAATTTGCCGATCTTAAAGGACATTTCCCAGCATCTCTAATATCACACTGTTCTACTAGACATTTACCACTCAGTCTGAGCAAATGGGTGTAATACAGGTTGTTCCAGGGTCTTAAAACTCGATGAGCCTCAATACTTAAAGCTTCTTCTCCTCGTTTCTCGCCTAGAGGGTGACAGCCTTTTGGTAAATGCTTATGAGTCAGCTCGAATAAAGGATCTGTTATGATCCTGGTAGCTTCTTCATACCAGTTCAATTTGCTTATTAAGGAAATAGTCTCAGGCATTGATCTTATTCCAGATATATTGTTTTAGATCACCAATTGCAATCCTTTCCTGCTTCATAGAGTCTCTATCCCTAACAGTAACCATATTGTCCTCCAGACTTTGATAGTCAAGTGTAACACAAGCTGGGGTACCGATTTCATCCTGCCTTCTATACATTTTCCCGATATTGCCGGAATCATCAAATTCACTTTGAAATTCACTGCGAAGATCCAGGTAAATTTCTCTGGCTTTCCCTTGCAACTTTTCATCCTTTTGCAGAGGGAATATTGCCACTTTAACTGGAGCAAGTGCAGGTTTGATCTTTAATACTACCCTAGTTTTTCCTTCTCCGAGATCTTCATTTGTATAGGCAGCATCAAGTACAGCAAAAACCATACGGTTCAAGCCCCCTGATGTTTCCATGATATGAGGAATAAATCGTTTATTTTGTTTTTGATCGAAGTATTCTAAATTTTGTCCTGAATATTTTGCATGCTGAGACAAATCCCAATCACCACGCTGATGAATACCTTCAATTTCTGCAAATTCTCCAAGAGATCTATAGTTAAATTGAACATCATATGCTTCTTTAGCATAATGAGCTAATTTATCATGTTTTTTCCATCTCAGTTTCTCTTCAGGAAGTCCTAATACTTCTAAGTACCAATTCCATCTTGTTTGTTTCCATTCCTCATATTTTTCCTGCATCATTTCAGGTGCTAGGAAATATTGCATCTCCATTTGTTCAAATTCTCTGGTTCTAAAGATGAATTGTCTGGCTATGACCTCGTTTCTGAAAGCCTTTCCAATTTGAGCTATTCCAAAAGGTAATTTGACTCGCATTGTGTCAATTACGTTTTTGTAGTTTAGATAAATACCCTGACAGGTTTCTCCTCTGGCATAAACAATATCTTCCTCGCTCATTTCCTGGAGTTGTTTTGTAGGAACTCCAAGGTTAGTCCTTACCAATTGATTTATTTGTCTAGCCTCAGTCAATTCCTTATTACCACAAAACTGGCATTTTAATTGATTTTGATCTCTCAATTTATTCAGTTCTGCATTTATTTGATCTAAGGGCATGAAGTCTGCATTAATACTATATTTCTCAAGCAAATGATCTGCCCTCATTCTCTGTTTACAGGATTTGCAATCTATTAAAGCTTCATTGAAGCTGTCGACATGACCACTGGCCTTCCAAGTTAGAGGATGCATGAATATTGCCGAATCTAAGCCTACAACATCATCTCTATCTCTTACCATGCTTTTCCACCAAGCATTGGCAATATTATTCTTTAATAGAATGCCGTAATGTCCATAGTCATAAATACCTGCTAAACCTCCATAGATTTCTGATGAGGGATAGATAAAACCACGCCTTTTAGCAAAAGCGGTAATGGTATCGAGAGTTAGATCGTTTTGGGCCATGATGTGTAAAAATGGTAAAAAATAAAGGCCTCTGGTCAATATATATCATAAATAATATATACTAACCAGGGACCTTCATAATGCGGTGGTTCCACCCTGTTTCTTCAATAAATTGAAGCTCTTTTGATTATTATTCTTTTGTGGCCATTTGTTACCGGTTCTCACTGTTTCCGGTTCACTTAGAATTATTATAGCATATTATTTTTCAAAAGATTGTTACCCTTTACCTGTTACAGCTTGTGTCTACGATATATATCGGCTCCATACTATTTATCAATAAGGCCAGTTGGGATATAATGTTAAGGCAATTGAATGATTATGGAAAAGTTAGCAAAAACCAAAACAATATATTTAGCCCTTTCAGGGGGTGTAGATAGTGCTGTAGCAGCTGTGCTATTACAAAAGCAGGGATATCAAGTTATTGGATGTTTTATGAAGAATTGGTCTGATGAATCAGGAGTTGGAGGGGATTGCCCTTGGGAGAGGGATCAAAAAGATGCTCAAGCTGTTTGTGAGCATCTGGGTATAGAATTTAGATCGTACAATTTTGAAAAGCAATACCGAGCCAAAGTAATTTCATATTTCTTCACTGAGATTAAAGCAGGAAGGACTCCTAATCCTGACGTGCTATGTAATAGTGAGATAAAGTTTGGGATATTTCTACAAAGAGCTCTTGAGGATGGAGCTGATCTAATTGCCACCGGACATTATGCCAGAGTTAAGAAGGAAGATGGTGTATATAAATTACTAAAAGGTATTGATAGTAATAAAGATCAGAGCTATTTTCTATGTGAACTAGATCAGGAGCAATTATCAAAAACACTATTTCCCATAGGTGAATTTACCAAACCTCAAATCAGACAAATTGCTTTAGATAATAAATTACCCGTAGCAGATAAAAAAGATTCTCAAGGCATTTGTTTTGTTGGGAAAATCAATGTGGGTAAATTTCTAAGGGATAATATCAAGGGGGAAATCGGGTTGATTATGGATATGGATACAAAGGAAATTGTGGGTAAGCATGATGGTGTTGCTTTCTATACCATTGGCCAAAGGGAGGGGCTAAACATTGGAGGCTCTACTCTACCCTATTTTGTGTGTGGCAAAGACAAGATAAACAATATACTTTATGTTGCTAAAGGGAAGGATAATGCCAGATTGTTTAGTAGCGAGGTGGAGTTTGATAAGATCCATTATGTAATACCTCAAAAATATTGGGATCCGGATAATCTCAGTGCCTCAATCCGTTATAGACAAAAAGCAGAGGTGGGTAAATTAATTGGTAATAAGTTTAGCTTTGCTAGTTTACAAAGAGCTATTGCTCAAGGACAAAAGATCGTTTTCTATAACGATGATGTCCTATTAGGTTCAGCTACGATCATATAAAAAAGCCCGGTTGCCCGGGCTTTTATCTCTTTACTAATTATTTAATCAACTTTAAAAGTTTTCTTAAATAATTCACTAGACTCTTCGATTATCTTGTAAGCTTGCTCTACTCCACCCCAGCCTTCAACTACAACCTTCTTATCTGTTTGACCTTTGTATTTAAACTGCAGATCTTTGTATCTTTCAAAGAAGAAAGCAATCTCATCTTTCTGATGTGTAGATATATCCTCGATGGTTTTAATATGTTTGTATCTAATATCATCCACAGGCACAGCCAGGATCTTATCGTCTTTCTCTCCAGAGTCATTAAAAAGCATAACACCAATTGGTCTGACCGAGATTAAACAGCCTGGAAATGTTTTATAGGTAACTAGACACATTACGTCAAGTAAATCTTGATCTTCATCCCAAGTTTGGGGGATAGCTCCATATTCAATTGGGTAAGGAAGTTTTTCAAATAATACTCTATCTAGCTTGATAAGGCCGGTATTAGTATGGAATTCATATTTATTAATAGAACCCATAGGAGTCTCAACCAACATGTTGATTTCTCTGGGAGAATCATCACCAAGAGGTAGTCCAAACAAGGGATTCATCTTGTCAAAATATACTTTATCCTTTAGGTTTGCTATATCTGCCATAATTGTAAAGAAATAAATTAAGATAAATAATTAATCTTCTAAATTTTCATTCAGTAATATATTTAAAGCGTCTGACAAGGGCATTATAGTCTGTTTTTTCTTTTTCATATCTTTAAGAGCCACGACCTTTAAAGAGATCTCATCCTCTCCAAGCACAATTACATATGGTATGCCTTTTTTATCTGCATATTCAAATTGTTTTTTAAGAGGTCTGAACTGGGGATAAAGCAATGTGGGAATACCTCTATTACGTAAGTCTGCGGCCAGATCAAATGAGGCTTTAGCTAGATTTTCATTAAAAATGCTGACCATAACCGTGATATTAGTATCCTGCTGTTGTAGCATTTGTCTGTCCTCTAACACTTCCATAATCCTTTCTAAACCAAAAGAACCACCTGTTGCTGGTATATCCATGCCTGTAAAGCCACCCACTAGTTTATCGTAGCGTCCACATCCTCCAACAGATCCGACCCTGCCTTCAATAATGCTCCATTCCCAAACAGGCCCTGTGTAATAACTAAGACCTCTGGCTATCGATAGATCAAAATCAAGCTTATCATTATTTACTAGCGCAAAGATCTTTTTTAGTTCAGCGATCCCTTCTTGAGCTTCAGGAATTTCCTTCAATTTCTCTTGGAGTAAATCTAATCTGGTATTAGAATCACCTGAAGTAAGTATTAGATCCACAATTCTTTCTACGTCAGCAATCGTAAACCCTCTTCTTAGTAATTCCGATTTATTCTGCTCCAAGTCTCTTTTCTCCCAATCATCAATAACATAGACCATATCATTGAACTTATCGGGCTTGCCTATAAAGGAAGCTATTCCATTTAATAATTTCCTGTTATTGATTCTTACCTTGAAATCTTTAAACCCTAATTTTGTAAGTATCTCTATACCCATAACTATAAACTCAGCATCAGCTACCATATCCTTAGCTCCAAATATATCAGCATCGCATTGATAGAATTCCCTGAATCTCCCCTTTTGAGTATTATCGGCTCTCCAAACAGGTTGTATCTGATATCTTTTCCAGGGTAGGCTTAACTCAGACTGATACTGGGCCATTACCCTACTGGCTGGTACGGTCAGGTCATACTTTAAAGCTACTTTTCTGCCGCCAAAATCTTCAAAGTTATACACTAGCTTTTCCTGTTCCCCATATTTCCCCATCAGAATATCAAAGTACTCCAAAGCTGGAGTCTCAAGTGGTTCATATCCATATTTTTCAAAGACCTCAATAAAAGTCTTTATTACTTTTCTTCTAAGCCATAACTGTTGTGGCAAAAAGTCTCTAAATCCTTTTAAGAGCCTAGGTTTGATTGTGCTCATATTCTCTTGATCAATGAGAGTATTTTACCATCTTTTAACAAACACTCCCAAATTGCTAATTCTTTTAGTTTTGGGGTAATATATATAAAGGATTAAAAGCTATGGAAAAATATCAAAATCGAGGACAAGGGACATTAAATAGTATATTGATGCTTGTTTTATTATTCTTGATAGTGGATATCGTGATAGCAGCAATCATGTATTTTGATATTAAGCTGGATGCTATTATACCTGCAACTGACAATACTGCTCAGAACATTCAGGTAACTGTTATAACAGATAATTCCTCAAAGACGGATAATAATTAGAAGTTTATTTTCTTTTCAATCTTTCCAATATCAGCTTATATCCATCATTGCCATATTTGAGATTCTCACTCACCTTAGCAATTGTTGCCGAAGAAGCTCCGGTTTCTCTTTCTATCTGTGTATAGGGTAAACCCTGCTCAAGCATTTGAGCGATCACAACCCTACTGGCAATACTTTCCTGTTCACTATTACTTAATAAATCTTTTAAGAAAATCTTTATCTCATCAATATTCCTTAATTTTAAAAAAGCCTGAGCTAGTAAGGCAAGATCGTCGTTTTGCATATACTTTATCAAATTAAATCAAATTAGCGGATATTAGGAATATTGTATACTAAAATCTATTAACCTGGAAAGACCTATTTTGAATTTTTCAGGATCTTGAAGTAGTGAAATTATTACTTTCTTTGAATCGGGTGGGAAGTCATAAAAATATCCGGGATGAACTGCCAAATGATATTCTTCTAATAATTTTAAGGCGATCTTTTCATTTTCCCAAGCTAAAGCAGGAAAGTTTACTACGCAATGTATACCACCTTGAGGAATAATTATATTAACTAAGGTACTAGATATATTCTTTAATTGATTCCTATTTGTGTTTAGAATCTCAAGCCATTGCTCTCTCTTTACTTTGCCTTTGTTAAATAGGGAGGGTAATAAGGATTGGCTCAGATAGGAACAATTAAGATAAGTATCATTAGCAGTTTCCAGCTTATCTATCAAACTTAATTCGCAATTATGTAAGGCTATCCATGCTAACTTTAGATCTGGACTAGCAAGTGCTTTGGAGATGCCATTTAGGATTATGACTTTATTTCCCTCGACAATATTCTTAAGCAACTCACCATGATCATTACCTTCATATACATAGTCACTAAATACTTCATCTAGGATCAATAAAATATCTTTATCTCTAATTAAATCCAGAATACTTTTTATTTGCTCTTTACTTATCATCATACCAGTTGGATTATTAGGGGAGATCAAAATCAGAGCCTTAGCCTTTGAAATGTTTTTCTTCAAACTCAATAAATCAATCATCCATTTACCCTCCTCTTCTATTAAATCGTAGTAGAGTGGTTCAGTTCTTGCATAAGAGGCAAGGTATGAGAATAAGGGATATGAAGGGTTGGGTAATAATATCTTGTCTTTACTTTGAAGAAGGCTGGAAAATATTAATGAATAGCTCTCAGATGTTGAAGCTGTAATTAATATATTCTCAGGATCAAGCTCTA
Source organism: bacterium (assembly GCA_029567095.1). Classification (GTDB taxonomy): domain Bacteria; phylum Patescibacteriota; class Dojkabacteria; order B142; family OLB20; genus JAKQLP01. The sequence goes on from JAKQLP010000140.1 coordinate 26,913, forward strand.
CATTCTTTGCTTTATAATATTCAGCTATAGCTTGACGGGCTTTTAATAATCCTTTGGACTCTGGTGCATAATCCCTATTATTGAGATATGTTTCAAGTTCCAGTTTTAAGTCTGAGTAATCAATCAAAGGAGTTAGTGAGGTGAAGTTAGTATTTGTTAGATCTAGAAAATCAGCCTCACCTTTTATGCTTTCAAGTAGTTCGGAATAGGGATTCATGCTTTCTTTAAAATCATATATATTTCATTATTGGCTTTGATCTTATCCAGCTCTATTCTAAAGCCGTGATCATTAGCTATTGAAGATACTTCTTCAGATCCCCACCATTTCTGGATCAATTCAGCAGTGATTGTTTCAACAAGATCTCCCGAATATATTGTTAAACGCTCAATTGATTTAGAAATATTATTTCTTCTATCAAACTCCTGAACCTTGAATTGATATTTGAAGCTCTGCCCCTCATATTCCCCTTTATATTCAAAGTCTAAATTAATTGGGTCAATTTCTTTAATATCATCAAAATTTATAATGATTATGCCCTTCTCATTTAATATTGTTCTTGATTTTACAAAGAATTCATTAAGCTCATTATTATCATGACAAATCTCATTTAATGAATTCCAAAATAGAAGCAGAGCATCGAACTTTTCTGAGATGACTGCTCTATTGAATTCTGCATTATAAAGCTGAACTTTTCTATTTAATTTCTCTGACAGTAATTTAAGATGAATATTATTACTATCCAAACCTGAAAGGTCATAGCCAAGATGAAGCAAAGGAATTAAATGCCTACCGCTACCGCAGGCAATGTCTAAGATATGCCCTGATTTTAAGTGCTTTTGAATAAGTGCGATCTCCTGCCTGGTCACCTCATCATTTTTAGTGATGGATGCTATCAGATCATAATATGAGGATAGATTTCCCATTATTAAAGTGAGGTCAGATTTACATCACTAAGATTTGCTTTATCAGCATATATCATAGCTAATCGATCAATTCCCATGCCTATTCCAGCTACGGTGGGCATACCCAGTTTCATTAATTCAATCATTTCTTTCTCCATATTTATTTGGGGCAATCCTAACTCCTTTCTTGCTTTTTGCTCTTCAATAAACCTTCTTTCCTGTTCCTGCCAGTCAGTTTGTTCAGTATACCCGTTGGCAATTTCCTTACCAGCCAAGTAAAGTTCGACCTTCATTGCTACTAGAGGATCATTAGGATTAACCTTGGTTAAAGGGCAGAGCTGAACAGGATAGTCATAGACAAAGCAGGGCTTGTCTGCTGGTAGATTGGGCTCGATCTCATTGGCAAAGATTAATTCAAATAAGCTTTGCCAATCGAATTCTTTAGCATTGTTGTAATGTTTTTTTAAGGCGATGTTTTGGAAATCGTGTAAAGTTTGGATCTCTTCCAGATCAATTGAGCAATATTGTTTCAAAGCTTGTCTTATTGAGAGCCTGGGGAAAGGGGCGGATAGATCAATATTTTGTCCCTGATAAGTCAATTTGGAGCTTACAGTCCTTTTTAACTTTCTATCGAGATAATTTTTAATATTTAACAATAATATTTCCGTACTCTCCATTAAATGAGTATAGTCATGATCAAGTTCATACCATTCCAGCATTGTAAACTCAGGTGCATGGTTGAGACTTAATTCCTCCATGCCTCTAAATACTTTAGAGATAACAAAGTGATTGCCTAAACCAGCACAAAGCACTAACTTATTGTAGCGCTCTGTTGAAGGAATAAGATAAATTTCCTGGTCCCCAATTTTTGTTGACAGCACATTCAAGTATCTTTCCTGAGGTAAGGTCGGTGCCAGAATGGGACTTTCCAATTCATGAAATCCTCTTTTATTAAAGAAATTCCTGATGCTTTTGAGTATAAGTTCTTTAATAAATATACCCTGCCATTTGGAAGGATCGTTTTTTAATTCAATTGCTCTAGGCATGAGGATTAGTTCTCTTTTGAAACGTAAAGTCCTGTCTCAGTATTGATGACTACTTTATCATCTTGCCTGATAAAAAGAGGGACAAAAACCTTGGCACCGGTTTCCAGAATAGCTTCTTTAGTGGCATTGCCGGAGGTGTTTCCTTTTACGGCTTCACTGGTTTCAACTACATTCAAAGCAATTTTGGCTGGTAACTGTACTGATATAGCAGCTCCTTCATAGATGATAATTATATACTTAGCTTCTGTATGAAGGTAATTAGTACCCCCATCAACCATCTCTAGAGGTACTGTTAATTGTTCGAAACTAATAGGATCCATAAAGTAGGCATCCTTTTCATCAGCGTAAAGGTATTGCATGGATTTTGTCTCCACCTCTAATTCATCCAGTTTCTCTCCAGATTTAAAAACCTGATTAAGGATTTTACCAGTCTTGATATTTTTAATCTTGGTCCTTGTGAAGGCCCCTCCTTTTCCTGGAGAATAAAATTCTTTGGCAATGACAATATAGGGCTCATTATTATAGCTGATTATCATGCCTTTTCTGATTTCTGTAGTAAATGCCATGATTGATTAGAAAGTTAAAATAAAATCTTGTAATTATATAACAATATTGAAGATTAAAGAATTACTTGGTCAGTATGATAGGTTCTTTCTCAGTCACAAGAACAGTATGTTCAAAGATGGCAAATTTCTTCCCATCTGCCATTTTAGTCTGCCAAGCATCAGGTCCAGGATAATCAATATCAGGTTCTCCCTGGCAGGCCAGTGTTTCAATAGCTAAAGTCATTCCTGATTGCAATTTGAGTCCCTGTCCTTTTTTACCATAGCAAGGAATATCCGGTGACTCATGCATGGAAAGACCAATACCATGACCAACAAAATCCCTTAACACATTAAAGCCTGCTAATTGCATTATGGTTTGAATAGCATAGGAAATATCACCTACATGATTACCGGCAATTGCCTGCTTTATACCGGCGCTGGAAGCCATTTGTGTTACTTCGATAAATCTCTCTGTTTCACTGTCTGCGGAGCCTGCTACACAAGTGAAAGCACTATCAACATGCATTCCTTTATACGAGATAACAGTATCCACAGCAATGGAATCACCCTCTTTTAAGTACTGTCCCTTATCAGGGTAACAATGAACAGCTTGATCATTGATACTGATACATAAGCCTGTAGGGAATGGAGGCAAGCCATGAGTCTGATAATTTTTGCACGAGGGAATTACTTTATGCTCTTCACATAGTCTCAGAAATTCTAATTCCAGATCCATGGTCATGAGACCAGGTTTGATCATAGCTTTTAATTTTTTTAATATGCTCCTGAGGATTTTACCGCCCTCTTGCATAGCAATAATTTGTGGTTTATTTTTTATTAGATTCATGATTTCATACTTTCCATAAGGATTATACTAGATACGTACCTTAATTTACAGGACTAGTTATTGACACTTGCTTACATACCAGATAGGATATTAGACTTGCAGTTAATCATGGATAAATTTATTAAGCGATACAAAAATCTGCTATTTGTTGATGTAGAGACTACAGGTCTCGATCCTATCAACGACAGGATCATCGAGATTGGGATAGTTAAAGTAGATAAGGATAATAATAAATCAACCTTTTCAAGACTAGTTAATCCAGGATATAAGATCAGTAAAGAGGTAAGACAATTGACTGGAATTAAATTGAAAGATTTAGCAACTGCCCCTCTTTTTGATGAATTGCTTAATGATCTTTTAGATTACTTCAAAGCTGATCTGTTTATTGCCCATAATGCCAAGTTCGACTTTGACTTTATCAGTGAAGAACTGACAAGGCATAATCAGGAACTCTTGGTTTCATACGTAGATACAATTAAACTTGCCAAGCATTTCTATCCAAATTATCTCACCTATTCCCTTGATAGCATTATAGCCAGATTAAAGTTAACAGTAGGTAAAAGACATCGCGGTCTAGATGATGCCGAGGTGTTATGGCAACTTTATCATAAGCTGATATTAGACTTTGGTGAAGAGCATGTCCAAAATGCCATCCACAAATTCGTAATTACCCCTAAAAGGAGAAGGACAGGAGATAAAACCCAGGTAAGCTTGTTTTAATTACGATTAGATTCAGGTTGTGCACCTTTTCCAAATAGAACTTCAGGATGTTCCCCTAGATCTATGAAATCATCAGCAATTTCCATTAATTCCTTATTAGTAGCTCCTTTAAACGACATTACCTCAACCAGACAACCCAGAGATTGTTGCAGATAATTTACAACTGGCTTGAAATCGCCATCGCCTGATAGAAGTACTATAGAATCAACTTTATCACCAAGTCTAACAGCATCCATGGCAATACCAACATCCCAGTCTCCTTTTTTAGCTCCTCCCACAAATACCTGCAGATCTTTTTCTTTTACTTCAAAACCGGCATTGTTTAGAGCTTCAAAAAAGTTTTGCTCCTTGGTCTCATCAGTCCTAATCGTGTAGGCTATTGCTCTGACTAAAATCCTACCCTGTACACATAAGTTTAGTAAATGCTTGTAATTGACTTTAGTTTTGTACATGGCCATTGAGGAATGATAGAGATTTTGTACATCTACTAAGACAGCAATTCTCTGATTGGGGTTACGAAAGATCATAAAATTAATTTAAAAATTTAAATAAATATATTAAGAGATAAGAATAAAAGAAATTGTAGCATTAGTTGCAAAGGAACAATATTTGTATTGTTTTTTAATTTTAAATAATGAGCCAGGAAGCTAAGAACAAAGGAGATCATAAACCAGGCTAAATAGTTTTGGGCAGGCACTTTAACTTCCTGCCAGTTCCAAAAACCTAAAGCTATAGCTACTGGTTCCAGGATATAATCGAAAACAACACACGCTGCTCCTGTAATAAAAGCTTTAGCAATTTTATCTTTAGTCAAAAACGAAGCAAACGAATAAGCTCCCCAGATTACCATGACCCAGTTTAGTCCAATGATTAGAGGGACTTGAGCTAATTTAATCCCTAATATGTCTCCATAAGTATAGGCTCCGAATATATTGCCGGAACTAACACCATACGCTTCTAAATAGAAGGAAATAAGTCCTGCAGGTATTAGCCAAAGCCAGTAAGTGATATTTCTGGCTATGAATTCGGTATTAAAGACCATCAGGGCATTAAATAATAAGAAAAGAGGTGTTAATTGTAAAAATAGAGGTCGGCTTTGCTCCCAAGCCAGACCAATAGCACCAACTAGGTAACTCACAATTAAGATTGTGCTCAAGATTTTAAACTTGGGAGCTATTTCATTCTGATACTCCGATTTGGGCGAAATACTCGGCATATTTATGATCATAAATATCTAAATGCTGGACCAGCCAATTTTCCAGGAAATCAAAGATCTCAGGCAGGATTTTCTTCCCTTCCAGATTATATTTTTCAATGAGCTTGGTTAGATCTGCTGTAAGCTGATCATGTATAGCTTTATGCTCTTGAAATTCAGGGAAATTGTATTTTTGCATATATCCTTCCTCAGTAGCAAAATGAGTTGAGGCGTAAGAAACCAGATCTGACATTAAGGGATCGATTTCCTCTTTAGATGCTAGATGTTCAAATTTATGATAGAGCAGATTTAAAATACTGACAAAATGTTTATGCTGTTGATCAATAATAGTAATATTTGTAAGCAGGCGATCTTCCCAAATTATTAAATCCTTTTCTTCCATAATTATTCAGTGAAAATTATTTTGCTAGAATTTATTGTATCATTATTAACATAGATTAATTAGAGGGTGAACAAAAAGCAATCGACCATCATTAAAGGTTTAGCAATACTAATGATAGTCCTTTATCATGAGCAGTATAATCTGGCCTCGCTTATATACCTGATAGAACGAGGTGAAGGTCCCCTATCCTATTTCGAAAGGATTGCAGGATTAATCTCGCAAGACGCTATAAATATCATTCCTTTTCTTTATTATCTGGGATTTGGAGCTGTTGGAGTATTTTTTATCCTATCAGGCCTTGGACTCGCTATTAAATATTCCAAGGAGAAATTAACCTTAAGGAAATACTTAAAGCAGATCATTAAGCTCTTGATACCCTACTTTATTGCTATACCAGTTACTTTTATTATCAATTATGCATTGCAATATCTTTGGCTCCAAAGTGGGATAATCTCACAAATGCCTCAACCGTTTGAGATTTATACTCCCAATCAATATATTGAAAGCTACCTTGTCTTTACAAGATGGTTCAGCGACAGATTGGCCTTAAATTTTGTAGGGACCTGGTGGTTTGTGGGAATAATTCTACAATTCTATCTACTTTTTCCATTATTATTTAATATTTCAAAAAAGCTGGGACCAAAGAATTTCTTAATAATTACACTGTTAATATCTTTCATATATCGAGCAATAGTAGCTTATGCCACCAATAGTTCACCTGTCGGGATCCAAGGTGCAGAACTGTTGTACTTTATCAATTTCCCGGCACGCTTGCCAGAGTTCGCTTTTGGCATATATTTAGCTAGTAATCAGGGGATTTTAAAATATAGATACATTACCCTTTTTGGGCTCTTGTTGTTCATGGGGGGATTGATTTTATCCACCACTACTATTGGTTTAGCTTTTAATGATTTCTTATTAGGACTTGGATTATTATTAATTCTATTCAAGCTGGCAAATTGGATCAAAGGCTTAAAATTTAATATATTTGAAATTCTAGGTAAGTATTCCTATCAAATATATCTCTATCATGAGCCAGCTTTAAAAATGATAGCTAAAATTGTATTTCCTGATATTTTCTAGATGAAGAAATTTTTATTAAAGATAATTAAAGAGAATTGGCTAATTATTACCCTGATCACATTCCTTTCTTCCCTGTTTTTTCTCACATACCCTGCTGGATATCTTTCTATCGATGAGCATGATTATGTAGAGGGGGCAAAACTTATCTGGCAGGGGAAATTAAGACAAGAATGCGATCCCCAAAACATTTCCCAGATCGATATAGGTGATTATTGTATCTATAAATACAATATTGGCACCTCTTTTTTTTTATTACCCATTAACCTTTTAGGTGAAAATGCAGTTTATGTGATAGCGCATCTAGCATTTATTGTTTCCCTAATATTTTTCTATCTTATTTTGAAGCAAATTAAATTACCCAAAGAGCTTATTGTTTTTTATGCATTATTCCCAGCAATTACTTATTATTCGAGAACTGCTTATTCTGAGATATATTCAATACTATTATCACTGGCCTTCTTCTATTTCTACATTAAAAATAGAAGAAGCGATAATATTTTGGCTGGAGTAGCTATGGGCATCTCACTCTTCGTTAGGCCTACCAACCTATTCTTTTATGCTGTATTTATTTTGGTTGAGGTCTTACGTAAGCCAAGGCCCCCAGTCTTTATTAATAATGTGATAAACCTATTTCTGGAATTACTAATAGGATTCACTCCTTTTGTAATATTGTTTTTGCTTTTCAATGACTATTTGTATTTAAGTCCGTTTAAGAGTGGATATTCATATTCAGGAGATCTAAATAGCTTTGATCTTTCTTTATTACCGATGAATCTGCTTAATTATTTTATCCTTTTGAATTTGTTCCTGCCCGGTATGCTCATTGGAGCTTTCTTTAGTAAGAATAGATTTAAATGGCCGATAATTCTGGGATTCTTAGTGTTATTGATATTTTATAGTGCTACATCAAATAACAATTGGAAGAGTGATATTAATCTAATCATTGGAATAAGATTTCTAATGCCGGCACTTCCATTAGTCTTGCTACTCTATCTTGATGTGATCAAAAACATTGTTAAAGGCAGACTTCTTGTTATTATTACAATTGTTTTATCTTGCATCATGATCTTAATGCAGTATATGCATTTTCAATATCTTAATGAAAATGTGCCGCAATGGTTAGAAAACCATAAGAAAGGAATGCAGGATAATGAATTAAGCTGGTATTAATTTAAAGCGTTATCTGTTTGCGGTATGTAATACAGGATGTGATTAATCAGACCGTTATTGATATCACTCATGATGTAATACTTCTGTTGAGTCACCAGATAAAGGGACATAAAGATGAAGCTGGTGTAGATAAATATTAGAAGCAGGGCATAAGCAATGATCCTTTTAATAACCCACTTCTTTTCAGACATGAGTTTTATCATTAACTCTTTTTCATTCATAGAATTTAATATTAACAGTTAATTGTCTTTGTAATACTTCGGCTCTCTTCCCAGTTCTTTTTGTAAAGCATCTACTTCTTGTTTTAATTCAATCATTCTTAATTCCCTATCCTTCATCATTTGGTTCATGAGTGCCAACTGCTCTTCATTGTCTTTGACTTTTGTTATATCAGTATGAGCTCCTAACATTCTATGAGGAACTCCTTCTGCATCTCTAATGGCAATTCCTCTGCATCTTACCCAGGAATAGCCTCCATCTCCCCTTTTGTATTTAACAATTTGGTCATAAGGATGATCAGGATCTGCACAATGCATTTTTAAATTATCATCAACTATTTTTAAATGTTCCGGATCAATTATTGATCTCCATTCTAGAGATTTATGCTCTTTTGTTTTTGGATCATATCCAAAATTTTCCCAGAATCTCGGGCTCATCCAGCGATTTTCCTGATTATCAAGATCCCAATACCATAATCCATCTAGAGATCCAGCTTGAAGGAATTCAAATATTAGATCATCTTTTTTCATTAGCTCATAGAGCTCTTTCTTAAGATAATTTTCTTCCATAGAGAAATAGATAAGAATATTTCTATAAGTATATTCTTAAACAATTATTAAAGTCCAGAAGTGATCAATTATTCATTTAGTGCGGGTATATTACTCCACGAGGAGTTGAGTACACGGACAGTAAGGGCAAATAGAGGAAGTTTTAATTCAGATCGAATACTTAAGCATATAGCATTGATCTCTTCAGTTTTTGCATCTCTGGGCCAGGAGGCAATGATGGGGGTATTATTCGAGAGTACCCCAAGCACAGGAGGAGTAACAAGCATTAATTTACCATCCGGGAAAACCGCCAGTCCATTTCTCTCCTGATAAGCTTTATACATAACCCTTAGATATTGAGTTTCTTGTTCTAATAGATCTAAACGGGAATCGTCAGTAGTTTCCGGATCATAGAAATGCAATACATGCATGGCTTGTTCGGCTATATGATCTGAACGAACACTTTGCCAGCGACCTTCAGCTTGCGGGCAATATGGAACAACGGCTCTGGTGCTTGATTCTAATGAATATTCAGGCATAAATGGATTAAGATCCTGAGGGACCCATCCTTTTTCTTTATATCCTGTTAATTGTTCTGTGCTTATTAATGGTAAGCGCATATATTGGCTTGATATGGAGCTATTATATCACTTATTAGGTTAGGATATAAACTTGAGGAGAGATTGCTAATATGAGAATAAATGGCGGGCGATAAGGTCGCTTATTCGCACCTTGATATTCAGTATGACACAAGATGTTTGTTCACTGTATAACAGCTCTGTTTTTCAAAATAAACTATTACTTACATAAATACATCATGATGTTGTATTTATGTTTTCAGCTATATATAATTAGTTATGTGGAAATGTGATAAATGCTGTAGATCGTTTGCTAAAAATAATCAGTCTCATTCGTGCAGGACTTCCACTCTTGATGAGCATTTTCAGAACAAAGAAGATCAAAGAGATCTTTTTAATTCGTATATTGATTTTGTTCGTGAGAATGTAGGTGATTTTAAAATTGAAGCTGTTTCTTGTTGTATTCACTTAGTAAATACTTTCACTTTTAGTGCTGTTTGGATATTAAAAGACAAAATTAGAATTGATTTTGCATCACCTGAAAAACTTTCAAACACAAGAATTTTCAAAACTGAACAACCCTCTGCAAATAGATATGTCCATTATCTTGATATTGAAACGAAAGATAATCTAAACGAAGAATTAATTAATTGGCTAAAACAAGCCTATTACTTAAAGTCTTAATCAGATAACTGCATTAGTAATAAATCCAATTACTAAGCCTCCAATAACCCCAATACCAATAATTGGTGGATAGATTCTTGTGATAATTGCAGTTGGCACGCTTAATCCAGTTCCTATTATCAAACCTGTTATCGCAGAATGAATACCAAGATCAAGATTTGGAATAATAAAACCTATCATAAATCTTTCAATAAATGCACTTATCATAGCCTCAGCCTTTTTTCTCTTGTCTTTTTCGGGCAGTGGAATCATTACTAATACATCTAATACGCCGAAAACCACACCACAAATTATTCCTAAAGTAAGATTCGTCATGTAATTTGCAATTAAATTAAGTTCTTTTAATAGTACACCTATAAGGGTTATGTTGCCAAATTAGATTTTGATCAAATCGATTTTTAATCTTCCAAACTTAATTCTCCGGGGCGTAAGGTCGCGGGTAATTTATTGTAATGCAGATTTAAAAATCATAAAATATACCTTCATCATTTTTTCTAGTAAACTAGAGTATATTAATAGATACATAGCTTTTAACGGAAGTCTTTACTCTATCGGTGTTTTTGGGGTTGATATGGGTATACTGGCGGAGAGTGCGAGATTCGAACTCGCGACCCAGTTTCCTGGGTGCACGCTTTCCAAGCGTGTGCACTAGACCAACTATGCGAACTCTCCTTTATGTGTTGAATTATACTACATTTATTCAGTTGGAGTAACCTCTGTTGTTGCTGTAGGAGTAGGTTCTATCGGGCCAACAACAATTAGGAAATCTTCATTCTTATTACTCCTTGTAATTCCATATTTCTCAGGTAATTCTTCAACTTGATCTATGGGAATAAATTGTTTAATTATTTCTAAACTTTTTGGTTTAGCTCCAGCAGTAAAATCAAATACCTTGATGCCATAGAATTTATCAGTTTTAGCCTCATTAATGGTATTGAAAGCTGAATAGTATGCAGTTTCCTTCCTTAATTTCTCAACTACATGGTCTGCAGCCAAGGTCTTATCCCCACTTTGGTTCCTGACTAAGATATTAGGTGATTCTTTATAGAAGCCGGAGTAGAGATAGATTTTACTTATCTCAGCATTGATAGCTTTGTAGCTTTTATCTTTTGGTTTTATGGTATAAAGACCTGTCGAAGAATCAGTATAGATGAATTTATTTAGTCCTCCAAAATTGGGATCAAGTACAATTTCAACTGGTACCCTATCGAAGGTATTCAGGTAGTATAGAGCTGCCAACATATCCTCAAGAGAGATATCAATACTTATTGTATCTCCCATGGATTGGAATAAGCCCCAATAAGTTTCAGCTTTTTGTTCAAGAGGAACATTATCTGAAAGCATTTTATCCTTAATTGCGCCAATAATTTCTTGTTGCCTGTGAGCTCTTGAAAAGTCACTAGCTAAATAGCTAGGTCCCTTTGTAATGTATCTAAACCTTGAATAGACTAGCGCCATGTTACCATCTAACTGCTGGCAACCTTTAGGGAAATCATAGTAGAACCAACCCCCTAATTTATTGATCTTGGCATCATCATTAGGATATTTAGCTGTAAAGGCTTGATCAACACAAACCTCAATTCCACCGATTTTATCCACCAGATCAATTACTCCATCTAATTTGATCAATGCAGTATATTGGATTGGATACCCAGTGACTTTGCTGACTTCTTCTTTTAAGTAATAGAAAGCATCCTGCTTTTCATTTTGTCCCTTCTTGTATGTAATAGCATAAACAGCGTTTATCTTGGTATTGTAACCTGTGGACCAGAAATCCCTTGGAATACTAACCATCATGATCTCCTGGGTATCATGTTTGAATATTACCTGCATGATGGAATCTGTGTTCATCAAAGAACTCGTTCCTCTCCTTGTATCTACGCCAACAACTAGTGCCGAAGTATAGCCATTGCTTTGTTTTAGATTGGGTTTAAATGCATCTGTCCAGCATTTGGGATTTAAGATGTTGTCACAAGTGGCAACTTCATTTCCATTTTCATCAAGTATGGAAACTCTTGATCTGTAACTAGCCAGTCTGTCATAGAAAAAAGCTGCCAAGAATACCACCACGAATATCCCTAGGAGTAGGAATATCATCTTTTTATTAAATCTTGATTTTGTCTTTACCTTAGGATCAGCAGTATTGGATTCTGTTTTAGAAATAGGCTCTACAACAGCAACTTTATTACCTTCCTGTTTCAGATTGGCTCTATATATCATCTTTGGTGTTCATCCAAAATTAAATTTACTAATCTATCTGCCAATCTATTCTCCTCTCGGGGTATATGAGTAAAAGTTATGATTTTGAACCCGGGCAGAAGGGTGTCAATTTTTAGTTTGATTTTTTTAATATTCTCATCTTTTATCTTATACTCTCCATTTAGCTGTTTAACTATTAATTCACTATCAAGATAACAAGCTAATTCTGTTACTCCAGCCTTTAAAGCCATTTTTAATCCTATTACCAGGGCTTGATATTCAGCATTATTATTCGTGGTATTAGCTAAATATTCTCCATTAAAATTTAGCAGCTCGTTGTTAGTATTGAATAATAAGGCACCAGCAGCACCTTCGCCAGGATTGCCTCTAGATCCTCCGTCTGTTTTTAAGATTGCTTTCATAGTCTTTTTTAAAAACTAATCTATATTATATTCCCCTCTACTCTTATTGCAAAGCTTTTTTTTGACGCCTGACCCAATTTAGAACACTTTTATCTCTATGACGCATTAGATGAAGCAGCTTCTCAAGCATCTTCATAGTAGCCTCAAATTCAGGCTCAATTACCGCAAATATCTCGCTTTCATCGATTTCATCGCCACTGTGATGCTTACGTATAATTATTTCAATTTGGGGATTCAAGGCTTTTGATATCCTCACGATCTCTCCACTATCAATTTCTTTAGGAAGGGTTATCACTAACACTTTTGCTTTCTCTACTCCAGCATTTTTAAGGATCTCCATATTTGTTGAATCTCCTACAATAAAGGGGAGATCTTTTTGAAAACTCTCTAATTCCTCTATTTGATTCATCTCGATCACTACATATTTTTTACCAAGTTTTTTTAGGGCTAGTGCTAAATATTTACCTACCCTTCCATATCCGCAAATTATTATATGATCATTTAGAACATCATCATCAATATTTTCGCTTTCAGTCTTTGTAAAAAGTCTTCTATATATCCCCGGATTATATTTCCTAGTTACATTCCCCAAAAACTTATATATCTTTTCAGAATTCAATATCAAAACCGGAGTGATCAACATACTGATCAAAGTCACTGCTGATATAGTTGCTGCCAATTCCTCACTGATCCATTTACTATTGGATGCTATTTGAGAAATTAAAAATGCAAACTCCCCTATTTGAGATAGATTAAGTCCCACCTCAAATGCTGATTTGAAATGCATCTTTAAAGCCAGATTAATTACGATAACAATGATAAATTTCAAAAGCATTACCCCAATAACTAGTAATAAGATCAGTCCCAAATTGGAGATCAAATAGCTGAATGATAGAAGCGAGCCTAAGGTAGTAAAAAATATCAGACTGAATATTGCTTGTAAGGGATTGATTTCAGTAATTATCTCATGATTAAGTACAGATTCTGAGATCATCAATCCTGCTAAGAAGGCCCCCAATGTGGAAGATACTCCCATTTCCCGGGCAATTAGGGCAAAGCCAAGACTGAATCCAAAGGCTGAGATAGTTACTAATTCTTTATTACCTATCTGGGCTATGGTTTTTAACACTCTAGGCAGTACTTGTCTGCCTATTACTAAACTGCCGGCAATTAGGATGAAGCTTTTTACTAAAGAATCGAAAAGATTACTTTCATTATTCTCAATAGGAGCAAAATTTGATAAAAGAATGATCATAAAAACTACAGCAATATCCTGCAAGATCAACCAGCCAATACTGACCTGACTGCTGAATTGATCTAATTGATCCCTGTCTTCAAGAATTTGAGCCACAATTGCAGTTGAACTGAATGAAAATACAGCTCCAATGAAGAAGGAATCGTAAGTTGAGAAACCAAGTGCTGGAAGAATTAGATATCCTAAAAGCACAATTAATATTATCTGAATTATTCCTCCTAATACTGCAAACTTTTTTACTGCTAATAATTTATCCAGAGAAAATTCAATTCCGATTGAGAATAGTAAAAGAGTCACTCCTATTTCAGCTAATTGGCTGATACCCTCTTCTTGGGCTTGTAGTCCCGAACTAAAATTACTGACTATGGCGCTAGCTAATATATATCCAATAGCAACTGGCATTTTGAACTTTTTAGCAATAAGTCCGCCAACAATGCCGATCAGAATTAGGAGGATTAATTGTGTAAATAAGTCCATAATAAATTAGTCTAGCCAAAATATGGCTCTATGACAATGCCATACATTGTCTTTCCTGCTAATTTCATCTATATTCATATTATTAATTATTAATATACTTTTATGTCTGCACCTCAAGCTGAAACAACTCCGACACCCGAAGTCGAAGTTAAGAAAGGACCTGAACTTGAAGTAAAAGCTCAGGAGCCTGTTGTTCAACCAGTTACAACACCAGTTCAAGCTGAACCTAAAAAAGGTGGTATGGGCTGTTTTGCAAAATTCATGATAATAGGTTGTCTCGGGTTATTACTATGCTGTTGTGTAACCGTGGTATTAAGTTTTGCTGCACCATCAGTGATCCTACCCACAGCCATGAACTATATCGCTGCTGGTAATCAGGGACCTGATAAGGATTTAACAAGAGTAGGAACTGAAGAGGTCGAAAAATATATTGATCAGGTAGAGAGTAAATCAGGTGAAATGAATGAAGATGGTACATTGAAGGTTCAATATTCTGAAGAAGAATTCGTAGCTTCTCTATTATCAGCTTTCAATGCTGTAGACAAACCATTAGCTATTGGAGTCGATTTTGAGGAAGCATATATGAAAGTCCAATTTGATATTGGAGTGATCATGAGCTCAATGCAGGAGGCTGATACAGCAGCTGAGGAGCAAGCCGACTTCTCAGGGCTTGAAGGCTATTATGCCACATTAGAATTTACGACCAGTGAAGATGGCAGTAAATTAATTTTTGAGAATTTCTCTCTTGGTAATACTGTTCTAGATCCTTTCATCAATTCAATGCTAACTCAAGAGAATAAGGATTCAATTTCTGAAAGTATTCAGGAGAGTATGGGAGCAAGTTCAGAAGATGGATCTGGTAGTATAAAGAGTATTAAGTTCCTCAAGGATGCAATAGAGATTGTTCTTTATGGTGGAGAAGAGGGTGGCAGTACTACCGATGGTTCCCTCGATCTAAGTAATTGCCTTGATGAGGCTCAGACAACATATATGAACGAATGGAACGATGCCTGTTTAGATCTTGGCGAGCCTGAGGAATGTCGTTTATCTACTACTCAAGCAGATCTATTAGATCAAAGATTAGAGGATTACAAAAATGATTGTTATGAGTTATACAATCGATAAGGTTTAGTAGGTAAATTAAAGCCCTCCCAAAGTGGAGGGCTTTTTTTATTGTTTCAGATAGATCTTGATGTCTACAGCAACAGCCCTATCTTGTGTTACTAAAAGAGGGTTGATATCTAGTGAAGCAATTTTGGGATAAAGAGCCACTAGTTTTTGAACGGCCATTAAGGCATCAATGACCTTATCTTTAGCCAAGGGCTCTAAACCTCTAGCACCATTCAAGATCTTATCAATTTTAGTTTTGGCAAGCTTGGCTTCGAACATAGTTCTTGAGGCAGGAACTAGTGTATGTGTCAGATCTTTGAATATTTCTGTATAAATTCCACCTTGGCCATAAACAATTAGATGCCCAAAACCACTCTTGCCTCCATTATATACAGTAGAATCACCATCTCTATTACTTCCAATAAAGAATTCCTGCTCCGCTTTGATCATTTCCTGAACTAGTAAGGGTTTTCCACTCTGCCCTATTTTATCTAGTGTGGCATGCAATTCAGAAAAAGCTGTTGCTAATTCTTCTTCATCTTTAATATTTACTTTCAACGCCTTTTCCTCAGT
The DNA here is from genome assembly GCA_029567095.1 of bacterium. Classification (GTDB taxonomy): domain Bacteria; phylum Patescibacteriota; class Dojkabacteria; order B142; family OLB20; genus JAKQLP01. Next base: position 42,890 of record JAKQLP010000140.1, read on the forward strand.
TTTATGAGCAAGGAATTCATTAGGGATCTTAACAACTACAGGAAAATGCGCTCCTGCAAAAAGTTTAGCCTGATCTAGGTTTGTACAAAGTTCTTGTGCAGGCATATCCAAACCAGACTCTTTGGCCATTTTAAAAGCCAAAGTGTCTGGAACAGAGACCCCATCTCCTTTACTGGCGTGATGTTCAATTTCCTGATTGTATATCCCTTTATTAATTAGTGATTCAAAATCATTGAATATTTTGCTATTTGTATCCAGATCTCTGGAATTTAACATTTGATGAAATCCATATAGATCAGAGATAGCTTTTGCTGCAAATTCGATCTCATTAAATACAGGAACATGGGCATCAAACAATCTTTCAATCCCGATATCTACATATTTTTGTCCTAAAAAGACTGCAAAAAGTGGTTTTGCTGAAAATCTTTTAAGCCTTATTATGGTTTTAGCTGTATCTTCAATTTCAGTAATATATTGAGGGGTAAGTATAAACATGACTGCGTCTACGTTCTCATCTTTTAGAACAATATCACTTGCTTGCTGATATCTGTCTGCCGAGGCATCTCCCAGCACATCAACCGGATTATGCACGCTGGCGGCTGCTGGAAGTATTTTTTTTAGCTCTTCTTTTGTAGTTTCACTTAATTGAGCCATTTCTAAACCATTACCGACTATAGCATCGGTAGCCATAATCCCTGGCCCTCCCGCATTGGTTATTACTGCCACGCGATTTCCTTTTACTTGTTTACTCCAGGAAAAACTCATCAAATCATCAAGCAATTCATTGCTACTTTCAGTATAAACAATATTTGTTTGCGATACTAAAGCATCGATTATTTCTGAAGTCCCAGCTAAAGATCCTGTATGTGAAGCAATTGCTTTAACTGCTTCTTCGCTTCTACCTGGTTTAAGTAGAATAATTGGTTTAATAGGATCAGTTATTGATAAATACTTATGCAGATCATAGCCATGCGCGATCTCTTCTAAATATGCGCCAATAACTTTTGCCTTTTCATCTTTATACCAGTGATTGATCAAATCTAATTCATTAATATCGGCTTTATTGCCAACAGAACAGAAATTATAGAAGCCGAGATTGCGTCTTAAGGAAATATCTAGTATTGCCGTACAAAAAGCTCCTGATTGGGATAAAAAAGAGATATTTCCTTCTTTGGGGAATAACTGCATCCAGGATGAATTAAGTTTGAAAGCAGTATTAACTACGCCAATAATATTTGGTCCTAAGATGCGTATTCCTGCCTCTTTAGCTACTTTTACCACTTCTTGCTCTAATGCTTCACCCTCGGGTCCCGATTCTCCGAAGCCTGCTGAAATGATCATAATGCTTTTAACTCCTTTTGCTGCGCAATCTTTAACCACATCTAAGACAAATTGAGAAGGAATCAAGATAGCTACTTGATCTACCTCATTTGGTATGGAACTGACGGATTTATAGCATTGATAGCCAAACAGATTGTCATATTTAGGGTTTACGGGATAAAGTCCTCCCTTGTATCCGGCATCAATCAGATTAGTAAAAAAGATCGAGGAAAGTTTTCTTGGGTCGCTACTTACACCGACAACGGCAATTGAATTTGGGTAAAATAGTGTTGTTAGATCCGAGTTCATGGGCAGAATAATATTTAAATAAACTTTAACAGTAATTAAACTAAAAATGAAGATGGATTAATTTTATTCAGACAGCTCAAATCCCCATTGATATTTATCGTATTCGATCTGAACATTATCAGTACCTAGCACTTTGGGCTCACTAAAGTTATTTGAATATATGGAATAACCTAATAAGGCCCCTCCTACTACTAGTAATACTAGAGCTACTTCAATAAAAAGATAGGATTGTATTAATTGAGTAAAGGCTAATCTAAAATTTTCCATGTTATTTTATCATCCTGATGCCATCTGCCAATACCCAAAGTGAGGCAGCCGCTGCTGCTAAGACTAAGCTCCTGTGCAACCAGGTTTTGTAGTTCTTTTCTTTGGTTTTGAAATATGTGAGAGCATTAAGTAAAAAGATTGGGACAAAAGAGATAAGATATCTTAATAAAAATCCTGATATATCATTAAGTAAAGTGGCAATATACAGAAAGCCAATCCCCGCAATGATTATTAGTACTGTCTGAAGAGCAATAGCAGGCTTTTTACCCATAATTGTAGCAGTAGTTTTTATCTTGGTTTTAACATCGGTTTCAAAATCTCTTATCTCATTATCTAGTTGTCCATAGCCAGAAACTATCATTACTGCGATCAAAGCAGCCCAACCTGCTAATGATAAATTGTTGGAAAAAGCTAGATATGATGTTAAGAAAATTGAACCTGAAAGCATATACATATGTGTTAAAACATCTATTACAGGCATTGCTTTGAGGCGTACTTTCCTCCAGGAATATAATAAGGAGATCACTAAAGCCGCCAGGCCAGCCCAGAAAACATTTATTAGACCAGTAGTATAAGCAATATAGGCGTATATGATTAGACTAAGCAGAAATGTGATGTTAGAAACTAACCAGCCTTCTTTTTTTGTTAATGAGCCATTACTTATGGGATTACGCTTCTTCTTCTTGGGGTTTTCTGAATCCTCTTCTGCATCTTCAGTATCATTGATCATAAAAGCATAGGTCATGGCTAGGAAGTTGGCAAATGCTATTGCTAATAATCTGGTACCAGCCCAGCCTTGAGCAAATATGACACTTATTAAGGTCAAGGCCAAAGTAAAATCGTAAACTTCTATCCATCTACTTAGTGCAATAATCCCTTTGATTTTTTTAGTCATTATTACTAATTAAGATTTAAAAACTGTCTAATAAATTTTCTTATAATTATTAATACAATAGCATAGGCAAGCCCCGAAATTAAAGCAATTATATGAAGTTCTATGGGAGAAGATGTCCCTGTATACATAGGGAAAATAAAGATTGCAGGAATTAAAAGCATAGCAATAAAAAGAACAAGTTTTAATAGTTCAAGAATCATTGTTTTAATTCCCTGCTGAGATTTGTTAATAAGCTGTACAAAAATGATGTTTCTAACTCCTAGAGTTAGAAACCAGAAGTCTTTGAAATATGATAGGTTCCAGTTTTGGATTAGGAGATAACTGATGATGTCTAAACAAATTCCTATAAATACAAGAGTAAATAAGACCATCTTCCCTTCCCTAATTCCAAAATTGGGACTTACAAATGGGATCCCTTTGTTATTTGGCTTGCTGATAAATTGCAAAGCAGCTATAAAGAAAATTATTTCCAGGACTAAGATTTGGGAAGGATTTATTGGTATGGTTTTTGATAGTAAAAGTAATGTGAATGTACTAAATAGTAGAGAAAAACCACTGACCAGCGCTATTTCTATATATTTTCTAAGAGATATTATCAGACCACGCATACTGAAAATTGCCTGAAGAATTAAAGACAGGTCTTTTTTATCTACCAGGATATCACTGTATTTTTTAATTAACTCGTTACTTTGCTCATTGACTATTGCGATATGAGAAATTTTCAAGCAAGGTATGTCATTAATACCTTCTCCTAAAAAAGCTAGATTATGATCAGTTTCTAGTACTTCCAATATTTTGTATTTATCAATTGGGTTAGCCCTCGCAATCACTTTGTACTTTTCAAGCTGACTTTTCAGGATCTTTGGGGAGTCATATTGCAGTTGAGATGCCTCTATTGCTTGATCTGTAGATTCAATAAGCCCTGTTTTCATTCCGACATAAATACAGGTATTAAGATTATCCCCTGAGATCATGATGCCATTTACGCCCATATCCTTGCCAAGTTCAATTTCCTCTTTAACAGAGTGTTTAATCTCATCCTTAAAAAAAACTGTGCCTAAATATTCAACCTTTTTGCCTTTGATCTCAATTAAAGAAATTATTCTCTCCCCGATTTGAGTTCTTGTTTTAATTTTTAATGCCAGATCTAGATTGTCTTTGATTTGAAGTTCTGAAAGTACTTGTTCAGGAGATCCTTTTACAATAGTGTAATTGCTAAATTTCCGGCTGGAGTTTTTTAAATATGGATCGAAAGAGTGATCAATGTAATCAAGATCTCTATTAAAATCTATCTTTTTGGTTTGAAGCAGTCTTTGAATGGCTAGGTCGAAGGCATCACTACTTCCTATGGAGCTTTCATTCAATTTGATTAGGAACAGTTCTTCTTTTATGGGAGTATCATAATCAATGACTTCTAATTGATTAGTTGTTAAGGTCCCGCTTTTATCAAAACAGAGCATATCTACCTGAGCTAGTTTCTCAAAAGAGTTCAGATCAAGCGTGGTAAAGCCCTGCTTATTGAGTGCTAAGATCAAGCGTAGTAAAGATAGGGAGCTTAATAATGGGAATAGGGTTGGGATAGTAGAAATTATGAGGGACATAATTAGTAATAATGAAATTGTATTGAATTCAGTTCCAGCTATAAGCAGTAATAAGATGAATAACATTATTAGAAGTAACATGAATAGCATGATCAGATTCAGAGTGCGGTTTGACCTTAAGTCCAATTCGCTTAATTGTTTCTGGTATAGCTTCTTACTTATTAAACCTGCATATTTAACCTTTGATCCGATTTTAATGATCCTAACTACAGCATTTCCGGAAACAAGGTAGGTATGAGCATAAAGCTTGTTTGTCTCATTATGTCTTTTGGGATTTTTAGGAGCAACCTTTATGACAGGGAATGAATTACCACTAATCAGAGATTCATCGATGCTTAGATCTTCGGCTTTAATGATTTCACAATCAGCAGGCACCATATCTCCGGCTTTTAAAATCACAATATCTCCCTCGACCAGATCCTGCTTTTTAATTTGCTGAGTCTGATCTTCTCTAAGACTCTTATACAAGGGAGGATTGAATTTATCTCTTTTAAATAGGTATTTGCTTAAGAGAGACATATCAAAAATAGAAAGAATGAATTGCAGCATAATCAAAATTGATATCAGGAATGCTTCGAAATATGCTTGAAGTATTAAGCTGATGATAAGGATTGACAGATCAATCAAAATTATCGGGGTCCGTAAATTCTTAATGCTCATCAAAATTAGATCCCAGATATGTAATGGGATTGTATTTGGACCATCTTTATGAAGTTTTATCCTTACCTCTTCAAATGATAGAGTTTTGATTGTGGAATATTTTTGTTCCATTGCTTAGGTAAATTATAATAAATATAATGTGTTACAGGAACAACATAATTTCTATGAGACGTATTCTTCTCTTTTTACTAATTACTATTACTCTCCTACTTAGTTTGGCTTTCCTATTCAAAGTATCTACCACTCACACAGATAATATTGTTATCCCTGTTGAGGAAAGCATAGAAATAAAATCATATTTGATTCCAGTTAGTTCCTTTAATTACTACCCTAATTCCATTTCCATGGAGGAATTAGTAGCTGAAAAGCTAGTAGCCCTTCCAAGATCCAAAGATGTTTTGGATAAGATATTACCGGAAACAACGATTGAGTATGTTAGTCAGGAAGAACTTAAAGTAAGAATAGATGATGGGGTTCTAGCCTTATTAGATGAGCAGGGTGTGACTCCGGATCTGAAAAGCCTCAGTATTAATGGGGATCTGTTCTGGAGTAAATCTTTCAATACTGATAACACTTATCCTCTGGTTTATGTTGAGCAGAAACCAATATCTCAAGTGAGTAATAAAGAATTGCTAGAGCATAAAAGAGTAGAACTGTTTTTTACTGGAGAGATAATCCCAGCTAGAGCAGTAGATAGATTAGCGCTAAATAAGAATAATAACTATACATATATGTATGATTTCTTTAAAGATGAATTAAATAGTGCTGATATTAGTATTGGATTGTTAGAAAATCCCATTAGTGGTGATCCTTTCCCCTGTACCGGCTGTATGAGTTTTGTGGGAGATGCTAGAAATGCCTTGGGATTAAAAGAGGTGGGTTTCGATATTTTAAGTCTGGCCGGGAATCATGCCGGAGATGGTGGCCAATCAGCCTTTGCAGCTACTATCAAGAATTTAGATGAACAGGGAATAAAACATACCGGTGTGGGAAATAGTGATGAGACTAAATTAGCCCCAGCAATTATTGATTTAGATGGCTGGCGGATCGGGATGGTCTCGGCTGATACAGTTGCTTCCTATTATTGGAACCCTGGTACCAATTATTACGGTACAAATTGGTTCAGTAAGAAAAGCAATGCCGAGATAGATATGGATAGAGTTCAATTATTAAGACAATTGAAAGAAGACAATGATATTGACTATTTAATTGCGTATATGAGCTGGGGAGTTGAGTACACTAATAAGGCAACTAAGTTTCAGCAAGATCTAGCGCATGCCTTGATAGATAATGGCGTGGATCTGATTGTTGGATCTCATCCTCATTGGGTTCAAAATATTGAGTTTTATGAAGAAACACCCATAATTTACTCTTTAGGTAATTTTCTATTTGATCAAAATCATACTGATCCTACCCGTCAGGCTATGAATGTAATGCTCTACTATTATGATAATGAATTAAAAAGTATTGAATTACTTCCTCATCTATCCTGTGGTCCATTTATTAGCAGTAGAAATATAACCGATGATTATTTAGCAGGTAATATATCTATGGAGGATTTAATGGTTAATAATGAAAGAAATGGCTGTGTATATTTTCAGCCTCTACAATTAGATCAAGTTAGTCCTGTTTACAAGACAATTCTTGATCGGGTTATGCAGCATTCCAGTTTTAATTATTAATTGCATTTTATGGGATACAAAATTGAGCATAATACAATGCTGAGGCTAACAAATGTAGACGAAATTGATATTACCTCCTTAGAACCCAATAAGATTTATGAGATTAAAAGAGATAATGCCAGGATCTATCCTGTTGATATCCCGATATTGCTTCTAAGCGAGGACTGGAGAGTTCTGGGGTATATAGCAATTAGAGAATTGGAATTATCTAAGACTGGAAGTGAAATAGAATTTGAGATCATAAAATTATTCCCAAATGAAGTTCAGGAAATCTATACTATAGATCTTAAGGAGGTGCTTGTTAAAACAGGGTATCTAAGCTCCTAGATTGTCTTGACTTAGCGCAGTATAATCAAGGTGTAGTTATTCGTGAATGATGAAAAAATCTAAAGTATTAATAGCCATCATTCTTATCTTCCTAATTCTTCTTTGTTTAATAGTTTATCTGCTCACAAGGCCAGCTCCAGAAATCAATAACAGCGATCAGGAAGCAAATATTACTGTTACAGTACAAGAGGATCTTGATAAAGAAGAAGAAAGGAATCTAACTCTTAACTTCAATTCTACTCAAGTTATAATTCATCTTTATCCTTATGCAAATAAGAATAGGGAGGATTACAAATACCGATTATTCGAAATTGTTTATGTTGCTTCTGTTAATTCAAATGAGCAGTTTATCAGTAAATACATAAGTACGGGAGAAGATTGGACTGGAAGCTATATTTCCTCTACGGAAACAGACACTATCTATATGGCTATGAGTAAACAGATCTGGCATAAGATGGAATTGAAATCCAGAGATGATCTTAACAGTGCTTGTACTAAAAATCCTGTTGAATTAGCCGATGGTTATATTGCTGAATCATATAATTGTGATGATTCAATCTCATTTTGCTATTTGCCAATAGATCAAGAACAAGGCCTTGTATATTCAACAAATCCAGGAAGTAATGAACCTTTGGATTTTTGTACGATAGCCAAACAGAATTCAATCAGTGGAATTAGCTTGAAAAGTTATTGAGGATTATTTTATGACCTCACGGAGAATCGAACTCCGATTGTCGGGATGAAAACCCGATGTCCTAACCGTTAGACGATGAGGCCAATCAACTTTGGCACGCTTATTATATCAGTTCCCTAAATTCCTTACAATTGTAAAAATGACATTGTCATATGTTGGGGTAAATTGTTTTCGATTACACTCGATAAGCCTTCTTCATAAGTCAAATCCCCTATTATTAACATCTCAGTGATACCCAGATCCAGGGATTTAGTGATCATGTTGTAGAGAATGGAACTATAAATACATTTTAAAGCAGATGCTGCCAGATCATATTTATGATTATTTAAGATCTCATCTAAAACCTGTTTTTGGAGATCTTTAATTTCAATAGATTTTTCTAATTCAGCTTTAATATCAGTTTTTAAATTATCCCAGTTAGGCTTAGATTCGGGGAATTCATTTATGGTAAATGAGTGTATTGAATCATCCCCTTTAGTGGCAGACTCCAGTAGATCTTGAACCTGGAGCATCTCTTTTAGATCCAGATAGAGTTTAGAGAGATTACTTGGGAATGTTGAAATTGTTTTGTATTGCCCAGGTTTTGAAATTATTAAGATCTGACTTTGATCAGCATTTTCATACCAGGCCAATATTGGATAATTCCTTTTATCATTATTAAGTTTTTCAGTTAATTTCTTCATATACTTTTAATATCTTTTGAGTTAATAGATCCCAGCGGTATTTTTTTAAAAAGTTGCCTTTGTTTTCAAGTAATTTTTCTTTTTTAGAAGGATTAGATAATAGATTGGTGATCTCTCTTAGCCATGCTTCCTGATCTTTTGGATCTATAAAAATACCGTGTTTATGTGTTAAATATTCAATAGTTCCTCCTTTATCGCTGGAAATTATACCACATCCTTGAGCTAGGGCTTCTAAGAGCACACCTCCTGTAGCCTCATGGATGCTAGGAAGTACAAAAATATCCCCTGCTGCATAAATATCCCTTAATTTTTCCTGAGGGATGTATTTAGCATTGAAAATGATATTACTATTAGCATAGTAGATCCTTTTCAATTCTTCATAGTAGCCATCATCGCCACCTGCGATGAAAAAGAGGACTTTGGGAAGTGAGGCTACTGCTTTTTGAAGGAATTGAAAGCCCTTTGCATAATTTAATCTACCACATCCAATTACTACAGCATCCCATTGGGATTTATCGATCTCATATTCTTTATAGAAATTGTCTGCGTTGCCCTGCTCAAGCATTAAAGGATTAATGCCATTGAATATGGTAGTAAGTTTTGTGGGAGTCACATGGAATTTATTGATAAATATTTCCTGTTCCGAGGGTAAGATGGTAATGATCTTATCCAGTTTATTCAACAGAAATTTCCCGAATGTAACATCATGTAATTTGATCAAAAACTCGCTCCATTTACTTCTGGTTGTTGTAGGGAAAGGATTATGAGAAGTCAGGACTATTCTTTTTCTTTTTAATTTTGCAGCTAATAGGGCTAGATAGGTTTCAAATTTCCTAAAGCCATGCACGTGAGCAATATCGAAATCATTTTTTAAAAGATAGAAAAACAACCCTGGAAAGAATCTATGATATTCGCTTAATGCAAAAAGCGTTAAAAAGCGTTTAATGGGAATGCCTTCAAAGCTTCCCACCTTATTTGCAATTCTTTGCCCTATTTTACTAGAGTCGCTTGTCAGTACAGTGACTTCATGCCCTTCTTCTTTAAGGTATTTTGATAAGACAGCCACATGAGATTCTACTCCCCCTGTTATGGGGTGAAAAAAGGTTGAGATCTGGAATATTTTCATACCTCAAAACTAAAATCGTTTAATTTATAGTCAACCTTGATTATACTCCCCGACTTATACTTATTCTCTAAAATCCCAACTGAGATCGGATTTTCAATCAGTCTTTGGATGATCCTTCTTAAAGGTCTAGCACCATATTGAGGATCAAAGCCTCTTTTGGCAATCTCTTCTATTGCTCTGTCAGAAACAACCATATCCATATTCTGAGCTTTGAGAAGTCTTCTGGTTTTATCAAGTAAAAGTCTAACTATTGAAATCAGATCAGCTGGCTCTAGAGGCTTAAATGTAATGATGTCATCTATCCTGTTCAAAAACTCGGGTTTAAAGGTTTGCTTTAGAAGTTCATCCAATTTTACCTGGACGTCTTTCCATTTTCGCGATCCATTTAATATATTAGGCTGCAATGGTTCGTTGCGCATTTTAATTAAACTGGATGTCGTTTCTTTAATTTGAGGTCTATTCCCTTTCTTTTCTAGACTCAAGGCTTCTAAGATCACATTAGATCCAATATTACTAGTAGCTATTATTATGGTATTTTTAAAATCAACAGTACGTCCCTTGGCATCGGTTAAGCGGCCATCATCTAGGATTTGAAGTAGGATATTAAATACATCTGGATGAGCCTTTTCAATTTCATCAAGTAAGATCACACTATAAGGGTGTCTTCTGATCTTTTCAGTTAATTGACCTCCTTCTTCATAACCTACATAGCCTGGAGGGGAGCCTATTAGTTTGGCAATTGCATGTTTTTCCATATATTCGCTCATATCTAGTCTAATTAGGACCGATTCATCTCCAAATACTAGTTCGGCTAAAGCCTTAGCAAGTTCTGTTTTGCCAACCCCTGTGGGGCCGAGGAAAAGGAAGGAAGCAATTGGTCTATTAGGATTTTTAAGACCTACTCTAGATCGTCTTATGGCTTCGGCAACTAGTTTAATGGCTTCATCCTGGGAAATTACTCTTTCATGTAATTTCCCTTCAAGATTTAATAGTTGCTGTCTTTCTTGAGAAGAGATCTCGCTTAAGGGTATACCTGTCATTTTGGAAATAACTAGATAAACATCAGCTGTAGTTACTTCAGGATTACCAGTACCAACCTCTCTTTTCCATTTGTCTTCCAGAGGCTGCATTTGTTCCTTTTTCTTTTCGATATCAACTTTAACTGCAGCAGCTTTTTCATGCCGATTAGCCCTGGTTAGAGACTCCCTTTCTCTTTCCAATTTCGATATTTCCATTTTTAAAGAGCGAAGCTCTTCTGGTTCGGCTGTTGCTCTGAGTCTTACCTTGCTTGAAGCTTCATCAATCACATCTATAGCTTTATCAGGAAGGAATCTATCTTTGATGTATCTATCGCTCAATTGTGCAGCTGCCACCAATGCTTCGTCAGTAATTTTTAACCTGTGGTGTTCTTCATAGCGATCTCTTATACCACGCAAGATCTCAATGCTTTGTTCAACAGACGGCTCCTCGATCAATACAGGCTGAAAGCGTCTTTCCAGTGCTGCATCTTTCTCAATATATTTCTTGTATTCATTGATCGTTGTTGCTCCAATTACCTGCAGATCACCCCTTGCTAAAGCTGGTTTGATCATGTTTGCCAAGTCCATTTCTCCTTCCTGAGCTCCTGATCCAACTATGGTATGCAGCTCGTCAATAAAGAGAATGACTTCTCTATTACTTTTTTCTAATTCATTAATTAATTTTTTTGCTCTTTCTTCAAATTCACCACGGAATTTACTTCCGGCAACCAATAATCCAATATCTAAGGCCTTTACCTGCTTGTCCTTTAATACATCGGGTACATTGCCTGTTAAGATCCTTTGGGCTAATCCCTCCACTATGGCGGTTTTACCTACACCAGGTTCGCCGATCAGAACAGGATTGTTTTTTTTACGTCTAGCTAGAATCTCAATTACTCTAGTGATTTCATCCGCTCTACCAACAACGGGGTCTATCTTGCCTTCTCTGGCTGATTGAGTTAGATCTTTAGAATATTTATCTAGTTCGGGAGTTAATGTTCTGATTTTCCCTGCAGTGCCTTCTTTGTCCCCCTCGCCTACTACTTTAATTACAGCTTGTCTTAGTTTGGGGTGGGAGACCCCGTGTTTTTTTAGGATTTGTGCAGCTAAACCTTCATTCTCCCTAAGCAGGCCTAATAAAAGATGCTCTGTCCCTATATAGTTATGGTTAAGTTGTAAGGCTTCCTGAAAGGCAAGTTGTAAAACTAGTTTAGCTCTGGGCGTTATTCCAATATTATTACCTTGGAAATCTCCTATTTGCATTTGAGCATCAACAAATTCCTTTAATTCTTTGGGGTCAAGATCAATACTTTTAAAGATATTACTGATCAATTCGCCACTAGATAATAATGAGCTTAGTAGATGTTCAGTATCAATGTTCTTTTGCTTATGATCAAGGGTTATCTTGGCAGCTTCCTGGATAGCCTCTTTTGTTCTTTCCGAAAATAACTCAGTTATATCAGTTTTTTCCGAAGGTCCCTGATAATCTGAGAACTTATTAAAAGGATCGAAATCATCATTATATGGATTGTCTGGGTCGTATGGAAAACCGGACATAGTTTTAAAAGCTAACAATTATTATGCTATTCCTGTGCTAATTTTAGCAAAAAAGAAGCTTTTATGCAGAGTCTGTTTAAATGTACTGACACTCCTCCTCTCAATTAATACCAGAGAGTCCGGGTCTTGAGGTGCGATCAACCTGCCACCAATTTTTAATTGAATCTTAATTTCTTCAGGAATAGAATTAAAACTGGCTGCAACATGTATCCCATCATAGGGAGCCTGCTGTTTATATCCATTTGCTCCATCAGCTAAATGCATGCTTAAATTTTTAATGAATGGGTATTTAGCCAAATTGATTCTGGCGATCTCTAGTAAGAATTGTTTTCTTTCTATACTTATTACTTGCCCCCTTTTGCCTGTAGCAGTAGCCATTAGAGCAGCTACATAGCCAGTACCAGTCCCAATATCCAGATATCTTCCACCCTTTTTAATATCAAGCAGCTGCAGCATTAAGGCGATTGTTGTTGGTTTATCAAGTGTCTCATTCCAGCCAATATCAATAACGGCATCGTTATAGGCAAGATCAATAAGATCTGGTGGGATAAAATCTGCTCGGTCAACTTCAGCAAAAGCTTTTTGGAGCTGTTTATTTATTAGGATCTTATCTTTTGAATTCGAAAGGATCTCGTTCAAATACTCATGGGTCCATTTGAACGGTCTTGCTAAATCATTTATAGAAGATGCACTCATACCCTTTAATTTTTTTCTAGAATCTTTATACTGATTATAGAGCTAATTGAAGAATAAGTTAAGAATATCTAAATGAGGTTGAAATATCTGCTATTTATTCTAATTGCCGTTACATCGGTATTTTCCGTTTTTGCTGAAGAGCCCACTCCTACACCAGTAGGTTTTGATGACATTGGCACTTACTACTACGACATCCCTGATAATTACAATATGAAAAGCTGCGAGAAGATCGTGGCTGACGACAGTAATGATGTTATTACAGCTGATCTACCATTATGGAGATGTGTGGGAGGGAAAAGTAGTGGAAATAATACAATTGATTGTAATAAGGATTGGGTGGGAGCGTATGCTGAAACTGTATCTATATTAAATTTCCCATTACTTAAATTCTTTTCTGCGGCATCTGCAGCTGGAACCGAGGCTAATCCAGTACAGCCCATGTGCTATTACGATATCCAGGCAAATATCTCCGATTATAAGGAAGGTGGAGATGTTCTTAATTTTAGTGGTGAATATCCAGGCTTATTAAAATTAACAGGCAGTGCACCAGAGACAAATGTAAAATATCCCAGGTTAGGAACAGCATCTTCCTGTTCTGTTGTGGAGTGGAGAAACAATTTAAATCCTTTCATGCTGGATATCATGACCTTCGAAAATCTGCCTCAGATCCCAGATCAGGCAGTGGATAATGAAGATGATGGGATTTTCAGCTTCCTTCTTAACTTGATAAAAATATTCAATATTTTTGAACTGTCTTTGGAGAGTCGTGAGCAAAGCAATATTATTACTGTCAAAGATGAATTAGCCAAAATTGGTATTGATCGTGAGGAGGTTTGTAAGGATATGGAGGTCCCCGTAACTAAATTGAACCAATCAGATGTTGTGACTCCAACTCCAGGTCGTGACAAGTTCGTGGTAAATCAGGAAGAGGAGATCTTAAATTTTACTAATACCGAAGTTTGTGATCTGCAGTTTAGATCAGGAAGAGTTAAGGGTGCTATTTGTACCTTCCCTGACGGGACTGTATTTAAAGGAGATAGGAATACTGGGCTACGCTCTGCTGGATTTCCAGTTGTTATTGAGTGTACTACCGATTATTGGGGATATACAACTTGTTCTTGCGTAGAAACCGAGCCTATTTGCGGAGCTACTTTTGCTTGCGATGCTCCTCAATCGCAAGCTTATGAACAATGCCGTTCCCAGCAAGGAGATGTTGCCAGGACGGACGGTGATCCACTATTGATGATGAGTCTTCCAGGTTTTTCAGAAATGTCACTAACTGGTGGGAATATGATGCTTGCTAATACTGTTAATGTTCTTGAGCAATTGCATTCACCATGGGAAATATCTTATGGAGAGAATTGGGGAATTAAAATGGATGTTAAAAGGATTGCTTATGATCTGAACACCAAAGATCAGGAATACGAGCCTTTAACATCTCCTCAAAATACCAAGTCACCAGATCTGGTAAGTTCTCCGTTAAGTCCATATATTGCTTATGGTGAAGAAGACTACAACTATATCTATAAAAAGGAATTTAAATTTGATCAATTAGGGAATATTGCCCAAACACAATACTATTTCCCATATTTAGGCAGGTTACCATATTTACTTGAAAGGATAAGTACAATTCATGCTAATTCTTTAAATCCGGAAACTGCATATACACTTACTAAACAGGATCAAGCACTGGCTCAAGCTCAAGCTCAAGGAAGAAGTAATGTTTTAGGCCTAAGTAGTGAGCTTTCCTCAGAACTATTAAAACCCCAATTAAGCTATTGTGCTGATCTAACTGAAGAAGAACAAAAAATATTGGATTGCTATGGAGAAAGAGATAATGATCATTTATTAGGCTATCTTTGCGAAAATGAATTAGCAAGTCCCTGGGAATGCGGAGAGCTTTGTATCGAGCCTGGTGATGATTCAGGTGGTGTTGG
>JAKQLP010000004.1 GCA_029567095.1 bacterium
TAATAGTGGCAGTATCTTTTGGATCTAATTGTTCTAATTTCCTTCTTAAAGAATCTGCATTCTCATGGAAGGAAAGCCTGCTTTTGGAGCTGCTTTCCTTCAAAGTATTCCCGAATAGATCATTGATCTCTGAGATTAGGATCACTCCCGGAACAGGAAGCTTATTCTTTCTTAAGAGATCTCTAGATACAAAATAGATCCTTTCCTGAGTTAGACTTCCCAATACATAACTAGCCTTGAAATATTCAACATCAGCTGTTTGCATCAAAGTATGTAAACTTTTAGCTAAAGGAATAGCTTTATCCCTATACTCTGCAGGCAGACTTTGATAGACATTTCTTAAGGACATATCGTTTGCCAGATTAGCTAATAGGAACCAGTAGGTAGAATTGGCTGTAGCTTCCGAATGCAATACAAACTCAGCATTTTTAAGACCTGAGGCTCTAAATATGTATTTGTAATAATCACAGACATTACGATACTCCTCCTCATTCATCTGCAATTTATTCTCCATCTTTAGATAAGTATCTCCAAAGATGAGTTTGATCTTAAAGCCTTTTTGTTCAAAGAAACGCAATGTGGCGATCACAGGATCGAATCCTAAATGCATGGGGAGCATGGGAGTTAATCCATAGGTCATGGTCAAATCCTGAAAATCACGATCCGGTACTTCCTCCAAACGGACATTGTATTTAAAAGCAGCCATTAATTCTTGTGAGAGGGTATTCATTGCTGTTGGTATACAAAACCATAATCTTCAAATATCTTAGCTTGTTCCAGCTCTTTTCTCACATCTTCGGTCCAATCTGTAAAATATCCTGTGTATGATGATTTCAGATCAAAAGGATGAATTGCTTTGGCTTCAAACTGCTCTTCAAGTTCAGCAAATGTTTTAACTGTTAAATTACCTCCCCATTTAGCAGGCCTGACGATTTTAAATTCCTGCCCTTCTTTATACACTGTTTCTCTAACCCAATTCAAAACAGCATTGTTTTTCAAATCTCCCTCTAAACAATAGGAGCCATTAATTTTCTTAGCCAGTATATCTGTTTTCTCTCTACAATCGATCGCTGTATTTTCATCATTTTTTGACATTTTGTATATGATCTGGAATTGCCCTTCGATCTGAGGATCTAACTTTGGTGCAAACTTAGGCAGTACTTCGTGAGTGATCACATACTTGATCCTATTCTTAGGCTCCATTGCTGCCAGCTTATACGCCCAATTCTCATCCATCCCGGAATGGTAGATATCAGGATTAATATCCCTAATAGCACTCATATAGAACAGCTCTCTTAAATAGGAAGACATTTGAAAATCTTGTGATCTGTTTCTAAATTCCGGGATATCCAGTTCAATGGTTTGAGTCAGCCCCTGCAAATTATTCCATAATCCATC
>JAKQLP010000050.1 GCA_029567095.1 bacterium
ATCCTTTAATTCAATAAGTTCCTGCTTAGCTTTAACTAGATCAATATGCTCCTGGGAATCGATCATCTTTTTAATTAATTCATCTTCCCTGATACCGATATTGAGAAAATAGTTGAGATCGTTCTGATTTGGTTCTCTACCAAGGATCTTCATATAGTTGCGCTCGATCATCTGTTTACGCTCTTCCCTTGAAGGTAGTGGAGTATAACTTGGAACAGGAGCCACTGCCTGAGGCGGATTGTAACTGGGAGCTGTGTAATTTCCAAACCCGCTATTACTAGGTGGATTGTAAGCAGGTGCCGGTGGCTGTACTTCAGGTGCAGCAGGTGGAGTATATACCGGTGGCACTGATGTGACAGGCTTAATGCCATCCAGGAAATCATCATCCTCATCATCAAGGTCGGAATCGAAATCATCACTATCATAATTATCAGTTTGGGTTTCTAGTGTTTTATCATAAGCTGGGCTTGAGATAGGTTGAGTTACTGGCATTGGTGCTGGAACTGGTTGCTGTATTGGTTGTGGTATTGCCGGTTGAACCATATCCTGCTGAGGATTGAATTGTGCAGCAGGAGCAGCAGGTGCCACAGCGTCAAGATCTCTAAATTCCAGATTAAAATATTTCAACACCCCTTTAGCAATGCCCTTACCTAAGGTCTCCAGATTCTTTTCTTGTTTTAAATACTCAGCATCCTCGAGATTATCGATATACAAGCATTCAACTACGCAGGAAATGGGATTAACTTCATGCAAGAAAGATATGGAGCCTAATTCATGTTGATATTCACTCTTAATACCTTGATTGGGAAATCCTGTCTCACTAGCTAAGGCTTCAACTATTCTTGATGTTAATTCCAGTGAAGGACTGTTTCCCTCACCTTCATACCAGCCTTCAAAGCCTCTTTTGCCTCCATCGTTGATATGTACCTCTACAGCCAGATCATTAGTAGCCTTGGCATATCCCGTTTTATTGATCCAGTCAATGCGCTGAGCTAATTCCAGATTGGGAGGAGTAGATAAGGAGATCAGCCCATTTAGTCTAATATATTTGAGGGCGTATTTAGCGATCTTTCTAGCTACATCATATTCCTGCAGACCATTAGCTATTATT
Organism: bacterium; assembly: GCA_029567095.1. Lineage (GTDB taxonomy): Bacteria > Patescibacteriota > Dojkabacteria > B142 > OLB20 > JAKQLP01. Next base: position 1,112 of record JAKQLP010000050.1, read on the forward strand.
CCGGGATTTCCGGCTGTATGACCTGAAGAAATGATGACCCTGGGCATAGTAGTTAATTTAATCTGTTAAATTATAGCATCATAGATGCGTTTTAATTCCTGATCATCCTTAAATGGTATTACTATCCGGCCTCCTCTGTTACTTCTTGTTAATTTAACTGATGTTCCAAATTTTTCCTGTAATGATACTTCCAAGGTTTGTGTATGATCATCTAAGATGTCATTTTTTTTGGTCTTGTATTTCTTATCTGATCCTTCATTCAATCTTCTGACCAGTTCTTCTACCTGCCTGACACTTAATCTGTCTCTTATTACAATCTTAGCTGCAGCGATCATTGCCTCACGAGAACTAAGACCCAATAAGGCTCTGGCATGTCCTTCTGAGATCTGATCTTCTAATAAGTATTTCTTAACAGGATCAGGCAAAGTTAAAAGCCTGATCTTGTTAGTTATTACTGGTCTTGAATACCCGATCTTCTTAGCAATATCAGTATGATCCATATTGAAAAGGTTCATGAGCTGTTCAAAAGCCAGTGCTTCCTCTAAGGCGTTTAGATCTTTTCTATGGATATTCTCAATGATAGCAAGTTCCAGCATTTGCAATGGAGATGCCTCTTTAACAATAACTGGTACTGTGGGCATCTTAGCAAGTTGAGCTGCTCTCCATCTTCTTTCTCCGGCAATGAGTTCGTAGCGAGCATCCGATTTTTTGGTAACGATCAAGGGTTCAATAATGCCATTTGAGCGAATGGAATCAGATAATTCTATTAAGGATTCAGGTTTGATCTCAATCCTAGGCTGATAGGGATTAGGAACTATTAAGGAGATATCCAGCTCCGGGATATATGCCTGCCTTCTTTGTAATTCAGGATCACTCCAATCTATGGTTGTTTTCATTGTTCTACGTGAATCTAATCTTATTATATCAATTTTACTTACTAAGAAAAGACAAAGTAATATTTTGGGAAAATCCTTAAAATCTGTTAATCTGATACCAGTTAATTATTATATTAATCCTATGTCCAACAATTTTTATTCTGATGATGTTAACGCTCAAGCTACAGCAGAGAATGCTCAAGATCCTTCAGATCTATTAATTAAAGATGAAGTGCCTGTAACTAGTGGAGAGATGGAAATAGGGGATATGGACGCTGAAAGTGAAGTTAATGATGACAGTGGTGAGAGTGTTGATGAGGAAAGCATGCCAGGTAGTGATAATGTCTAAATTATGGGAATAATATTAGCAGTACTCTCAGCAATAACTTTTGCCTTTGTGATGTTCATAGGCAAACAGACTGTCAATCGTAAGGCTGATCCAATCTTAATATCAACCTTCTATCAGCTGGCGGCAGCCCTATTTTACATCCCCATAATCTTTAGTGAACAAACTAAGATCCCAACCGGAGTAGAGCCTTGGCTCTTATTCACTTTGAATATGGTTCTTTACACCATATTCACCCTGGCTAATTTCCAGATGAATAAGCATATGGATATTTCCCTCACCTCAATATTGGGGCAGAGTAAGACTTTATTAATGTTTGTAGGGGCCTTGATCCTGTTTCAGGAGCCGGTAACAACAAATAAAGTAGTGGGAGTGCTTTTGATTATTACTGGTAATGTAGTCTTGTTTTTGAATAAGAAGCTTGATACTAGGGGGATAAATAGGAAGGGAATGTTCTATTTAGGTCTAACGATCATTGCTTTAACAATTACTGCTTTTGTAGATGCTAGATTAGTTCAGGAATTCTCGATCAATTTCTATGGCATGATCTCCTACTTTATTCCTGGTCTATTAACTATCCCATTCTTACTTAAGAATTTAAAAACCACTGAGATCAAGTCGGGAATCAAGAAATATTTGTATCCCATATTATTAATGGGGGTGATCTCACCTATAGGTTATTCTGCCTTATTGGAGGCGTATAAGCTGGCACCTAAGAGTGTTGTTTATCCTATTGGAAATATCTCTACATTGGTCTTAGTACTATTAGGAGTGATATTTCTAAAGGAAAGGGAAAAATTGCAAAGAAAGATTATTGCTGCCGTTATTGTAGTAGCCGGGGCAATACTGCTTAGTATTTAAATATTAATAGTTATTAAAATGGAATTTAAAACATTTAAAGGTAGAATAGAACAAAAGGAAGAAGTAGCTTTAAAAACTTATTCAATCAAGATTGTTGATAGTGAGGGGGGAACATTTGATTTTACGCCAGGACAATTTGCCACCTTAACATTAGGGGAGAATGTTAAAAGATCCTATTCTGTAGCTTCGATCCCAGGGAAACCATATATTGAACTTATCGCTGATACCTGGAAAGGAGGACCTGGATCACAATTCTTTGAGAAAGCTCAAATAGGAGATAGCGTGGAATTCCTATTCCCTTTAGGCCATTTCGTTTTAAGAGAATCTCAAAGACCGGCTCACTTCTTCGCAACAGGTACAGGGATAGTTCCATTTATGTCCATGATCGAGCATTCACTTATTACTCTTGGCAATACCACTAAAGAATTTGTGCTTTACAGCGGTTTTAGACATGAAGAGGATGTGTTTGGGAAAGGTTTACTGGAGATGCTGGATGTGAGATTTGAGAATTTTAAATACAAACTAAATCTCACTCAACCAAAAGAGGGTTATCAGGGTAATATTGGCAGAATAACGCAATATATTGATACTTTAACCTCAACCGATATAGATGCATATATCTGTGGCTCTAATCAAATGGTAACCGATGTTAAAGCCAGATTAATAGCAAAAGGAGTACCTGCAGAGCAAGTCTTTAATGAGATGTATTATTAAGTTAATGCTTAACTTTTTCATTAATTTGA
>JAKQLP010000057.1 GCA_029567095.1 bacterium
TTTTTTTCATAATTAAAAACATTGAACTCCAAGTAAAGCACACATAGTATTAACAATAACCCCTGTTAAGGCAATTATTACAAAACCAATAATGGAATTAGTTAAGATCTGATTAGACTTCTTAACTTTTTCAGGATTACCAGCAGCAGTTATCCTTAGGAAGCCTGCATAGATCCAGGCTCCAACAAATGCTAAGGCTGTTAATGGGAAAATTATTCTGCTAATCAAGTTAATGTAACAGGGAAGATCGCAGCATAATCCTGGACAGACAATGTCATTACTCGGGTTTAAAGCAGCATTATCACTAGCGGCATTAACAGAAAAGACCATGGAAACTAAAGTAATTGAATACAATATATATTTCATTTTAAAAACACTGTACTCCCAATACAGCGCATAATGTATTAACTATGACGCCTGCTAAAGCTATTATTACAAACCCTGTGATTGAAGCCATGATAATCTGCATGGACTTTTTTTCCTTTTCAGCATCACCAGCAGCTGTTAATCTGGTTACTCCAGCATAAATAAGCATTGTTAACAACCCCAGTGCTACTAATGGAAATATCCTACCAGTAATATATTGAATGACCGAGGGTAGATCCTGCAATTCATCTGGAAGTGGATTGGGGATCTCATTAGTTGCTGAAACAAATCCTGTTCCACCCAGTAAAGACAGAGTAAAAAGAATTGATATTATTGTTAATAAGATCTTCTTCATTAATAAAGTATTAATAATTAAGTATTAAAAGTCAAAAGGCAAGATCCCTAGAATATTTACACCAATAACTCTTAAAATTAAACTGGAAGCAACAAGCACTATTGCTCCCATAATAACTGACATAATGATATCCCAACTTTCCTGAATATCTTTGGGATCAGCTGATTGTCTTAACATGGCAGCTTGCATTATCCTTAGTATGCCAACAGCCCCCAACACCCCTAAACCAATTCTCATAACAGTAGTAATAACACCATTGAGAGTAGTATCAATACAACCTAAAGAAGAATAAACACAGGTATCACAATCATCAATACACTCCACACATTTGGTATATTCCTCAAGAAACTCACCTGTTTGAGGATCTTTAAATTCCTTACAGGCAATATAGGCATTTAGTTTGCCATTCTCTACCCAAGTATTATATTCCTCAGGGCTTAAAGCAGTTCCAGCTATACAATAGAAATCTCCCGTACCCGGCACATTATATGGAGTTGGTGAAGTACTTGGCGAATCAAAATCACCTGTATCCTGATTTTTAAAACAGCTTAAACCTAATGATGTGGGATCAGCAAAAGTACCCCTCTTTTCCGAAGTTGATGCCGGTTCATTGTTTTTAAACAAACAATCCGTCATCGCACAGGTATAGAGTATTTCTGCTTCAAAATAATGTACACCATCAGCATTATTTGGGCTATCAACATCATCTACCGCCTCTACCCCGTTTGAACTATCGCAAGAACTTAAACCTGCCCGATCACAACACATATCCTGTCCCCATCCGTTGTTATATCCAAACGGCATAGTATTTGGACAACAAGGATCAGAATTGTCATCAATTCTTTCTGTTGGTTTTTCAGGGTCTCTTTTAACCTCTTTACCAGCTTCACAATACCACAATCTATCTCTTTGAAGTGGATTGTATGGGTTGTCATTATAATCATAGAACGCCCCTATTATTGATGGGTCAAGACAATACCCCACTGTATCTTCCATCAGATCATTTATCTCACCCTCATCTCTTAATTGAACTCTCCCTAAATTTTGAAAATCCTTAAATGAAATCCTGCTATTGCCACTATCACAAAAAAACGAACCGGTCCATCCGTTGGCTCCCACCCCATCTGGGATTTCCCTAGCTGTAAATGCACTTACATTTACAACTAACATGAATGATATTAAAACACTAAAAACTAGTCGTAATATTATTTTCATTTTATTGAATAATTACTTAAACTATTAAACTCAATTATTGATCCAGACTGGATTTCCTTGGATATGATTAATTGTGCTATTTTATCCTCAAGATCATCCTGGATCACTCTTCTCAATTCCCTAGCTCCATAAATTGGATCGAAACCAACCTGAACGATATCTCGTAATAGATTCTGATCATATCTTAACTCAATACCTTTATCTGCTAATGCCCCCCTAACCTTCTTTATCATCAGATCAGTAACCTGAAGTAATTCTATCGGTCTTAATGGTTTAAACATTATCACTTTATCAAACCTATTAAGGAATTCTACTCTAAAGACCTTCCTCAATTCAGGTATTACACTTCTATATACATCAATATATTTATACCCTTTATTTATCATCTCCGCTATATGATATGAACTTGCATTTGAGGTCATGATAATAATGGTATTTTTAAAACTGACCTTTCTGCCAAACCCATCGGTCAAATGCCCCTCGTCGAGAACCTGCAGGAATAGATCTAAAACTTTTACATTTGCCTTCTCAACCTCATCTAATAAAATTAACGAATATGGTTTTGCTCTCACGGCTTCAGTTAAATATCCTCCTTCAAATTCACTTTGCTTTGCCTCCCCAATAAGTCTTTTAAGATTCTCAGCTTCCTGGTACTCAGACATATCCAGACGGATCATTAATTTCTCATCTCCAAAATATTCTGCAGTCAAAGCTTTAGCTAACTCTGTCTTTCCCACTCCAGTAGGACCAAAGAATAGGAAACTGGCTATGGGCCTATTACTGTTTTGTAAACCAGCTCTGGCTCTACGCATGGCTGAAGCTACAGCCTTAACAGCTTCATCCTGATCGATCAATCTTTTATGGATCTGTTCTTCTAATTTGATTAATTTTTCTGATTCACTCTTACTCATTACTCCCACATTCACACCTACTTTTTCAGATACCACATCCTCCACTTGATGTTCAGATATGAATCGCAGTCCTTTAAGTTGCGCTCGAGAACAAGTCTCTTCAAGTAATTCCAGGGCTTTATCAGGTAATACCCTATCGAATTGGTACTGATGAGAAAGCTTAACTGCCTTACTTAGAGCATCAAATTCAATCTTTAATTTATACTTCTCTTCAAATTTGGGCATTTCATCCATTAAGATCTGGACAGCTACTTCATCGGTCGGTTCTGCCATCTCGATCCGGTTAAAAAGGCTTAATAGAGCCTGCTGTGGTTCAATGTGCCTTCTGAAACCCTCTGGATTAGTTGAGGCGATTATTCTTAACTTGTAGTTCTCGATTCCTTTAACTAAAAGATTTATGATCTCCTGAGAATAGGCATTCCTAATATTTACCATTTGATCAAAATCTTCTAGCAGAAGTACGATATTACCGGCATTGAATACTTCTTCCAGTACAGATTCCATAATAGCTTTAAAATCACCAATATCTTTAGCCAGAGCAAAGGCCCTATTGAATTCAAAGCTAACCAGTCTTTTATCCTGTAGAGGTATTGGTACATCTTCGACTACCATTCTGACAGCCAGACTCTTAAGAAAAGTAGTCTTACCAACACCGGGAGCTCCTATCACTAAGGTAGCACTGGCCTCACCTTGCTGAGCAAGCTCGATTAATTTAGCAATCTCTTTATCCCTTCCTATTGAATACATGAATCCGGCCTTAGCCACCTCAACCGTATAGTCTCGAGAATATTTTTCTAAAGTTGGGCAATATCTGGAAGTATAACTTCTATTTACCGAAGATAGAGGCTTTAAAAAGCTTCTCTCCACAAAGATATTCCGATATTTTACTTTAACCGCCTCATTTTGCACCCATAATCTTAAGGAATTGATATTGGCATCCGAAATATCCTTTTTAAGTAATATGGTTTTTAAGGGCTTCATGCAGAAGAACAGGAACATAGCTACCTCATCTACTTTATCAAGAGAGGAAGCATAAGCAATCAGAAAACTTTCCCAAATCAAATCTTTGACCCAGTAATCAATATGCTGCTCGCCCTCTAGAGCCATACGCGCCGAAAGGTCATCAAATTCCTTACGCTCTAAGCCTAATCTTAAAAGCAGGGAATCAACTTTTGGATATTTCATCAATTCGGCCAGAACAAATCTTAAAAACCCTTCCTGTTCATTTTGAAAGGCATCATCAAGAATATTTAAGACATTACTACTAAGATAAGCTTCAATGTCTATCTCTTTGATCTTTCCTTGTTCTATACCCGTTTTTAATTCAGTGAGCTTACGATTTTTGGTTGTATCATAAAATTCATCTCTAGGCCTTTCCAGATAATAGGCATAAATAAAGACGGCAAGGCAAACCCAAAACAAGGCACCAGAAGAATTTCTGGTATCTAATAACTGCCAGATCTTGAAATCCCCTGCATTAATAGCACCTAATACACTAACTATTAGCAAAATAACAGCAACTGCTCTTAGAAAAAATCCCAGAGTCTTATCAAAATCCTCCATTTCCCTTCTCACTCCTTTGTGTCTACCAAGATCATCCCAGTCAATGTTTGCTGGTATTGCTAATATTTCCCCTAATTTTTCTTTGCCTCTTAAGATCTTCATAGAGCAATGGGAAATATAAAAGCTAATAAGGGAGCGAATGGTAATAGTAAATAGGCCGCAAATCCTATAAGTGCTATTACTGAAAAGATGATCATTGCGATTGATCCTATTAGTACCCAAGTTAGCCTAAAAGGAACTGCTACGAGCTTTCCTTCCCAAGAATAATCCTGAAATAGAGGAACAAACAGATTACGTAGCATCGGTACTAAATTTAGATAAGCCAGAACAAAGCTCCAGTCGGAAACCATTTTTTTTAGGACCCTCTTGCCCTCAATAAAATACCACCAGATCCAGAAATCGATAATATAATTTTTAAGAAGTCCCATGCACTCCCAATTAATTACATCCAGTTTAACATAGAGAAATTAAGATATGAACTCAATAAAAAAGCCCCTGCCAACAAAATAGCAGGGGCTTTTTAGCTTTTCTTTCTTACATCATTCCGCCCATATCCATCCCACTCATATCTGGAGTTTTAGGATCATCCTTTTTGGGGATCTCCACAACTACAGCCTGAGTAGTGATCAACATTCTGGCAACAGAAATAGCATTTTCTAAGGCTAATCTGGTGACCTTGACCGGATCGATGATACCAGCGTCAATCATGTTAACGAACTTATCATTTCTGGCATCATATCCTTTGCCGTTGCCAACCTCATTAACTATTACAGCACCTTCTTTGCCGGCGTTTTCCGCTATGATCCTGACCGGTTCTTCTAATGCTCTTTTTAAAATATCAATGGCAATTTTTTCATCACCTTCCACCTTGACTGAACTTAATACTTCTTTAGCATCAATGAGAGCGACGCCTCCTCCACTAACTACTCCTTCTTCGACTGCAGCTCTAGTTGCCTGCAAAGCATCATCGAGCCTATCCTTTCTTTCCTTCATTTCCACCTCTGTAGCAGCTCCGACCTGGATAACTGCGACTCCTCCAGTTAATTTTGCTAATCTCTCCTGTAATTTTTCTCTATCATAATCTGAGTCGGTCTTATCGATCTCGTTTCTAATTTGAGAGATCCTAGCGTCAATACTAGTTTTCTCACCTTTACCATTAACAATTGTTGTTTCCTCCTTACCAGCAATTACTTTTTCTGCTCTACCCAGATCCTCTAGTTCAGCGGTCTCCAATTTCTTGCCTAATTCCTCGGAGATCAAAGAGCCTCCTGTAAGAACAGCAATGTCTTTAAGCATTTCTTTCCTTCTATCACCAAAAGCAGGAGCTTTAACAGCAACAACATTCAAAATGCCTTTTAGTTTATTCACTATCAATGTTGCTAATGCTTCTCCGTCGATCTCATCTGCAATGATGACAAAATCTTTCTTACCAGATGCAGCCACCTTTTCCAAAACTGGCAGCATGTCCTTAACGGCAGAGATTTTTCCATCAGTGATAATAATATATGGATCTTTGATCTCAGCTGTTAGAGAATCTGGATTAGTTACAAAGTATGGGGATATATATCCTTTATCGAATTGCATACCCTCCACATACTTCTCTACTATCCCAAAGGTTTGCCCTTCCTCCACAGTAACAACCCCCTCACGACCCACTTTGTCCATGACATTAGCAATGATCTCACCGATTTCCTGATCATTATTTGCTGAGACCATAGCCACTTTTTGGATCTCATCCTTATTCTTTACCGGCTTGCTCATCTTCTTTAATTCAGCCACTATTGCTTGGTAAGCCTTCTCCATTCCGGTACTGATCTGCATAGGATTAGCTCCAGATGTAATATTTTTAAAAGCATGATTAATAATAGCCTGAGCCAAGACCACAGCAGTAGTGGTCCCGTCTCCTGCACGTTCCACAGTTTTAGTTGCTGCTTCTTTAACTGTTTGGGCTCCAATATTCTCTAATTTGTCTTCCAGATCGATTTCCTTGGCAATGGTTACACCATCTTTAGTTATCTGTGGTGCTCCATAAGATTTTTCTATCAATACATTTCTGCCTTTGGGGCCTAATGTAACTTTAACTGCATTTGCTAAATTATCAACACCCTGTTTGATCTTATGTCGGGCTTGATCATCAAAAACTATTCTTTTTGCCATGATTATTTAAATTTAACAATTAAATCATTTAATTACTGCCAAAATGGCATCTTCTTCCATTATTAGATAGTCTTCTCCATCCACTGTTATTTCATCTGGAGAATATTTCTTGAAAATAACAACATCTCCCTCTTTAACACTGAATCCGATCTTTTTTCCATCATGACTAAGTTTACCTGTACCTAAAGCAATAACTTTGCCTTTTTGAGGCTTCTCCTTATCTATTGTATCTGGTAAAACTATACCTGCTGCAGAAGTCTTCTCTTCGCTTACTGGTTTTACCAAGATGTTCCCACCAATGGGGGTTAATTTTGGCTTAGACATAAAGAATAAAATTAACAAATAAAAATTAGCACTTAGAAGCTTAGATTGCTATCCGTAATTGTAAAGCAGAAGCTTAATCATTGTCAAGAAAGAATATCGGAAGAACAAACTGGACCTAAATATTTACTCAAGGACTGTATTTTTTTGCATGCTGATCTTGGAAAGATCATCAGGAATTTTTTGTAAGCTCTGTGGTATGTATGCAGGTGTGTATCTTATCCTGACATCCTCCACTCCACTAAGATTTTTAATATAATCTTTAGCCTCAAGTACGCCTTTACCTGCAATTTCCTGTTTTAATACTTCCAGATCAACATCATTTGCTGTATCTGCATTAGCTCTAACATCAAAAGTTGCAGAATTTTCTGCAATAGTTAAGTTCTCTACCACTGGGTCAGACACCTGAACTTTATCAACACTATTTTCAGTCTTAACTTTGTCAGCTAATAATAATTTAATATCACTTTTAAGGACCTTCATTGCTGTTAGAGTCATTTTAAGATCTGCGGTGAATGTGTCAGTTTGATCATTTTCATTTTTACTGGTAGTAAAAGTTACAACACTAAATTTCTCACTGCCGGTTAATAGGATATCATCTTCATTTAAAATCAACTTCATATCATTAATTAATACACTTTTCAGCTGCTCTTCCATACTAGCCTTCAAACTTTCGATGTCTTCTTTCGATAGGACTTTAACTTCGCTCTTTGTCCCACCACTGATTTGAGTGATATTTGATACAGCAATGTCACTATGACCAGTGGCTGTAAATTCCTGCAATGTTTCTTTAATATTGTATTCTTCTCCAAAGTTTACAGCTTTGATTAGCTTTGTTGTTGCTCCCTGAGCCCCGATCACTAAGTCCTCAGCTATTGTGTATTTCAATTGTGTGTTGGAATTTAAGGAAATTTGAGTCCCCGCTTTTATAGTAACTGGCGAAGATGAGGTATTAATAAAGGAGGCTGTTCCCTGAGCATATTCACCTGTATAACCTATGCCTGTGGTCTGTGCCTCGGAAGATGATGTGTTTTCTTTAGTAATGCTCATAGCCGGGATGATCGATCCTGCAGTGTCCACTTCTTTAGCTTCTGTTTTAGCAGTGATGCTTGTCTTAGCAGAAATCTTGTTCTCGCTAAGAGTAATTGAGATATCAACCGAAACAAAGAATAGATAAGAGACAACAAAGAAGGCAATTAGGGCTATGCCAAATCCTAGTAATACCTTTTTAATTGAAACCGCTTTAAAGAAAGCTGATATTTTCCCGAAGAAATTTGAGATCCCTGATGAAGCTCTTTTTGTGGTTCTTGTTCTAAAAGTATCCCCGGCACTATTAAGTTCCTCAATAACATCTTGGCCTAAAAGGCCTTTTTTCCTAGTATCCATATCCTCGCTATTATCATCTGAAGCTTCATCAAGTGTTAAGTTTACTACTTTTCCATCTTTTTTTCTATCCCTGATCAAATTGAGTAATTCCTGATTCTCCTTGATGTCACCTCCACTATAGATCTTCAATTTACCAATATCCACCACTCTTCCTTTAAGTCTTGGTTTGGCTGTTATCACTGGCGCTACCATGGGCACAGGTTCATCAATGATTTTAGCTTTTACAGGAGTGGGATCCTCATTAGGGGCCTCAACTTCATTAAGATCCTGATCTGATATTACTTCTTCTTTGCGCTCCCCTAATAATTCTGCTTTTAATCTATTCATCTCCTGTTTCTGTGTTTCTTTCAAAGATTTTGTCTCTAACCAAACCTCTTTAGTAACTGCGCTGACCTTCTTACACATCATCAGATTTGCTTTCTTAGCAAGTCCGCTTGCTCCCTCATTGTCACAAACCAATACAGAAAGAATAGGAGTATCCACAAGTCGTCTGGACAGGATCTTTAAACTAACCGCACTGCTAATTAATGCTGCAGTAGAAGGGACTATCAAAATCACTCTTGATGAACCGGCCTGCATAATCTTTTCAAGTATAAATACGATTTCCTCGTCCGGCTCTATGAATATTTTTACTGTTTTATTAGCTACCATATATTATTAAGTTATTTATTATTCTCCAGGACCATTCTAGCTAAGGCCAGAGGTGTTACATCCATTGGATCATTGATTGCTCTTGTTTCATCAACGATCTCATCTAATTGTTTAGGATAAAGAAAAGTAACTTTAGGGAACCTAGTGAAAGGCAATACCTGCAACCAGGCATGCTCTAACAAAGCAGTCCTGATCTCCGGGAGAGCACTGGCACCTCCACATAAATATATTACACTGGGATAGGTTTCAACATCTTCTATCTCCCTTAGGCCAAGTTCAACCCCATCTGCCCAAATTTGAGTGTCTTTGCCTAAAGCTTTTTTAACCACTTCTGCCTCAACCTTTGGTAATTTCCCTTTAGAATAATCTAATTTCAATTCTTCTGCTTTGTTCAATTCTTTTTTAAGATCATGCGCGATCCTTTTAGTATAGACCCTTCCTCCGAATGCGAACATTTTGGTCCCCACTACGACTCCTTTATCTATTAAAGCAATATCTGTTGTACCACCGCCAATATCAAGTATTATTGCTGCATAATCATCCTTTCGCCCGCCGTCAATTGCTCTAGCAACAGCATATGGCTCCACTTCAATATTAATGACCTCCAAATTAAGATTTTTTGCTACCTGCTTTAAGGAATTAATATGTAGTGAGGGAGCAAAAGTGGCAAATACTCGATATGTAATGTTCTTCCCAGTAAAATCTATTGGCTCATCCACCTTAACGCCATCAATATATGTGGCATTTATTTTGGTATTAATTTCCTCTAAAGAACCTGACTGGACCCCGATATCTTCAGCAATATCAACTAAAGCATCATTAAATGCCTGCTCTTTAATATGTTTTATTACTTCATCAAGCTCCTTCTGGTTGATCTTGGCTTTTGGATCTTCTCTTTCGTAATCAGCCATGATAGTGACACCCCTTACCAGTTCACCAGCAATACCAATGATCACTTTCCTGGGAATTAACATTTTTTGACTCTTCGAAGGATCATTTAGGAATTTTTCAGCATTAGCAATAGCTGAGCCTATAGCCATATCACAAGCGGTGGTTACATTCTCGATATTGATTATCATCGCGCCTTGCATAGCATTTGTATGCTGTCTGCAACGACCATATCCTTTTACATTGATACGCCTTTCGATGCTATCAATATTGAATAATATAGCCTTCACGTATTCGGTCCCAATATCCAGAGCAACCATTACCTCTCCATCTTTTTGGGGCTTTTTAAAGATATTAAAGAGATTCAAACCCATTTAATAATTATTCAAAGTCTTAATAGTGTATCAGTAAAATGGCTCCCAGGTAAATAGTAGAAATAACGGGAACAATTGACAGGAGATAAATATCTGATATATAATCACAATTAGATTACATATTATTTTGGTCGAATGAAGGTATTATTCGTCTATTCCCAAACTGACCCAAAACTGAATAAAAATTACAATGAAATAGCTTCCCAATTTGAAAATTCAGGGAATAGGATAATACAGTTCAAACTATCTGCTGCTAAAAATAGTGAACTGGCTGCTCGTGATTATCAAAAACTAATTTCTCAACTAAAAAAGATTGATTTCTTAGTAGTTGAAGCTAGTAACCCTGCCAATGGGATCGGCTTCTTAGTAGCCACAGCTCTAAGTGAAAAGAAACCCGTATTGGCTCTTGTAGAAGCAAAAAGCAATAAAACCAAAGAAGAGTTCTGGGATTTTGCTGCTAAAAGCAAGCTCCTGACATTTGTTGAATATGACCAAAAAACTCTAGCCTCATCAATAAATCAATATCTTGATCAGGTTAAAAAGGTAATTGATACCAAATTTATTCTTATCATTTCTCCAGAAATCGATAGCTATCTACAATGGGCTTCTGAAAATCGCAGAATGCATAAGGCTCAAGTAGTAAGAAGAGCTGTTGAAGAGGTAATGCGTGAGGATAAAGAGTACAAAAAGTATTCCACAACTCAAAAGAAATAAATCCTGGATTTAAGAGAAAACTCCAATATCAAGAGGAATATACTCCTTGAAGTTATCCTTGGTTATTCTAAAGCTACTCCCCTCTTTAAGAACAATCTTTTTAGCGATCTTGCGTACGAACATTTTCAAGGTTCTTTCCAGCTGTCTGATTCCTGCATCAAATCCCATGGGTCTGATGACTAAAGGCCAAACATCATCATCGAATATAATATTTTCTTTGGTAAGACCAGCCTCATCCATTACATGAGGCAGTAAATAGTTTCTGGCAATCTGTATCTTTTCCTCATCACTGTAGGAGATCATACGGATCACTTCCAACCTGTCTAGTAAAGCAGCAGATATTCCGCCCAGATTATTAGCGGTACAGATAAAGATACATTTACTCAGATCAACAGGATAATCCAAATAATGATCCACAAATGAATAATTCTGTTCAGGATCTAGTATCTCAAGTAAAACCGCCATTACATCTGCTTGAACAGAATTCTCCTTAGAGACTTTATCAATTTCATCTAACAGTATTAAAGGATTCATTACTTCCGATCTGATGAAAGATTTAATTATCTGACCTGGTTCTGAATTAACTTCACTTTTTACAACTCCCCTTAATTCAGTTACATTTGCCAGTCCTCCTAAAGGAATACGAATGAATTTTCTACCTAATGCTGCCGCAATTGATTTGGCAATGGAAGTTTTTCCAATACCCTGGACCCCAACAAAGCAAATGACAGGAGCTTTATTTATTGCATTAGTCTTTACTTCAGGTTTCTCTGCAACTACTGCAGGCGCTGGAGGTTGAGCAAGAACTTCGGGTGGGAGTACAGGCTTAGAAGGATCCCCACTTGCAACTGGAACTGAATTGATCGGTTCTATAGGCTCCCCTTTTTCCTGTTTTGTTAACAAATTAAGCATAGCTACATACTCAAGGATCCTCTCTTTTACACCCTGCAAGCCGTAATGAGTACTATCCAATTGCTTTTGGACACGTTCCAGATCCAAATTATCTACGGATAATTTTCCCCAAGGGATCCTGATGACCCAGCCTATGAATTTTTCTACCGGCTCAAATTCTTTAGAGAAATACCCATACTTAGCAAGCCTTTTTAACCTGTTAAGCATATTAAGAGATCTGGTCTTTAATTCCTCAGGCAGATTAGCATCCAATACTTTTTGGACCAGAGCATCGATCTCGGCTATTTCTTCTGAAGCAACATTAGCTAAATCATCTGTTTGGGGTGCTGCCATAAACTCCATTAAATATATTTAAAGTTATAACAGAAGGGGTGTTGTGTCAATCATATAAAAAACCCTTCCTTTTAAGGAAGGGTTTTAAATTTATAAAAAAGGATTATTATTCCTCTTCTGTAGTTTCGGCTGGAGCAGCTTCACCTTCAGCAGCAGCCTCAGTTGTTGCAGCAGCAGGAGTCTCCTCTTCAATAGTCTTTTGAGGAGCAGCAATAGATGCTATAACAATATCTTTGGCATGAGTTCCTACCAGCTCTACTCCCTCACCTAGATCAATATCTTTTAAGAAGATATTATCTCCAACATTGTCTAGTTTAGAGATATCTACAACTAGTTCGGAAGGGATTTTGCCTGGTAAACAGGTGATCTCCACTGTTGAAACAGGGGTCACTAGTAATCCCAGGTTGTTCTTAATAGCTAAGGACACACCAGTGAATGTAAGAGGGATGTTGGTAACGATCTTTTGTTCCATATCCACCTTATATATGCTGACATGGATCACCTCATTACCAAGATAATCGAATTGCACTTCCTTAAGAAGCGCATTGAATTTCTTGCCATCAGGCATTTCCAACTCAAATAAATTTGAATAGCCCACTTCTTTATAAAGCTTGATGAAATCAAGCTTAGGAAGAGCTATATTGAGACTTGGTTGTTTAGGACCATAAACAGAAGCAGGGACCATGTTCTGGGCTCGAAGATTCTTGACCTTCTTTCCAACAACCTCTCTTGATTGTGCTTTAAGTACCATTTTGAAAAAAATAAAAAAATATAGTTATTTTGATTTAATTACAACTCTCCTGTCCTCCCCCTCGCCCAGACTCTCTGTTATCAATTCAGGATCGTCTTTCAATACCATATGAATGATCCTTCTTTCAAAAGGCTTCATTGGAGGAAGCTCCATTGGTTGTTTATTCATTCTAACTTCTTCAGCAGCCCTTTGAGCATATCGTGTGAGATACTCAGTCCTTTTATCACGGTAATTATTAATATCAAGCAATACTCTTACCTCTTTGTTTTCTAAAGCTTTATTCATGAACAAGCCCAATACATTTTGTAAAGATTCCAACATTTTGCCATGGAATCCAATCAGCTCTGAGAGGTGTTCTCCCTGCAGTTCAATTAATAGGTAGCGATAAGCAACCTCTTCTTTAGAATCTGCTTCCATAAAATCTATTTTAAGCTCAGCCTCTAATCCAAGTTGAGTTAAGAACTCATCAATCTGTGCTGTTGCTATCTCAATTATTTTGTTATCTTCCATTTTTTAAAATTGAATGATTATACATTTAGTCTGCTTTATTCCAGTAAAGCCTTACCTTATTAATTCTTTCACTAAGCTTCTCTTTAATGTTTTCCCTTTGCACATATACCTGTTGAATTATAACAAAGGTGTTCTGTGCAGTCCAGAAAAGAGTTACGCCCATTGGAATGAAAGAGGCTCCCCCAAAATATCCCAGGGAGATAAATACAGTAAATATTGGGAAAATTAAATTCATTTGTTTTGATGATTCTGCCATTATTTCTGCAAAATCAGGCTCATCTTCATCTTCCTTTTTCTTCTTACCCTTCTTATCATCCTTTTTGGGAGTTGAAGCAGTTTGGGTATTACCAGCTGCATAAAGCTTACTTACAAAGTATTGAGCAACCCCACTACCTACCGATAACAATATATATGGGGCTGTTATGGCTAAGTTAAAAATATCAAAATCACTGGCTACTTTTGATAAATTTACACCGGCAAACTCCAGATTTAGTCTATCTCCTTGTTGTACTTCTAATGCACTAGTTACATCATTACCATTAACAAACATTGTGGTATTATCAGTAACAATGGTCTCATTTGAGGGAGGTCGAATATAGAAAGTGAGATCAGGCATATTATTCTCAATAATATCTACCCTGGCACTATCTGTTGTGAAAATCAAAAACTGTCCCAAAGTAACATTGGTAATACCTGCTTCCAAATCTTTATTATATATTGCAATATCCGAATCTCTTTCCGCCTTTGCTCTTTCCTCAGCTAACTTCACAGACTCACTCTTCTGCTCCTCTGTTCGATTATTTAATTCAGTCTTTAATTCCTCGATTCTAGCAGCTTTATTTTCAACAACTTCAAATTCATAGAACTTATTTATTATTTTGCCGTTACTGGCAGTTACATTCAGTTGAATCGTATTTTTCCCATAAGGTAAAGGTTCAACTAGATTGTACTTTACAAAATCTTCTTTCTTCTCCAGATTTTGAGTATAAGCAACTTCGTTATAGGCATGGAACCCTCTATTAACTAGATCCAAAATCACCCCTCTGATCTGAATAAAAAGCACAATGAATATGATTATGGATAAACAGCCTCCTAATTGCCCTGGCAGTACTTCTGCCTGTAATTTGGCCATCTCTTGAGTTAATTTCTCCTGATTATGCTTATACTTCTTCTTAAGCTCTTTGAACTTTACTTGCAGATCCTTATTCTTTTCAGCATTCTTGATCTGAGAATTGGTCATTGGCAAGGTAATCAAT
>JAKQLP010000074.1 GCA_029567095.1 bacterium
ATAATATAAAAGCATGTCCAGATCATTAAAAAAGGGTCCATATGTTGATCCAAAACTATTAGAAAAAGTTAATAAAGCAAGAGAAACAGGAAGCGCTAAAGCCATTAGAACATGGTCTCGAAGTTCCTCAATTTCACCAGAAATGGTTGGAGTTAATTTTGAAGTATATAATGGCAAGGAATTTATCAAGGTATTTGTAACAGAGTCCATGGTCGGA
Organism: bacterium; assembly: GCA_029567095.1. Lineage (GTDB taxonomy): Bacteria > Patescibacteriota > Dojkabacteria > B142 > OLB20 > JAKQLP01. The sequence continues at coordinate 218 of JAKQLP010000074.1, forward strand.
CATAAATTAGGAGAATTTACAATAACCCGCAAATTTACAGGACACTCTAAGAAAGGTAAAATCGCTAAGAGTACTGGAACTATGGGTAGAGTGCTTAAAGACTAAAATATGGAAAAAAGAGTATATGCAAAATTTAATAATTGTTTGATCTCAGCTCAAAAAGTAAGATTAGTTGCTGATTTAATAAGAGGAGCTCATGTTAGTAAAGCTGAAGCAATATTACAGATCACTAACAAAACAGCTTCAAGAGATATCTTGAAAACTCTTAATTCTGCAATTGCCAATGCTGTACATAATGAAGGCTGGGATAAAAAGGAATTAGTAGTAGCTGAAATATATGTAGACGAAGCTCAGACATACAAAAGAGGTAGACCTGCAGCAAGAGGAAGATATCGATCTATCTTGAAAAGAAATAGTCATATAACTATTGGTGTATCAAGAACAGAAGTAAAAGAAGAGAAAGCAGTTAAAAAAGTTGAAGAGAAAGCAGTTAAATCAGAAACTAAAACCAAGTCCAAAGGGACTAAAGTATCTAAAAAAGTAACTAGTAAAAAATAAAATGGGACATAAAGTCAATCCAACAGCATATAGAACAGGAGTCAATAAGGGCTGGAGCTCAATGTGGTATGCCACCAAAGAGCAGTTCGGCGATTATTTACATGAAGATCTAAAAGTTAAGGAATTCGTAAGTAAGAAATTAGTTAATGCTGGAGTTGCTGAGGTCAAGATTAAAAGATCTATGAATAAGGTGCTAGTTGAGATCAAAGTAGCGAGACCTGGTATTGTGATTGGAAGAGGTGGAGCTGGTATTGAAGAATTGAAGTCAAACTTGAAGAAAATGATCAAAGGTGATGTTGATTTAAAAATTTTTGAAGTTAAAAAACCTGAAGCTTCTGCAAAATTAATTGCAGATAATATTAAAGCTCAATTAGAAAGACGTATTGTTCCTAAATATGCAGTAAGCAGAGAACTAGAGAATGCCAAAAATTCTAACTTTGTTAAAGGAGTTAGAGTATGGGTGAGTGGTAGGATTAAAGGAGCTGAGATAGCTAGAACTGAGAAGTTCCAGTTTGGGACAGTACCATTACAGACTTTAAGAGCCGATGTCGATTATATTCAAATCGAAGCAATGGTTCCTAATGCTGGTAAGCATGGAATTAAAGTCTGGGTCTTTACCGGAGAGAAACTTAATATTGAAAATGATTAATAGCAATGTTAGAACCTAAAAGAGTAAAACATAGAAAAGTATTTAGAGGCAAAAATAGAGGTGTTGCTTTAAGAGGCAATAATTTAAGCATGGGCGAATGGGGTTTACAAACTTTGGACAGAGCCTGGTTAAAAGGAAATCAAATTGAATCTGCTCGTAAAGTTATTGTAAGAGAGATGAAGAGAAAAGGTAAATTATGGATCAAGGTCTTTCCTGATCATTCTTACTCTGCTAAACCAGCTGAAGTTAGAATGGGTAAAGGTAAAGGAGAAGTACAAGGATATGTTGCTGTTGTCAAACCTGGAAGAATATTATTTGAAATTAGTGGTGTACCAGAAGAAGTAGCCTTAGAGGCATTTAGAAAAGCAGGACAAAAACTACCAGTATTAACAAAAGTAATAGCTAAAGAAAATTAATATGAAAATCGAGAAATTAAAGGCCAAAACAATAGAAGAATTAGTTACAACACTTAACGATAAAAGACTCAAATTACATACATACGAGTTGGAATTAAAAAGTGGTAAAGAAAAAGATACAGGTAAAGTAAAATTAATGCGAAGAGATATTGCCAGGATTTTGACCTTAATAAATCAAAAGAGTTTGGAGCAACCTCAAGAAACAGTTAAAGAAGAGGTTGAAACCGAAACTAAGAAATAATATTAAGAAATAAAAATGACCAAGAAAGAAACTAAAAACAAGAAAAGAATGCAAGGTAAGATCATACAGGTAAGTGGTATGAATACCGTTAAAGTTAGAGTTGAGATCAAAACAACTCATCCTTTGTATAAAAAGATCGTTAAATCACATAAGAATTTCTTAGTACATACAGATAAGGAAGGGATGCAGATTGGAGATAATGTAATTATTCAGGAAGGCAGACCCTTAAGTAAGAATAAATCTTTCTATTTAGTGAAGAAAGTAGTTTAATATGATACAATCACAGACCAGATTAAAAGTAGCAGATAATAGCGGAGCCAAAGAAATCATGGTTATCCAGATACTTGGTAAAGGTAAAGGTGGAACCTTTCAAAAATCAGGTACTATTGGAGATATTGTAAGTGCTTCCATAAAAGAAGCAATTCCTAATGGAACTCTTAAGAAAGGTGATGTAATATATGCAGTTATAGTTAGAACACATAAAGAAGTTAGAAGAAAAGATGGTTCATATATTAGATTTGATGATAATGCTGCTGTAATCATTGATAAAGAAAAGAAGGATCCTAAAGGATCACGTATCTTTGGACCTGTAGCTAGAGAGCTCAAGGAATTAGGCTACGCCAAGATAATTAGTTTAGCACCAGAAGTATTGTAATCATGAAGATCAAAAAAGGAGATAAAGTAAAAGTAATAAGTGGGAAAGATAAAGGCAAGATCGGTTCTGTAGAAATGGTCGATAGAAGAAAGAATAAAGTTATTGTAAGTGGAGTGAACATGATTACAGTATTTGAAAAGAAGAACAGCGAGAAAAATAAGGGTGGATTAAAAAAGATTGAAGGATTAATAAGTGTTTCGAAACTAATGTTACTTGAAGATGATAAAACAGTAAGAGTAGGATATAAGATGGAGGAAGGAAAGAGAGTTAGAATTTCTAAAAAAACAGGAAAAACAATTTAAAAAAATGGAAAAAGAAAATGCTAGATTAAAAATTAAATACTTAGAAATTGCTAAAGAATTACAGAAGGAACTTGATGTTAAGAATGTAATGGCTTTACCAAGGTTGACCAAGATCGTTATTAATTCTGGTCTAGGTGAAGCAAAGCTGAATAAGGATATCATTGATGAAATGGTTAGAGATGTAGCCATGATAGCTGGTCAAAAACCGGTTGTTACCATGACAAGGAAAGCTATTTCTAACTTTAAGATCAGAGAGAATATGCCAATTGGAGTTAAAGTTACTTTAAGAGGTGATATGATGTGGTATTTCTTGGATAGACTAATTTCAATCGTTTTACCTAGAATTAAAGATTTCAGAGGAGTACCTGTAAAATCATTTGACGGCAGAGGTAATTATGCAGTAGGTATTAAAGAGCATACTGTATTTCCCGAGGTTGATGCTACAAAGGTAAGTAAATTAAGAGGGTTACAAGTAATAATTTGTACAAATACAGGTAATGATGATCAGGCAAGATTATTGCTTGAGAAATTAGGAATGCCTTTTCAAAAGAAACGATAATTTATTATAGATAACTAATGTCAACAGCTGCACAAGAAGCAAAACATAGACAATTAAAAACTAAAAGCAAATACTCAACCAGAGTATTCAATAGATGTGTGATCTGTGGAAGATCCAGAGCGTACTACAAGATGTTTAAGATGTGCAGACATTGTTTAAGGAAGAAAGCTCATGAAGGGAACATTCCCGGTATGATCAAATCTTCCTGGTAATTATTTATTAGTTCATATTAATGGTAAACGATACAATTGCAGACCTATTAAGTAGAATAAGAAATGCTAACAATGCCGCTAAAAAGGAAGTATTGGTCAGCAAGTCTAAAATGAGTCAGTCTATCCTGGAAATATTGAAAAAGGAAGGATATATTGAAGAGTTTAAAGCTGAAGAGAATCAGATCCTTGTTAGTTTAAAATATATCAATAAGAAGCCTGCTATTAGAATTTTGGAAAGAGTTAGTAAACCTGGAGTCAGAATATATATGAGCTATCAGGATATTCCTAAGGTTATTAATGGCTTAGGTATTAATATTTTTTCTACCTCCAAAGGTATAATGACTGGAAAACAAGCCAGAATGGAAAAGATTGGGGGAGAATATCTATGCAATATTTGGTAAATCATGTCGAAAATAGGTAATAAAACAATCACAATACCAGAAAAAGTTACTGTAACAGTAGAGGACGGAGGTAACTATGGTAATCAAATCGTTAAAGTAAATGGCCCTTTAGGGGAATTAACACAGGATATTAGACCTGGGGTCAAAGTTGAAGTTAAAGAAAATGAGATTACAGTAAGTAGAGATTCTGATGAGCCTCAGATAAGAGCTTATCATGGATTATACAGAAGCTTGATCGCTAATATGGTAGATGGTGTTGGCAAAGTATATGAAAAGAAATTGGAAATTCATGGAGTTGGTTATAGAGGAGCTCAAAAGGGAAATGATATTGAGTTGAGTTTAGGATTCTCTCATAAGGTCCTTTACAAAGCTCCAGCGGGTATTGATGTTAAAATGATCGATGAAACAACTATTTCAATAACTGGAGTTGATAAACAGATGGTAGGTCAGGTTGCTGCTCAAATTAGAACACTTAGAAAACCTGAACCATATAAGGGTAAAGGAGTAAGATATCTAGGTGAACAAGTTAAGAGAAAAGCAGGAAAAACTGCTGCATCTAAATAAATAGTAAATATTTAACATGGAATTAAAAGAATTAAGAAGACAAAAAAGAAAATCAAGGATCAGAGGTAAGGTTTCTGGTACAAAAAGTATACCAAGACTAAGCGTATTTAGAAGTAATACTCATATTTATGCTCAACTTATCAATGATGAGAGTGGCAAGAGTATTTGTGCAGTTTCAGATGTTAAGATCAAGAAAGGAACTAAAACAGAAAAGGCAAAAGAGGCTGGATTAGAATTAGCTAAAGTTGCCAAAGAGAAGAAGATCAGTAAGGTAGTTTTTGATAGAAGCGGATATAAATTCCATGGCAGGGTAAAAAGCCTTGCAGAGGGTGCCCGTGAGGGAGGACTTCAATTTTAATTAATAATACTAATGGCAGAAGCTGAAGTAAAACAAACAAATAAAGCTGAGAATACAAATATTGCTCCCGAGGGGCAAAGAAGACCGGGTATGAGAAGACCCTCAAGACCAGGTAAGGATAGAAAACCTTTTAATAAAAGAGAAAGGGATAATGAATTTGAGAAGAGAATTGTTTCAATAAGAAGAGTTGCCAGAACTTATTCTGGAGGTAAAAGAATGAGATTAAGTGTTTGTTTAGTTATTGGTGATAAGAAAGGTAAAGTTGGAATCGCAATTGGTAAGGGAGCTGATGTTATCAGCGCTGAAGCAAAAGCATACAATAAAGCTAAGAAGAATATGGTACAGGTGAATTTGAAAGGTAAAACGATCACTCACCCAATTTTCTATAAAAAAGCAGCTGCTAAGATTATGTTAAGACCTGCAGCTCCTGGAACTGGAGTAATTGCCGGATCAGCTCTTAGAGCAGTATTAGAAGTAGTTGGTGTCGGTGATATCTTAACTAAAGTCATTGGAAGCAATAATTCCATTAATAATGCATATGCCTGTATCGAGGCTTTACAATCATTAAAACAGTAAACTAAAAGATCATGTTGAACACATTACCAAAAATTAATAAGAACGATGGCAAAAGACAAGGTCGTGGTTATGGCTCCGGTAAAGGAGGTCATACAACAGGTAAAGGAAGTAAAGGTCACAAATCAAGATCAGGATATGCTTCCCCCAGACCAGGTTTTGAAGGAGGTCAAATGCCTCTTTCTCGAAGACTCCCTAAATTAAAGGGATTTACTAGAGCCTATTTTAAAACTACTGCAGCTACAGCTACTTTAACATTATCAGCTTTAAATGTATTCGATAATGGCTCAGTAGTTGATCTAAAAGCATTAAAAGACAAGAAATTGATCAAAGCTTCTGCAGTAAAAGCAAAAGTTGTCACCAAGGGCAGTCTTGACAAGAAATTAGAGTTTGACAATCTGTTATTTTCCAAGACCGCTAAAGAGCTAGTCTTGAAAGCAGGTTGCACCATAAAATAAATCAATGGCAAAATTAAGTATTAAAAAGTTCTGGACCAATTTGAAGAATTTGGTTTCTAGACCCTTTAGAAAGGGAGCTAGTGCCATGAATATGATTCCCCGTAATCGCGCTAAAGATAATAATTCCATCTGGTCAGCCTTAAGAACGAAAGATGTTCAAAGAAAAGTATTAGTAACTCTATTTATAATTCTTGTTTACAGAGTATTAGCAGCAGTCCCCTTACCAGGTGTTGATATAAAACTCTTCAATGAAGTATTTGGTAATAATCCTTTAAATAATATTTTTACATTGGTAACTGGGGGTAGATTAGATTCTCCTTCTGTTGTGGCCATAGGTCTAGGAGCATATATTAATGCCTCCATTATTCTACAGTTGATGCAAACAGTAATTCCCAAACTGGAAGAATTATCAAAGGAGGGTGAGAGAGGTAGAAGGGTTATAAATTCATATACAAGGATATTAGCAGTGCCTCTAAATATTATTCAGGCCTTTGTTATCTATACAGTCATGAGGAATGTGGCCCAGACCATACCCGAATTGTCTGGCTTATTAGATGGGATAACGACTTTGGATATAATTGCTATGATTGCAGCCTTAACAGCTGGTAGTATGGTTTTGATGTGGCTTGGGGAATTAATAACAGAATATGGTATTGGTAATGGTACTTCAATTATAATCACTATTTCAATTTTGAGTACGCTTCCGGGGTTAGCTATACGAGACTTCCAATTCGTGCAGCCTGATTTGAATCTTTTGTTCAATAATGGCAACTTCAATGTCCTGTTAAATTCAAATATGCTGGTAGTTTATGCTGCGATCATTGCTCTAATTGCTTTGGTTTATGGAATTACATTCATTACTGAATCAACTAGGAAGATAACTATACAATATGCTAGTAGAGTGAGAGCCTCTCAAGCAGGGCAGAGCAGCTTCTTACCCTTGAAAATAAATCAGGCAGGTGTAATGCCTGTTATTTTTGCATCAGCTTTATTATCATTTCCCCAGATCATCTCTCAATTATTGACGAGCTTAACAGCTACAGATTCATTCCTTTATAATCTTGGACAAAAGATAGGATCTTCTTTCTTAGGTACTGCCTATCAAACCGGAGATGCTGGAAATATTTTCTTATATGAATTCGTTTACTTAATACTTATTGTGGGCTTTACCTTTTTCTATACATTAGTTACATTCAAGCCTTCTGAAACAGCGGATAATCTTAAGAAGAGTGGTGGATTTATTCCTGGAATTAGGCCCGGTAAAGAGACCGAAAAATATATTATTACTATACTATTACGTTTAACATTCTGGGGAGCTCTATTCTTAGGAGTAGTCAGTTTAATACCTAGTTTGTTACGCTTAATGCCAAATGGAGCTAACTTGTCATTATTTAGTGGAATTGGAGGTACAAGTTTGTTGATTGTAGTTGGAGTTGTAATAGATACCTTGCGACAGATCAAATCTGTGGCTGTAACTAGAAGTTACGATCAGTTCAAATAGAATATAGACGGTTTCTATTGAATACCAGAGCCGTCTTTGCTATAATGGCATAATCAGATTTTTCGCTGATTATTTCTTTTTGGCTCTTATAAATTAATTGATATTTACAATATTTGATGATCACTGATCCCAGAAAAACTATAAAAGTGAAGGGCACAGTATTAGAAACCCTTCCTGGGACTAAGTTCAGGGTAGGTATCAATATTGCCGGGAAAGACCATGTCATAATGGCTTATATCTCTGGCAAAATGAGGATGCATTATATTAAGCTGATGGTTGGAGACCAGGTTGATATGGAAATATCACCTTATGATCTAACTAAAGGCAGGATTATTTATCGTTACTAACATGAAAGTAAAAGCCTCGGTTAAAAAAAGATGTGAATACTGTTATTTTGTTCAAAGAAGGAACAAGGCAGGAAAAAGAGTTGTTTATGTTTATTGCAAAAGAAATGCCCGTCATAAACAAAGACAGGGTTAAATATATATTTTAGTAAACTATTAAAATGGCTAGAATTGCAGGAGTTGAGTTACCAAATGAAAAAAGAGCTGAAATAGGTTTGACCTATATTTTTGGTATTGGTCCAGCCACTGCAGCTAAAATCCTAAAATTAACCAATGTATCACCCGATACCAGGATAAAGGATCTATCAGAGGCTGAAGTACAAAGACTTGCCAATCAAATAAAGACATTAGTAATTGAGGGGGATTTAAGACAGAAGATCTTTAGAGATATTAAAAGATTAAAGGATATCAAAAGCTATAGAGGTAATAGACATAAACTTGGTTTACCTGTGCGCGGACAAAGGACCAGAACAAATGCTATTACCAGGAAAGGTAAGAATATTGCAGTTGGTGGATTGAAGAGGAAACTGGAAAAGACATAGTCTATTTTTTCTATCTTATTTTTATTAAACTAGACATAAGTGGCAGCTAAAGCACAAAAACAAAATACAAAGGCCAAAGAAGCAAAAAAGGCCCCAAAGAAAAAGAAAGCATTAACACCAAAAGTGAAGGTTTTCATTAAATCAACATATAACAATACCATTGTTACTATTGCTGATTATGATGGTAATGTATTGGTTCAAAGTTCCCCAGGTATGGTGGGCTTTTCAGGTTCTAAAAAGAGTACAGCTTATGCTGCAACCAAAGCTGCAGAGGATGCCGTAATGAAAGCACAGAAGTATGGAGTAAGAGAAGCCATGGTTGTGATCAAAGGAGCAGGGATGGGCAGACAAGCGGCAGTAAAGGGATTACGTTCAGCAGGACTTAGTATTAGTTCTTTATCAGATTTTACTCCAGTGCCACATGGCGGAGTAACACCTAGGAAGTTACCTAGAGCATAAATTTTTTCAAATTAGTAAATTATGGCAAGATATACCGGACCGAAATGGAAATTATCAAGAAGAGAAAACTACGATCTCTTTGGTGATAATAAATGGAGAAAAAGACCTACACTACCTGGTCAACATCCAGTAAGTAGAGGTAGAGCTTCTAACTATGCTGTTCAGTTCAGAGAAAAGCAGAAGGTAAAAAGAATGTATGGCATTTTAGAGAAGCAATTTAGAAATATTTACACTCAAGCAACAAAAGCTACAGGTAATACAGGTCTAAGATTATTACAATTATTAGAATTAAGACTTGATAATGTAGTCTATAAAATGGGACTTGCCAAAAATATTTTCCAAGCCAGACAATTTGTTACACATGGTCATATTAAAGTGAATGGCGAGAAAGCATCTATTCCTTCCATGACATTGAAACCGGGTGATAGTGTTGAATATGCACAGAGATTTTTAAAGTCACCAATGGTACAGTTAATTTCAACTGAGAATAAGGCTGCCAAGAGGAATACCCCCAAATGGCTAGAGAATGGTAAGGTAGAATCATTACCAACTAGAGAAATGATGGACCAGGGTATAAATGAACAGTTGATAATTGAACTTTACTCAAGACAATAATTTTTATCAGGATTTAAAACATGATAGGTCTCGATTTATTTAAAATAACAAAGGAGCAGGAGGATGCCAAAAGTGGTAAATACAAAATTGGACCTCTGCCCAAGGGATATGGTGTCACCATTTCCAATACTTTAAGAAGATTATTACTATCTTCAATTCCTGGTGCAGCTATAACTGCAGTCAAGATCGATGGAGTGAAGCATGAATATGCAACCATGGAAGGGTTACAGGAGGATGTTTTGACAATGATCTTGAAATTAAAGGAATTGTCGATCAAATTACACGGTAATGAAAAAAGAATTATGAAGCTGGAAGTTAAAGGTAAAAAAGGTAAGGTAACTGAAGTTTCAGCTAATGATTTTGATAAACCGGCAGAAGTTGAGATCATAAATCCAGATGTTGTAATTGCTCACTTAACAAGTGATATTACTTTGAATATGGAAGCAACAGTTGAACCTGGTGTAGGTTATGCATATCCTAATGAAGAATTAAGAGAAGAATTAGGATTAATTCCTTTAGATGCCATCTATTCTCCAGTTAAGAAAGTTCAGGTTGAATTAAGTAAGACTAGAGTTGGTAAGGAAACTAATTATGATCAGATCGATCTAACCATTATAACCGATGGAACAGTTTCTCCTTCTCAAGCTATGCTTAAAGCAGCCGAGATATATGACAGTATCGCCAACAGAATGGTAGATCTTTTAGGTGGAGACTCTGATATGCTAAAAGAAATGACCAAAGTGGAAGAGGATCTGGAACCAAAGGAAGAGAAAAGAATTTTGATTGGAGAATTAAATCTATCCACCAGATTAAGTAATGCTTTACTTAATGCCGGCATCACTAATTTAAATGATCTAACTAGGTATAGATTAGATGAAGTAGCTAATTTTAGAGGTATGGGCAAGAAATCTCTTGGTGAATTACAGGAAGTTCTTGCAGCCAATAACCTAAGTTTAATGGATTAAGATGAATAGTAAAACTAATATTTCAAAAGTAGGTATTAAAGCTTCACATAGGAGGAGTTTACAAAAGAATCTTCTTAGTGATCTTATTATCTATGAACATTTAACTACCAGTAAACCAAAATCGAAGTTAGTAATTGGAGAATTCGATAAACTCATCTCTATAGTTAAAAGCGATAGAAGTGAGAATAGTAAGAGACATCTATTAACTTTAAAGCTAGGCAATGAAAATGCTGTAGAAAAATTATTAGCCATTTATGCCAAGCGTTATGAAAAGGAAAACAGTGGTTTTGTTAAGCTTTACAACTTGAATGTTCGTAAGGGTGATGCTACTCCTATGGTTAAAATGATGGTTAAAGGTTATGTTTACAAAGAAATTGGTAAGAAAGTAGCTAAAAGTGATAAAAAGGAAGTAAAAACTGAAACAAAAGAGACTAAAACTCTAGCAGCTAAGGATCTATCAGCTACAGCTCAAGTGGCTGGCAATGTTTCAGCTTCCAAAATTAAAACTAGATCAGGAATTTAATCATGAATAAAACAAGAAGTATTAAAGAAAGTGAATTAAAAACAGAATGGATGCTCGTTGATGCCATGAATGTCAGATTGGGTAAATTAGCATCAGTAGTATCAGGGATCCTAATGGGAAAGAATAAGATATATAAGGCAGATAATTTGTTCTGTGGTGATAGAGTAGTTGTCATTAATGCCTCACTTATGGATTTTAATGATACAACTAGGAATAAGAAACTGTATTACAGGCATTCCAATTACCCAGGTGGTTTTAAAGTTAGAACTTTAGAACAGATGATGGAAAAAAGACCAGATTACGTAGTGAGGCAGGCAGTCTGGGGTATGTTGCCAAAGAATAAAATGGGCAGAAGAATGTTGAGAAATCTAAGAGTATTTGCTGATAGCAAACATGATCTGGATGCTCAGCAACCAATTGCGGTAAAGATCTAATTTATTTGATATTTGAAGATGCAAAATCAGAAACAACAATATTATTACGCTAAAGGAAGAAGGAAGACCTCTGTAGCAGGAGTCAGGATCTATGAAGGTAAAGGTGCGATCACTATAAATGACAAACCTTTGGAACAGTACTTCAAATGGGAAAATGATCAAAGAGAGATCATGGCTCCTTTGAAAGCTTTAGATCTAGCAGATAAAGTCTATTTCACTGTAAGAGCAGAAGGTGGTGGAGTTAATGGTCAAAAGGGTGCAGTCATTCATGCCTTAGCAAGAGCTCTAGTCAAAATGGATGAGGAATTCAAAAGCGTATTAAAAAAAGCTGGTTATCTTAGTAGAGATGACAGAATGGTGGAAAGAAAGCATACAGGAAAGATTAAGGCTAGAAAAGGTCCCCAATATTCCAAACGTTAAGGACCCAATCATTAAAGAATTTAAGCTCTCTATTTATAGAGAGCTTTTTTTATTAGACAGAATTTGATTTAGCATGGCATAATAATTTAGTTATTATTCTCATGTATGAAATCAGAATTCTTTAAGGACCTTCATATTGCCTTTGTTTCTTCTGAGAGTGATTGGCATGAACTTAAGGTCAACACCCTCTTACAAAATCCCAATGCCAAACAGCCTTCAATCAATGCTTTTTTAGGAGCAAGATATAGTAGATCTGCAGATCCGGTAATTGATATTGCTAAGGAGGTATATGTATCAGGTAAGGATGCCGCCAAAAGACTGGAATCGATCTTTTTTAATTATGGTCATAAATCAGTTGGGGATATGGCTGATTTATTTCTATGTCTGGAAAACATTCCCATATTTATGGCACAAAGGTTTTTCTATTCTAATCCAGTACATGCTGGTCAGGAAAGATCCACTCGTTATCAGGATTTCTCTACTCCCCGATTTGTAAAATTACCAGCACATCTCAAGATAAGTAAGGCATTAATTGGGGAATATGAATCCATCTACTTTAAAGCCTTAGATAATTATTCCAGTCTAAAAGACAAGACCGAGCAAGCTTTCAAGAAATATTATGAGGTCAATGATAAAGCTGGCGAACAGGCAATGAAAGCTAGAGTTTTTGATACGATCAGATATTTCTTGCCAGTTGGACTGCAAACTAGTATCGGAGTAGTAATGTCTGCTAGAAGCTGGTCGGAGAGGATCTCCTATTATCGAGCTAGTAAATTTATTGTGGAGAGGGAATTGGGAGAGTTAATATTTAATTTACTAAATGGAACTGAAGAATTAATTAACTTGGGATATTTACCCGAAGCAGATGGTCTAGTTAGACATACTGCCCCCGATCTTTCAAGAGCAACAAGCACTGCTATGATCAAAGAGCTTCTCAAGGAAGATTTTAAGCAAATAAAATTAGATAGTCTTAAAACATCTTATCAAGTTAATCCTACAGAAGAATTACTAGACAATTATCTCCAGCTGATTTACCCAGGGGGTAAAGTAACTCTGACTAAAAGTGAAATGGCTAAGATAACAACCAAGATAAGTAAGATAATATTTAGTAATCACGATCATCATCACCAATTAGGCAATGTAGCTCAAAGTGGTAGTTACAAAATAGAAGGTGTTACAGATTATGGTGTTTTAAAAGATCTTATCAGGCATAGAAGTTTGGAGAAATTCATCCCGTTTTTAGAAGAAGAGCTTGATCTTGAAGCCATTATGGCAAGTGATATTAAATCCATGTACCACTTATGTGATTATCTTGATAATGCTAAGTTAAAATCCCTAAGGCAAGATTATGATACTAGAATGCAGCAGTATTATATGAGTATTAGAGCTTGGTATATTAAAGCTAAAGATGAATTACCTCAAGATATTGTTAATGAATTCACTAGGTATCTTTTCAACCATGGTTATGCAGCTAGGTATAAGTTCTATGGATCATTTGATGATCTAGCTTATACAATTGCCTTAAGAACCAGAAATGGTGGTCATATTGCATACAGGAGACTGACATATGAGTGGCTAACTCATTTAACAAAATTGGACCCAATTTGGAAAGCTTTATTGACAAAATTACCCAAAGTAGACGCCTTAAGCAGGGATCAATTCATTGATAGGTCCTAATTAAGCATAGCCTTTTTGTTTAATAGTCTTAAGTTTTTAAGAAGATTTATTAGTGAAATAAGGCCTAGTAATAGGGCGATTGCATACAGAAATTGGGTCATATATCCCTCTTCAATTATTCTTCCCGAAAGATAGGCAGTTAAGACGTAAGGGATTTTTAGTAAAGTACTGACAACAGAAAGAGAGGTGGCTCTTCTATTTGATGAGACATGTTTGTTAATAATAATACTGATCCAACCATAAGCAAAATTCCCAGCCAGAGCGATAGTAACAATTGGTAGAACGCCCCAGTATCCAATATCGCTTCCGAACAGGAATATACTCAAAACCACCAGAAAGTTTAGTATTACTAATCCTGTATAGTCATTTATCAGCTTTCTGATCTTTGGTAATAAAGGCAGCAGGATGGCTATTAATAATCCTTCTAATGCGAAGATGTACCCCATGCTAATAGAATCGAAACCAAAACTAATAACAACTGCAGGTTTGATAAATCCCCAGTCGTACCAGAATACAACTCCTAATACTATGAAGATAAAGAATAAATAAGGTTTAAGTTGGGGTTTGAATAATTCTTTGATCCCTTTCAGGTTATGGGCAAGATAGCTTTTAAGAGTTACCTTTATAGAATCCACTTTAGGCTCTTTAAGCATAAAACTAATAATAAAGGCGAAGGCATGCACAATGCCCCAGATTAAGAAAGGTAGCCGAATATTGATTGAGGAAGCATAACCACCAATTAGTACTGCAATAACATAAGCGATTGCTTGCAACGATTTTGAAGTTGCTACTATTTTATCAAAATCCTTCTCAACTTTAGCTTCGATTAGGGTATCATAAGTCAGAGCTTCCATTGATCCCGAATAGAATGCTAAACCAATATAGAATATGACATTACCTAAAAAGAGCATTACGGGTGAGCTGGCAAGGGCCTGCATTAGGATCCCTAATGCAACAGCCAGGAAAGAAAAACGAATTACTCTTTTACGACCAATAATATCTGCAATAGATCCGGCAGGAATTTCTAATAAGACCCAGATAGTAAAGGCTATGGAATCAAGCAGACCAATGGTTGCATAATTAAAGTAGAATAGATACAGAAAGATCCAATTACCCTCTGCGAAATAGCAGGCATGAATGATACTAAAGATGTAAAATAAGGCGACATTCTTATTTTTTACATGAGGAAGCCTTGAGAGAAGTTTATTCATGTATCAACTCAAATATGCTTTATCATATAATATTTTAGATAATTTTGATAGAATCAAGCTACTATGGGAAGAACATATACTAGTGATATTGTAATAGTAGGTGGCGGTGCTGCTGGAATAATGGCCGCTTTAAGTGCCAAATATTATGCTCCTTTGAAGAGCGTCATCTTATTGGAAGGATCATTTGCGGCAGGCCGTAAGATCCTAGTAAGTGGGGGAGGTCGCTGTAATTTGTATAATGAGAATTTAATAACTAATCCAGAAGATCATTACTATGATACCGATAAGAAATTATTAAGATCGGTCTTTAATCAATTCGGCTACAATGAGATCAAGCGATCCTTTGCTGATTTAGGGATTCTCACTTATGTTGAATCCAAACAAAATACTGGTAAAGCTTTTCCAATAACAGATCAAGCTCATAATGTATTAGAGCTCCTACTGGAATTATTAAAAGTATTAGATATTAAATTACACCTGAATAGTAAAGTTGTTGCTATT
>JAKQLP010000100.1 GCA_029567095.1 bacterium
TCCTTTAATAGTTTTTTGCGTCTTAATAATTCCTTTACAGGATAAAAAGGCGCTATCAGCATAAAGAGCACGTATTTAAAAAGCATTAAAGTAGCGAATATTATTGTAATATTACGAAACAGGGCAAACTCATCCATATCAGGAAATATCTATGTACTCAGCTTGAATAAAATAGGTAACACCTTTAGCTTCATCTGCGATCAGAAGAATAAGGGAAAGATTTTTAGTAGCTTGTGGCAGATATGATTGATCTAATGATCTTCTGGTATTTTCTTTTACCTTGAATATGGCATTACTGCCATCATCTTTTTGCAGATAGATAAAATCACCTTCCACAATATCCTCAGGATAATTTATTGTTCTCCAGCTTTTAGCCAGATAGATTAATAGCTGATCCGCCTTACTTCCTTCTGTTTCAGATGTGAATAAATAGTGGCCGCTATTAATTCTAGATAGGAAGCCCTCATCCTTAAGTATTAATGGCAATAGATCAACCCTCACATTCTGTTTGGGAAGTTTTAATGTTGTAAAGGTACGATTACGGCCTAATCCATCATAGGTTGCTCCATTAGGATTAAAATATCTGTTATCTGTTAAGAGAGTCATGGCCTCCTGTGCCGGATAGGCATTGACTGAGGTAAAGATCGGTAAAGGGTAATTAGCTATTAAACTATACGTATTTAAAAGAATTAATAATGTCAAAGCCAATACAGCAACACTTAATGAAGCCAGCTTAACAAATTGTAATGGTTTCTTAAGGATCTTTTTAAGAACAGAATATCTTCTAATACCTAAGCTAGGCTCCTTGTAGTCTTTAATACTTTTTCTAACCTGAAAATACCAAACTTTAGCGATAACCTGTGCGAATATGATCAAGGTCACAATAGCCAGGAAGATACTTGCCAACTTATAGAACAATTCTTGACTCATTTGATTAATGGGCAATCACTACAATGTATATTCAAAACACTAAAAACATTCTGTCCCTGTCTTTGCTTCTTTATTAACCCCATCTTTTCCATTTTTTTAAGATGGAAGGTAATAGTCGGCTGTTTTAATTTTAATTTATGCGATAACTCTGAAACACTTGCCTCTTCATTGTTCAGTAACATGTTGAAGATTTTAAATCGCGTGTTATCTGCAATGCAGGAAATGCAAGAGTGACATTTATCGCGCATGATATATAGATGACTATCTATATCTTCCCAGATTATTAACACTAAGTCAAATATATTATTTCCCCTCTTGTAGGTGATATAATTAGTCAAATTAATTACGTAGTATGCAAATCTTAGGCAGGAACCCGGTTCTTGAGGTTTTAAAAAGTGAAATGAAATTGAAAAAGATCCTTGTTAAACAGGGAGATCTTGATATTAAACTGCAAGAGATAATTGATCTGGCAAATAAAAAAGGTGTGTCTGTCTCCATTAAAAGTAAGAAATATCTTAATAAAATCTCTGAGCATCCATTGCATCAAGGTGTGATTGCCTTAGCTGAAGATGTCAGGCAGCCGGGGCTTAATGAACTACTTAATGAT
>JAKQLP010000105.1 GCA_029567095.1 bacterium
CCTTTATTATTAATTGATTTTGGATGCTGACAGTATCTTTCGATAGAAGATTTAACATCATAGCTGGTAATCGGATCGCCGTTATCAAAGCGCATATTATCATTCAGGTAAATAGTTAAAAGACTATCTGAGTTATTAATCCATTTTTTTCCAATGACGGGATAGGCAATATTATTATATTGATAGAACAGGTTTGAGAATAACTGATTATTTACAAGATTTGTATAGAATTCCGCTCTGATCATGGGATCAAAGGTTTCAGGCATATTAGTTACTGCAACTCTCAGCGTGTTTTTATCTGATACATCATAGAACGAACTAAGATTTATCAGAGAAAAAAATATAATGAGAGCGCCGGAAGCGAAAATGAGGTATTTTACTATTTTTTTTCTATTCATAAGAGAATATATGGGATGGAAAGATCCATCCCATTAATATTATATTTTTATAATTTAGCCATAAATACAGCAAGATCAACTACACGGCAGGAATAACCATATTCGTTGTCGTACCATGTCTGTAATTTGACCAGATTATCTTTAACGGTTGTTAGTGAAGAATCGAAAATTGAAGAAACAGGGTTACCAACAATATCGCAGGAGACGATAGGGTCAGTAGTATATTCAAGGAAACCTTTTAATTCATTGTCAGCAGCTTTTTTCACTGCGGCATTAATTTCCTCTTTGGTTGCCGGTTTATCAAGGATAACGGTAAGATCAACTATTGAGCCGTCAGGGGTCGGTACTCTGATTGCCATACCATCGAGTTTACCATTGAGCTCAGGAATAACCAGTCCTATAGCTTTAGCAGCTCCGGTTGAAGTTGGGATCATACTCATAGCTGCGGCTCTGGCTCTTCTAAGGTCTGAATGAGGCAGATCTAGAATATTCTGATCATTGGTATAAGCATGAATAGTAGTCATCAAACCTTTTTGGATACCGAAGTTATCATGGATAACTTTAGCGAGCGGAGCAAGGCAGTTAGTAGTACATGAAGCAGCTGAGATAATAGTATCATCAGCCTTTAAGATTCCTTCGTTAACACCAAATACAACTGTTGGAAGATCATTTCCAGCTGGAGCTGAAATAACAACTTTCTTAGCGCCTGCATCGATATGTGCTTGTGATTTTGCTTTTGAAACATAGAAACCAGTACACTCAAGTACAACATCTACATCTAATTCTCCCCAAGGAAGTTCTGCTGCATTAGCCTTAGCGTAAATCTTGATCTCTTTACCGTTAACAACGATAGAATCCTCTTTCGCTACAACTTCACCATCATATTTACCTTGTGATGAATCATACTTTAATAAATGAGCTAACATCTTTGGTGCTGTTAAATCGTTGATTGCTACGATTTCATAACCTTCTGCTCCAAACATTTGTCTAAATGCAAGACGTCCAATACGTCCAAATCCATTGATTGCTACTTTAA
>JAKQLP010000123.1 GCA_029567095.1 bacterium
CCCTTGGTCAATATTAATTAAATTAACAATAGCCTGTCCCTTAGCTTGTCTTCCAAACTCTGGGATATCATAGACTTTTTGAACAAAAACGCGGCCCTTATTTGTAAAGAACAAGATATCATCATGTGTATTACAGCTGAAGATATGAGCCACGCTGTCATTTTCATTGGTAGTCATACCTTTTTTACCAATTCCACCTCTCTTTTGAAGTTGATAGATATCTTCTTTCATTCGTTTAATGTATCCTTGCTCGCTTACTGTAACTATTACTTCTTCTTTAGCGACCAAATCTTCTTCGCTGAACTCCCCTACTCTGCCCTTATGAATCTTAGTTCTTCTTTTATCACCTATTCTCTTAGAAATTATATCTAATTCATTTACTATGCTTGATAAGATCTTTTCAGGAGTAGAAAGTAAGGATAATAATTCTTTTATTGTTTCTTTTATTTGTTTGTACTCTTCTTCTATCTTTTGTCTTTCAAGTGCTGCTAATCTTCTTAATTGCATGTCTAGTATTGCCTGAGCTTGGATTGGTGAAAGATTGAATCTTTCAATTAAATTTGTTTTAGCAACATCGGCATCCTTTGATTCCCTTATAGTATCGATAACAGCATCGAGATTATCAAGGGCAATTATTAACCCTTCTAAGATATGTTCTCGTTCTCTGGATTTTGCAAGTTCAAACTCAGCTCTCCTTATGGTAATCTCCTGTCTATGTTCGATGAAAAGTTCCAATACTCTCTTAATATTCAGTAATTTGGGCTCACCTTTAACTAAGGCAAGTAAATTAACATTAAAAGCCTTTTGTAATTCAGTGAATTTGTAGAGATTATTTAAGATTGTTTTTGGTTTGCCGTCTCTTTTTATTTCGATGACTATTCTGATGCCCAACTTATTAGATTCATCTCTTAAATCAGCTATCCCTTCAATCTTCTTATCACGAGCCAGGTCAGCTATTTTACTAACTAGATCGGATTTGTTAACTTGGTATGGTAATTCAGTGATAATGATTTGATATCTTCCCGAGCGTGCTTCAACTATATTAGCGATTGCTCTCATCACTATTCTCCCTCTACCTGTCATATATGCTGCTTGAATTTCTTTCTGATCATATATTTCTCCACCTGTTGGGAAATCAGGGCCTGGGATATGTTTGAAAAGATCTTCAAAGGAAATGTCCGAATTAAGATGAGGGAATCTGGCACGATCAAGTGTCTTAAGATCCTCCATCGTCTTTATCTGATCCAGATAATCATAATTAACAATGTGTTCACCATTTTTACTAACTTGTTCTATTGTTGCCTTTAATGCATCTATAAGCTCGTTAAGATTATTAGGAGGTATCTTGGTAGCCATACCAACTGCTATTCCCTCTGCCCCATTTAATAAGAGGTTGGGAATCGCTGCCGGAAGGACAATAGGTTCTAAATAACTGCCGTCATAAGTCCTTTCAAAATCTACTGTGTTTTTATCAATATCATTAATTATTTCTAGTGAATTTTTATGCAGCTTTGCTTCGGTATACCTCATGGCGGCGGCAGAGTCGCCATCAACTGATCCAAAGTTTCCTTGCCCATCTATCAGTAAATATCGATAACTAAATGGTTGTGCCATACGCACCATAGCATCATAAACTGCAGTATCACCATGGGGATGGTACTTACCAATAACCTCTCCAACTGTACGTGCCGACTTTTTATAACCCTTATCAGGAGTGAATCCGAGTTTATTCATTGCGTAGAGTATTCTTCTTTGGACCGGTTTCAATCCATCTCTAACATCAGGTAATGCTCTAGCTACGATCACACTCATAGCGTAGTTTATGTATGATGTTCTCATTTCTTCTACAATATTGCGATCTGCAACATTTGTTGGGGTATTTGCGTTTACATCACTTGCCATAGCTTAAAAATGTAATTATTAAATGTCTAGAGCTGCTTCTTGAGAATGGGTCTGAATAAATTTCTTCCTTGGAGCTACTTCATTCCCCATAAGCATTTCAAATGTTAGATTAGCTTCCTCTGCATCCTCAATGAAAATCCTTTTTAGAATTCTTTTCTTAGGATCCATTGTCGTTTCCCATAGCTGTTCAGGATTCATTTCTCCAAGACCTTTGAACCTTTGTACATTTTTAGGGGTTTTACCCTCAGCTGTCAATTTTTTTAATAAAGCTACCCTTTCTTCATCATTTTTTACCCAATAGGACTCATCTTTACTGATCTCTATTTTGAATAAAGGTGGTTGGGCAAGGTAGAGATAGCCATGATCAATGATTGGTTTAAGATGTCTGAAGAACATGGTTAGAATAAGAGTTGTGATATGTTCTCCATCCACATCTGCATCAGTCATAAGAATTATTTTATGATATCTCAATTTCTCTAGATCACTTGTTTCACCTAAGCCTGTGCCTAGAGCGATAACTAAATTCTTTAATTCTTGATTTGCCATAACTTTATCTAACCGATATTTTTCGCTATTCAAAGGCTTTCCTCTTAGAGGGAAAATTGCCTGAGTATTACGATCTCTAGCCTGTTTTGCAGAACCACCGGCTGAATCACCCTCTACGATAAATAGCTCAGAATCTTCAGCTTTTTTAGTTGAACAATCAGCTAATTTTCCTGGTAATCCTCCTCCTTCAAAAGCTCCTTTTCTCACGATCGCTTCTCTAGCAGCCTTAGCAGCTTTTCTAGCTTTTTGAGTTAGAACTACTTTACCGACTAGATTTTTTGCATCTTTAGGGTTTTCTTCAAGGTATTTATCGAGTTCTTCAGAAACGACTTTCCTAACAATTTGAGTGACCTCAGGGTTATTAAGTTTGATCTTAGTCTGGCCCTCAAATTGAGGGTCGTGTACTTTAACCGAAACAATAGCTGTTAATCCTTCTCTAGAATCATCTCCACTGATTTTTATATCTTTTTCTTTTTCGGTTGCGGTACGGGCTATATAGTCGTTTAGGGCCTTAGTCAATGCGATCCTGAAACCTGCTACATGCGTGCCCCCTTCTGGATTAAAAACATTATTGGCAAAGGCTAATACTCTTTCCTGTAGATCTTCAGTATATTGCAACGCAACCTCTACATCTACATTCTCATAGGTATTTTTTACATAGAAGATATTGTTATGTACTACTTTATAGGGATTATTTAATAATTTGATATATGAGCGAACTCCACCTTGGAAACAAAAAGTATAATCTATAGGTAAATCAGCATCCTGAGATCTGTCTTCCTCTCCTCTATCATCTATTAATCTGAATTTTAATCCTGCAGTTAAATAGGCTTGTTGTCTGAATCTGGTAAGAAGTGTTTTTAGATTAAAAGTTGTGATTTTAAAAATTTCGGGATCCGGTTTAAAAGTTATCTTTGTCCCATGTCTGTCTGTCTTTCCAATCACTCTTACTGGTTTTTCCGGCCGTCCTTTATGATATTCCTGCAAGTGATGTTCACCATTCTGAAAGACTTCAGCTTTCATGTATTCGCTCAAAGCATTTACGACTGAAAGGCCTACTCCATGAAGCCCAGAGGAGACTTTGTATGCCCCTTCTCCGAATTTCCCTCCTGCATGTAAAATAGTGGCCGCAATTTCTAAAGCGCTGATCTTTTTAACTGGATGAATACCAGTTGGGATGCCACGACCATCATCCTCAACGCTTACTGTATTATCGGAATTTAGAGTAACTGTAATTGTTGAAGCATAGCCAGCTAAGGCCTCATCGATCGAGTTGTCCGCGATTTCATAAATCATATGATGCAAGCCTGTAACATC
>JAKQLP010000127.1 GCA_029567095.1 bacterium
CTAGCATAAACCACGACCTCTCCTCCTGTAGTGGCTGTAATTTGACCATTTTGACCACAAAAATAGAATCGATGCCCCCAATTTGCCGTGACTGCAGTCGAGGGATACCCTCCAAAAGAACCTACATTTTGAACCCCATAATTAATATGATCAGTCAAAGTCGCGCAATTACTGGGCTGATTGGAATCGCTAACTGGATCTGTCCCCACTCCTGGGTATACCGTACCCCCGTGTCTATCACACTCACAACCTACGACACAGCCTGAAGGTCTATTCGGGCATAATGCCGCCTCTACTACTTGAGTGTTAAATAGAGCTAAAGAGAAGAAAATACCTAAACTGAAAACTACTACGGAAAGAGTTTTTTTGTTCATCATAATATTATTAGATCTAAGACCATAATAATATTCTAATGATTATTTGAATTGATAACAATCCTTAAGAAATATTTTTAAGATTTTGGATTTTATTGTAATGTTTAGATATTAATAATAAAATAGGATTAGTTTAAGATTTCTTTATGAAACTGCCCGAATTTATTGGACTGGATATTGGCTACAGCAGCGTTAAAATGGCGCAGATCATGTTTGATCAGGGCAATGTACCGAGATTACTTGGAGTTGGTCATAGTGAAATTGCCAAGCCTCTTAACATCCTTAAAGATGAAAAGGAAAAGAAAGAATTAGCTGACAGGATCAGAACTCTCAAAGAAACTCTTCAAATTAAAACAAATAAATGCGTAGTCGCCCTGCCAGAATCAATGATCTTTAGTAAGATTATTGCAGTTCCGGACCTTCCTGAAGATCAATTAGAAAAAATTATTTACTTCGAAGCAAGAAATCACCTTCCTATCCCCGTTGAAGATGTTAACCTTGATCATATTCCAATTGCTAAGAAGTCAGTTGATAATAGAACAATTCAACAAATCCTGATGATCGCCGCTCCTAAGAATATTATCAATATGTATCTTGAGATCATCAATCTAGCTGGCTTGGAGCCTTTAGCATTAGAAACTGAATCATTAGCTACAGCTAGGGCGATGACATATAAGGTTGATATGGCCCAAGGA
>JAKQLP010000128.1 GCA_029567095.1 bacterium
GAAAGGAAATTCCGGTGGTGGAGACGGCTCTACATTAGGTGTATAATAATAATCGTAATCAAAGACCAAATTTCCGGTATCATTATCCCAAAGCAGAACCCTGAATTTACTAGTTTGGCTATCACCTCTTTCCCAACATAAACTCAATTCTGTAGGATCAACATATTCTCCATCTGCCGGAGAAGTAAGCATACTTTTAGCTAATAGCGCATAAGATACAGTATCCGAAACACTGAAATTATCACTGGCATCGTAGAGTTCCACATAATAATAATACCATTGCCTTTCCACAAGGGAGCTTTGATCCAGATAATAATTATCCGCAGCAGGAACAGTAGCGATTAAATTGGGTTCAGGATTGGATTCTGTATAGCGATAGACCTTTACATGGCTTAAGTCGTTATCCACGAATTTTTCCCAGGGAACTTTTATCCAATTGCCATCCGAAACGGCATCTATACCATTATTATCGTCGTTCAAATTTACAAGAGCACCATCTATAGTAATTGGGTCGTCTCCTGTATCTCCAAGGTGGGTTATCAGTTTTGGAGTTGTGGGAGGAATCTTATCCTTTTCGGTAGGATCATTACCTGCACAAGAACACAGTAATACCAGCATAATAAGTGCGACTAATAAGAATATCTTTCTCATTTATGCCTCCTTAAAATCTAACCCTTAATCCTAAACGATTGCTTATTCCGATAGGATTAGTGACGAGAGCATAATCCAGCAAAACCCCATATACTTTAACAGTAGCACCTGCACTAAAATTATTATCATAGTAACCCACTCGCAAACTGCCCTTTTTGTCGTATTCCCAATCCAACCCAAGATGATAGGTTCCATCATAAATATAATCATAATCATAAGCCAAGGTAACAACGGACTTCAATTTGGGCAAGGGCTGCACAACCGACATCCCGGTTTTTGTATTGAACAGGACTTCGTCTGTAATTTTACTAGGGGTATCCCAGCTAATATCTGTGCCTCCAATATCTTGAAAATTGATTCCGAAATTGAAATCGCCCAGGTCTTCCTGATCAAAAATCACAGCCAGATCGGTCTTTAACTTGAAACCGACATCCAAGCCGGTTCCAGTTCCGGTTCTATCCCAAATAGACCGTTTAATAAGTTTAACCGTTCCCCCAAAACCAAAATCAAAAGGAACAGCAAAGAACATCCAGCCCATATTGGCATCATAGTGTATTTTCTTGGAAAAGGCGAATTGATAGAGATCATCGTAGCTGGAGAATTTACTATCGGGAACTCCAGGCAAGTGATACAAGCTATTATTTATCCGCTGATCTACATTAGTGCCGATGAGATACTTTTCATCAAAATGGGGAATATCGCTTACCGT
>JAKQLP010000141.1 GCA_029567095.1 bacterium
ACAAGGTAGAGTCTATCATTAGCCAAATCAAAGCTATGAGAACGGATATTACAGTGGGGTATAGTAATTGGTTTAATCTTGCCGCTGCTCTAGCTAATGAGTTTGGCGAGGGTGGAAGAGGTTATTTCCATGCAATTAGTATGTATCATCCCAAATATAAGCCTACCGAGGCAGATAGAACCTTTGATAGTTGCCTCAGGCGCCAGTATAGGCAAATTACCATTGGCACTTTCTTCCATATTGCAGAAACTTATGGGATAAAGGCTATTTCAGGACGAGACGGGTAAATGACCTGTATATTTTTTAGCGAAATCAGCCAATTCGTAACGGGGGTATGATCTTGAAGCAATTTTTGATTAAATTTTTAGGTCACAACAGATTTTATTAACTTTAGGATCTTACTATCGTCGCTTAACATGGCTAAATAAATCAATAATGATGAATAAACTACTTCCTCTAGTATGCGTGACCTGCATGATATTATTTATATCCTGCGAGAAAGACAATGAGACGAACACAAACACATTAAATAACGGAGGTGTAACAATTTCTGCAGTCTGGACAGGTGAACAAGGGCCTTGTTTTGCCAGATATGAGTGTACAATAGGATTAGGATATTCATCAACTGATATAGCAAATGAAGCTTATTTTGCAAGAAGTTCTCTTCAAACTGGAAATAAAAGTTCTTCTCTTTCAAAATCGGACCTTGCGCCTGGAACCTATTATTATAGAGTAAAAGTAGCTTATGTTAAAAAAGATAACTGCGACTCAGATCCAAAATACTTTAATGCCAAAATTAGAAGTGGAGCATTTGATATTACCGCAGGGGAAACTACAAAAATTAGCGTTATTCTTAATTAATGATTCACCATGTTGATTCTTTAGCGTTCGGATAAAAATTCGACAAGGTTACTACATTACATTTATAAAGCATGTTGGCGAGTCATATTTATTTCTCGATTTGCGGTGTAGAGTTTCAGTCAATAATCTTTATAAGCTTTTCTTTCTAACACCAAACATCTAAACTAACAGTTTTTGAAACTTTACTGCAGGCAGATGAATCCTTTGATAGTTGCTTTAGACACCAGCATAGGTGAAAGCTTCCCTTAATTAGCATTAAACTCTAATTATGTTTGATGCTGTTTTCGGGGAAGCCTTCACTCTCAAATATGTCAATTATTGAATTGCACCGCCCTTTTGCCTATTGCATCTTTCGCAGAGCAGTTGAATATTTCGTTCGGTATTTGATCCACCTTTGGAAACAGGGATAATGTGGTCGTATTCAAGTTTTTCAATTGTTCCACACTTTACACATTGACCTTTATCCCGTTGCCAGACATACATTTTAACCATTGAGGGAATGTGGCGATCGATTTCCTCTTCCAGCTCTTCGTCTTCCGTTAAATCTAAAGGAATATAGTCAGGCTCGACTAGAACTCGCAGCGTTGATATCATGTACTCCAGTTCCAAAATATAACGCTGATTTATAAAATGATGATACTTATCAACCCCGGCTTCACGAATACCCTTCATAACATAACTTTCTATCTCTTGTTGAGTAGCCTCTGGATCATCCATTACATCAACGATCGGCTTGAGTCCAAGACTGACCTTAGAAAGACGTAAAGAGCCATATACCCTCAGAATATTCTGGTTATTATACATGAGTTTGTAAATCCCGGATAGAGTTGAGTGAATTTTAGATATCTGATCTATACTTTCAGCATAGAGCGCCAAAGCCGCCATTTCCTTACCTTTATGGACGAGGTCTTTCACATCATTATCAATCACTGAAAGTGCGTCACGATAAATCTTCTCGCACATGTCTATAAGTGTGATTTGCTGCTCCATCTGTTCCGGTTTAAGAAGATCATCGGTCATAATTAAACCCCTCCTTAGCTTTCTGATCTGTTATTGATATTATAGGCAATAAGTGCCACAGATAATTACAAACTTATTC
>JAKQLP010000003.1 GCA_029567095.1 bacterium
TAGCATAGTAAACATATTTGCCGTCTGGAGACAATACAGGCCAAAAATAATCTTGAGTTCCAATCTCAAGCGTTTTGACAAATGTCCCTTCCTTTGTTAGTATATTCAATTTAGTAGAATTTGCTTCGTCCACTTGAACACAGAGAATATTGTCATTGATTGGATTGATACCTAATAGAAAAGCTCCTGATGTAATGTCATTTATTTTAAAATTATTTAAGTTAATTTCTCTTAATAATATTGAATCACCGTTCCAGTAGTTAAAATAGATGCTTTCGCTGTCATTGCTCCAGTAAGGTGGATCAGAGGTATTAGTATCAGTTAATAGGGTGTACTCGTTGCCTGAAGAATTTGGAATGATGTATGCCACATTCATTAGAATTAAAATAAATAAAAAAATATATTTTTTCAATTAGGTCACCTATGATATATCTTTGAAAAATCCGGTCATGTCAATCGTTCCATTTGCTCTTAGTGACGAATATCCTGGAAGGAAAATAATGGCTCCCATTCCATTGCCTCCTGCAGACGCATCGTTACTAACGGATTCTCCCTTAATAAATATAGTATATGCCGAAACATCTATTCCAAGACTGTAATTATGTTCTGAAGTGTCAATGTCTAGGGAATCCATTAGTATTTCCCCCTTGCCAGATAGCCCATTGTATGAAGAGGTCTTAGTAGATATAAGGTTGTGGCTAACACGACGTTCGCCAGTAGAGGATAAATAGCTATTTTTTTGAATTTCGAGGAGGGTAAAAGTTACTCTTCCTCCTGACATCCAGTTTATAGGCATATAATCTGCAGTTTGTTTATTCATTACTGAAGACATATCATATCCTATTTTCATATTGTAGCCGTTGCTATCCTTAGATATTACGAAATCAAGGTATAAGAATCCAGCAGAGTTTGAATTTTTATCTTGAATGGAGCACTCAAGGGAGAAAGAATATTCGCCAGATGTAGAATTGTAAGTAATTTGAGTGCTAGGGCTTAATCCAATCAGATCTGGATAAATTGCAAATCCTCCACTTGCTTGTAATCCTGAACCTCCCTTGTAATTATGTACAGTTGCAAACCAATGTGTATTTCCATTTTGGTCAGTATATCTCTCACCGACTGCCATCCCGCTCGGATCAACAAACCTCAAGGGATTGTTCATGCAGTAGACGTATGGATTCTGGCTCTGCGAGCTGGTCATGCTTCCCTTTATCGGATCCTCGCTAATAAATCTTCCTAGCGATGAGTCGTACCAGCCTATTGCATTCAAACTCGGTATAGATTGCCATTTAGTTGGGCCACTATGTCTTAAATTCCCACTCTCTTAATATAACTGCAAGAAGCACTATGCTTGAAATTACAAAATATACAAGACTACTTATATTTCGGGTGACTATGTATCCCACTAGTAAATATATTATCCAAGATGCAAGCATTAGATTAAAACCTACAGCATTTCTCCAACTGTATTTGAATTGAGTTCCTGCTATCTTTGCCATACTGAAGTGAACATTGTTTGTAAAAGCTTCATATACAGATATAGAACTTAGCACAGCGACCGCTATAAGAAAGTAGAAGAAGGATTGTGGAATTTTATCATGCTTAAATATAGCATACGAAACTAAAAAGACAATGGCAGGGATTATGATTGCCCAAGCAATGACATAAACGAAGTTAAAAGTGGCTTGGTAGTGAAGATTATCATCTTTCAATTCGACTTTTCCTTTTTGAGCTTTCTTTTCGATCGTGATTGTGGA
>JAKQLP010000031.1 GCA_029567095.1 bacterium
TGATGATTTTTATTCGCGGGCTTGGAATTTGCTATACTAATGGACAGCCTCTATTTGGCGTTCCTGATTTAATTAATAGTTTAGCTTATGGTGCAATAGCAAAGGTACCTATGCCAACCATAATTTGGATATTTATCTGTATACTCGCAGGAGTGTTGCTCCGCTATTCCAGATTTGGTCGAGCAATCTATTCTGTAGGTGGTGATAAGAACGTTGCTAGATTATCTGGAATTGAGCCTGCAAAATATCAAATATTCCCATATGTTGTTTCAGGATTACTTGCAGCTTTAGTAGGAATTATGATGTCAGGTCGAATGGGATGCGGTGATCCCAAAATTGCAGATGGATGGCAAACCGATGCTATTGCTGCTGTTGTAATTGGTGGAGCTAGCATGACAGGCGGAAAGGGTAGCGTAACTGGCACAATACTGGGTGTCTTAATACTAGGATTGATAACCAACATTATGAACTTGCTTAAGATTGATGCTTATCCACAGCAGATGGCAAAAGGTTTTATTATTATTGGAGCTTTAGCTCTTCAAGGAATAATCTCAGGGAGGAGAGGCAAATGAGTAATCCAGCTCTTTTGCTTGAAGTAAGGGGCCTCAGCAAGAGTTATCCCGGTGTTAGAGCTTTAGATAATGTAGATTTTGATGTAATGAGAGGAGAAGTGCACTGCTTAGCAGGAGAAAATGGAGCCGGAAAATCTACATTGATTGAAATAATTGGAGGGTCTTATCAAAAAGATTCCGGCACAATTTGCATTAGCGGAAAGGAAGTAACACTAAAAAGTCCTCAACATGCTCAACAATGCGGAATTGCTGTTCTCCATCAAGAACTTCCAGTATTGAAACATCTCAGCGTGGCAGAAAATATTTTTCTTGGTCGACAACCACGGAATAAGCTTGGATTCGTCGATTATCGCGAAATGAATAGACAAGCAGAAAAATGGCTTGAGATGATTGATTCCAAGATTGATCCTCGGGCTTTGATGAATGGATTATCAATTTCAAAGCAGCAGTTAGTAAGCATTGCGAAGGCCATTTCCCTTCAGGCAGAGATTATAATATTTGATGAACCTTCAGCAGTATTGACAGATCAGGAGTTGGAAAGGTTATTTCAAATTATTTCGTTATTTAGATCGGAAGGAAAAGGTATTGTATATATTTCGCATAGATTGGAAGAAATATTTGAGATAGCAGATAGGGTTACAGTCTTAAGAAATGGGAAGCTTGTAGGTACTGAACTGACATCTACCCTGACTCACGAAGGACTTGTAAAAATGATTGTAGGCCATCAAGTATCTGAAGAATATATAAGTAACAAGGAACCACTACACGGGCCGCAACCATCACTAGTCATAAGCAAGTTAAGTCGCAATGGGGTGCTTACTGACATTAATTTTGAAGTTTCAAGAGGTGAGATATTCGGAATATATGGGCTTGTTGGATCAGGACGAACAGAAGTCGCAAGAGCCATTATTGGAGCAGATCCAATCGATTCTGGGAATATATTTTTTGATTCAAAAAAAATAGAAAATCACACTCCCTGGCAAGCTGTTAGAAATGGATTTTGCCTAATACCTGAAGATCGAAAATCACAAGGCTTATTTCTCGAAAAACCTATTATCGATAATATAGCATTGCCTGCTTTGCCTCAGTTGACATCAGGTGTCTTGATTGATAATAAAAAAATGATAGATTATTCGACTGAATTGATAAGAAAGCTAAAAATTACTGCTTCTCATCCTAGGCAATACGTTAAATTTCTAAGCGGCGGCAATCAACAAAAGGTTATTCTAGCAAAATGGCTTGGATTAAAATTAAAGGTATATATCTTTGATGAACCTACTCGGGGAGTTGACATTGGAGCTAAAGAAGAAATTCGCAATCTGATTAGATCAATTGCGCAAGTAGATGGAATAGTAATACTGATTTCCTCTGAGATTTCGGAAATTATGACCATGGCTGATAAGATAGGCGTTATGCATGAGGGCAAAATGACAGCAATAATTGAGAGAGCACAGGCTACTCGTGAAAAACTAATAAGTTATTCTATGGGATATAAGAACCTATGAAAAATCTAAATAAAAGCTTATTTGGATCGAGGCAAGCATCTAATATTCTTAGATATGGAGTCCTCATAATTCTAGTTATTATTGCTTCAATATTGGCACCAGGTTTTTTAAGTATGCAAAATATCCTTAATCTATTGCGTACCTTTTCATTTTTGGGCCTTATTTCTATTGGTATGACATTTGTGATTATTGCTGGAGGAATCGATCTGTCCGTGGCTTCAAATTTTGCTTTATCAGGAGTCTTGTTGGGACTTTTTGAGCATTGGGGTATTTATTTAGGTCATGTGGATAAGCTTTCCTTGTTAGCCCCTACACCTATCTTATTCATTATCATTCTTCTAATAGGAGCATTCATTGGTTTTATCAATGGACTTATCATCACGAAATTGAGGATAGCAGATTTTGCGGCAACACTTGGAACTATGGTGGCGGTTAGAGGGCTTGCTTTTACGATATCAGGAGGCAGGACAATATTTGGACTTGATTCAATAGCCATTTTTATGGGTCAAGGTATGATAGGACCTATTCCGTTTGTGGCTATTCTTTTTATATTCCTAATTATCATATGTGAGGTTGTATTGAAGGATACGATATTCGGAAAGAGACTATTTGTATGTGGAGAAAATCCAATTGCTGCCAAACTATCTGGAATAGACGCCGAACATTATAAAATAGCTGCATATACTATTTCTGGATTATTTGCATCATTAGCTGGATTATGTATGGCAGGCAGACTAAGCGTAGGTGAGCCTAGAGTTGCAGAAGGCTGGGAACTCGATGCTATAGCAGCAGTAGTGATAGGAGGTACTAGTCTTGCAGGTGGAGATGGCAGCG
>JAKQLP010000033.1 GCA_029567095.1 bacterium
TCCCATTACAGGTCAACCTTATGGTGATAGTGGTGATCTCTATTTTGGCATTAAGGATTCAGGTCATTTGAATGTCTCTATGGATAATGAAGGAAAACTTCATATCTGTGCTATATGGACTCTTAAAAATTGTGATAATTATTATTATTCTAATTTTCAGTATGTTAAAGAATTTGTTTTTGATCCTCAAACTGAAACCTTCACAATTAAAGACATTTGTCCCCAAAAAGACCCAGCTGATACCTTCAATACCACTTTTTGTCCCTGGGACCTTGAAGCTCCTTTTGGAGAAGTTGATGAATTTAGTAATATTGATCCTTCAAATCCTTTAATGGTAAGCGATTGGCCCTACCCACATTGGGATGATATGGCACATGATAATACTATGCAGTTCCATTATAATAACATTAAAATCACTAATGCCAATGAACAAGGAATGATGGCAGCAGTGTGGCAAAATTCAGAAAGAGCTCGCAGGTTTAATAAATATGGGGATTATCAATATTCAGCTTATGAAAATACTCCAGAAATTTGGATTTCTGTCTCACCCGATAATGGAAACACCTGGAGTGAACCTATTATCCTGAATAATGTAGAAACTTTTGAGCTTGCGGGAATTAAGCCAATGTGGGTCTATCCCGCGAATTTCGTCAAATATGTAGGTATGCAAGGGGAGCATAAGATCGGAAAATTGGGATTAATGTTCTATAATGATTACACCTGGGGTTCCTATGTGATTAATCCACCCTATCATACGAATCAGGATGGTGGTCAGGTGATGTTTACTGAACTCCAGATTGTTTTTCCTGCTCAGCCACCTACTGAAGATCCTTTTGGAGAGCCAATTGTCCTAAGTAGCAGTATGACAGTAATGGCAGGAGTTCAGATTAATGGAGTTATGGCTTCTGAAGGAGATGTAGTGGCAGCTTATGTCAATGTCAATGGGGTTCCTCAATTGCGCGGGAAGGAAACCGTACAGGTCATAGATGGAGTTGCAGGTTGTCTTTTGCAGGTTTATACAGAGACTAATGGAGAAATCGTCTATTTCAAAGTCTGGGATGCCAGTACTAATAGAGTGTATTTTGCGGAAGAAACTCTCAATAGTATAGTCAATGGAACTATTGGAGAATATCCCCAGAACCTTTTCTGGCTAAATTTTGGAACCTCTCAGCTTCAGATTATTAATCTACAGACTGGCTGGAATATGATTTCTCTTAATGTACATCCTGAAAGTATGGATATAACTGATATCTTTAACGATATTATGTCCAGTATGGTAATGATTAAATCGCCTGATGGAGTTTTTGTTCCTGATAATCCTTATAATACATTAACCAGTTTAGCCGATGGCAAGGGCTATTTTGTTAAGGTTTCCAGTCCCTGCAACTTAATGGTTTACGGGAATGCAATCAATCTTGCTCAACCTATTCATTTAAATCTTGGCTGGAACCTAATCGGTTATACTCCTCAAGTTACTTTGAATACGGTTGTTAGATCGGAAGAGCGT
>JAKQLP010000035.1 GCA_029567095.1 bacterium
ATAATCTGGAGAACAGCTCTCTTCATAATCTGGAGCAGGTTAAGAAGATGAGTGGCAGAGATGTTAATTTCATTGAAGGAGATCTTAGAGACTATAATAAGCTGAATGAGTTACTAAGTGAAGGATATGACGCTGTAATACATTTTGCTGCTTACAAAAGTGTGGTGGAATCATTTAAAGAGCCATTAAGATATTATGAGAATAATGTGGGGGGCTCGATAAATTTATTCAAGGCAATGCTGAAGAATAATATTAGAAATGTCATCTTCTCATCTTCGGCTGCTGTTTACGGGCAGCCTCAGAAGCTGCCGGTAACAGAAGACGAGCCTTTAAAACCAGTTAGTGTTTATGCGCAAACCAAAGCCATGATGGAACAGATCATGAAGGATTCACTGCAAGAAGGAATGAATTCCATTGCCTTGAGATACTTTAATGTAGCAGGAGCAGACCCTTCAGGGTTAATTGGAGAAGATCCTAAAGCAATGGGGAATTTGATCCCTAGATTGTTTATGAATTTAATAGGAAAGCATGAATTAAAAATATATGGTAATCAATTCCCCACTAGAGATGGTTATCAAATCCGCGACTATATCCATGTTTCAGATCTAGCTAATGCTCATGTACTAGCCTTAGATCATTTAATGCAAAATCCTGGCTTCTCAGCTTTTAATTTGGGAACTAATAGGGGGACATCAGTGATGGAACTAATACAGGAAGTAGAAAGAGTTACCGGGAAGAAGATTGAATATCAAATTATAGATCCTCAGCCTGGAGAGAATATTGAGATATATGCAGATGCTACTAAAGCACAGCAGGAATTGGGGTGGCAGGCTAGTTATGATCATCATCAGATAATTGAGCATGCCTGGAAGTGGTATTCATCGTTACCGGAGTTTAAGGATATTGTTGGATAATTAATGATTGTTATTGTTGGTAAAAGGGATTGAGAGGGTGGTAAGAAGAGAGGCATTTGTCAGACAAAAGTTGACGGATATGGAGTAAAGACTTGTTAAGGTATTGTCATTTAATTACCTGTGTAATATGATAGGTCTTTGATTAAGTAGGAGTGGTTTAATTAGTTAATAAAGTTAGTATAATTAAA
>JAKQLP010000039.1 GCA_029567095.1 bacterium
CCACCAACCCTTTATTTGTCGGCTTAACTGTAGGATCAAACCCATTTCTCCTGTCTAGGATTGCTTTAGGTAAAGAAGGTACGCCATTTATGTGCACACTATCTCTGCTGGGGCTCATACTATCTAAAGTCAGATC
Organism: bacterium; assembly: GCA_029567095.1. Taxonomy (GTDB): domain Bacteria; phylum Patescibacteriota; class Dojkabacteria; order B142; family OLB20; genus JAKQLP01. The sequence goes on from JAKQLP010000039.1 coordinate 137, forward strand.
CTGAACATTCTCATGGATGGGGCTTGGTGTAATAGGTAATCCCGGAGCTAATAATCCAGTTCTACTATTGCCGCTTATTGGGATGCCAAATCCTGTCTGATTTCCTCTTGCTGGATACACCTGCTCCAGTAATATACCAGCTTGTGCACTTTTAAATCTTGGGAAACGACTTAAGCGCATATCATCTCTTGCTGAGCTTTCGACCTCCCTTGGTAGTAAAGTAGAACCTAATCCCCCTAAAAGCTGTACTAAGAGATTGTATGCTTCAGGGGAAGCTTGTTCAGCTAAAAGATTGCTAATAAGGTGGATTAAAGCTTCTTGTGAGCCGCCGTTCTGTTCGGGATTTGTGGGTTGTGGGTCGGTATTCATTTAATCTCCTACTGGGGTATTAATATTTGCTGGTGTTTCTTTCTGATTGCTATACAAGCAATATCCATAGCCTCTTATGGTTCTAATTACCTTAAAAGGCTTTAAATCATCAAGCTTAACTCTGATCCTAGATATCAATTTGTCTATAGCCCATTCTGAATATTCCTCAGCCATTCGTTCTCCCCATAATGCCTTTCCGATCTCCTCTTTTGAAACATTGTTATTTGCCTTGTCATAAAGACATTTAAAGATGATTAGCTCTTTCTCTGTCAGATATTCTGATGAGATCTTATGCTTAAAGAATATCTCTCCACTAAGTTTATTGATCTGAATATGATCATTGATAAGATAATATTCATTAGGATCGAATTGGGATGCTTCTTTTTTAGGGGTTTCAACAGGGATCGCTTTAATGATAGGATCTAGGATAGGGGGCTCATGTAATTCTTTAATATCTTGGAGGTAAAGGTCTAGATATTGTGGTAATACTTTCCCACTTATCTTTCTATCCTCTTTTATTAATCCAATCTTATTTAAATACCTCAAATATATTTCTTCTTTTTCAGTAAGCTCCTCACCTCTATATATTTTTCTATATACTTCGAAGGTTTTAGGATAAGCTTTGTTTCTTATTCTATCAAGGGCCTGTTTTGTGCTTATAAATTTATTGAAGAATTCTTTATTAAGATTATTAAAATCAATATCCTCAAATTTAAGGTCCAATATGCTCATATCAAGTTTCATGGCTTTAATAACTGCAACCAGCCCATCACAATATTCGATCATCTTTAATACATTCGCACTAGAGAGCTTCTTCCCAAAAATATCCTCATTAACTGTTTTATACAATCTCCCAGGATCATTGTAATTAAAATATCTGGTGATCATAGGTATGGGAGAGGGATGCAGATCATCAAATAGAGGGTATGTTGAGGTTAGAACAATATTAATAGCTCCTTCTGATCTATCTCGTAATCTATCGACAAAGATCAATAGATCCCAGAACTCGGGAATGTCTTCCAGTCGTAATCTGGCCGTTGTCTCAAGAACAATAAAAACTCTAGTTTTAGTAAGAATAAATTCTTGGAGGATCTTTTCCAGCACATTATATATATTCTGATCAGGTCTTTGCTCAATAACAATATTTAACTGCTGTTCTAAATGAGATCTGATAACTCTGAAGAATTCATAACGATTCCTCTCCGGATCGCTCACAAATCTGGCAGCATCCATATCCACAATTAAAAAACGCATATCCTGCAATTCGCTATTGTATATATGCGCTAATTTATTGATGGAAGATGTAATTCCAGTAGATGGGAAGTGTACTATTTCAACAGGGATACGAAATTTAATTGCATCATCCACTGTTTGATATATTTCCTGATACCAGGATTTTTTCATGGTTGAATAAACACAGGGCAGTGGGAAAATTACGTCAAATTATATCAAAAAATGTCAGGAATTGTAAATATCTAATCTGGGAAAGGCTTGGAATGAAATTATAGAAATCTTAAGGCTAATGTTTTATCATAAAATATTAGAATGAATTGTTCTATGAAAAAAACTAAGATCCTATCTCTATTCCTATTGTTGATGTGGCTTTTCCTGTTTATTTACTCCTCACTGGATGCGCAGGGCCGATTTGGGTCTGATATTGGTTTTCAAGCTACTTTAAATACTAGTTCCCTAGCTAGAGTTATGTTCATGGATATTGGAGTGCTTTCCACATTGATAGCTCTCTTTATTGCTACCAGGAAGGCTCCCTTCATTAAGTATCTATTTGCAATTCTAACTCTTGTTTTTGGTTCCTTTGCAGCGCTTCCTTTCCTAGCTTACTATTACTGGAATAAGGAGAAGTAGGTGTTGTAGTGGCCTTGATAATGATAGAATAATTAATATTAAAATATAGCAGATGCAATCACTAAAGCCCCATAGTAATAGTATCGACGTCTTAAAAGGCATAACTGCACTTTTAATGATCCTGGCCCACTCCATATATTTTGCCGGATTTGGGGCAGACCCGGTTCTCGGGCCTTTAGTTACATTCATCAATCTGACAACCTTTACGGTTCTTTTATTCTTGTCAGGATCAGGCCTTTATCTTTCCTATTTAAGAAATGATCTATCCAAACAGGAATTTGTTGGCAAAAAAGGCCAGTTATTGCACCGTGCTTTTAAATTGCTATTAAGCTATTATCTGATCTCCCTAATTGGCATGTTGCCTCAGCTCATTGATGGAGGTAATGATATCTTTACATTGTTGTTAAGACTATTCCTGTTCCTGGATATCCCAAATTACGTGGAATTTTTAATACCATTTATGGCTTTTTATCTGGCCATCTACTATTTAAGACCAGCCTTAAAAAGCATTTCTAATTCCCTATTACTGAGCATACTATTTAGCGCCTTATTCTATCTGACAGGATCCATCTATTATCAGATGAGCGTACCTGCAGAATTAAATGCCTATAAATCTTTGCTGTTTGGTCATTTAGACTGGTATAGTTTCCCACTATTCCAATATGCTCCAGTCTTCTTTATGGGAGCATATTACGGGAAATTGATGTCACTTAAAGATATTCCCACTCGCTCTTTAAAAAAGACATATTTGCTTCTGTTCTCAATCAGCCTGGTCCTATTGCTTCCTGTCCTGACTCTATTTAATATCCCGGCTACCGATCTGAACCGCTGGCCCCCTTCCATCTATTTCCTGATACTAGGAATAGCCTATACACTTTTAATGCTCAGGATCATTTCCAAAAGTCCAATCATTAGAAACAGCAGACCTTTACACTTTATCGGCAGAAATCTTTTTGACTATTACATCATCCATTTGGTTCTGCTTTATGGATATAAGTATTTAATTAATATTCCATTTACCAGTTCCTGGCAGGTAGTTCTTTATGCCCTTTTAATAGTTGTAATTGGGACTTTAATAGTATTCTTTACAAATTCTCATAGTATCTTAGACCCTCTAAGAAAGCGCTTTAGTCTTCGTTCCTTTGATTCTGTATATTTCAGATTATTCTATGTATTTGTAGGGATCTGGTTTCTTGCTCTATTAGGGATCCGTTTTGCCAGCTCCTATGATAGCAATCTAGCTTTACTGATCAGTAATACATTCATTGATGTTAATTATGAGGAGAAAGTGACTTCCAATTTTTCTCTGACAACCTCACTTGATCGGAAGATGGTCTTTATTATTGACAGTGCTGATCCATATTTTGATGAATACAAGGCCGCCCTGTTTGAAGTGAGCGTGAATAACAAAGGCTACGATTACAAGGGTATTGATATTCTAGTAGATGGTGAGGTGGTGGAGCATCTGGATAAGAATCCTGTGAATGTATATAACTATAGGGTTAATCCTCGAGATTTTAGTGTGGGTGCTCATAGACTGGAGGCAATGATCTCGGGGTCCTCTCTTAAAGGGCCGGAGCAGCAATTTACTGTCTCTTATCCTCTATTCGTGACTTGGACCATAGACTGGGAAGGATATGATATTTCGGATGCCAATTTAAGAGCTATGGAGAATATTTCAGCAACTTACAATATTCCCATGGTGCAATTAGTTACTCCCAGGGTATTTGAAGCAAGTGATGTGACTGCTGCGCGTAAGGAAGTTTTAAAGAATTGGGTTAAAAACAGATATGCCCTAGGAGATGAGATCGGAATGCATTTGCATATGCATTACGATCTATTTAGAGCCTGTGGACTTGATTACAAGACTACTCCTAAATGGGACAGCAGAGCTAATGGTCATGATGTGCCAACCAGTGCTTACACTCCTGAAGAATTCGGGCAATTATTAGACTGCTCGCTAGCTTTTTTTGAGAAATATTCCTTCCCCAAGCCAGTTACTTATAGAGCCGGCGGCTGGTTCATTGATCTTAAGAACCTAAAAGTGTTGCCTGATAAAGGATTTAAGGTAGATACCTCGGCTCGTGACTATTATGAATGGGGATATTTAACAGGCTTTTGGGATGTAGATAATACCCGAAAGCCTTATCTGATGTCATCGTATGATCAGAACAAAGAAGACTTAAATGACAATTTTAATCTCCTGGAAGTACCAAATAATGGAAGTGATAGTACCAATAATCCGGCATCGGTCATGAAAGCCAGGTTTGATCTTAATTATCAGGATAAAGGCACACCTTTAAATAGTATGCAGGTATTAACATATATGAGCCATCCTCATTGGTTCACTAAATATGATAATGCCACTATGAAGGATTTGATGAACTATGTTTCAACCTATGCTGCCAAAGATGATAAAGGTCCAGTGATCTTTACCACCATTGAAAAAATTTATGATCTAAGAAGTCCTTATGATAGATAGAGGAGTATCGTACGAAAATATCATAATCATCGGGCTATTTAGCCTCGGATTCATGCTTGTTTTTAATGCAGTTAAGCTGGCCAGGTATTTGTATAAAAAGAGAAAAGGCATATTAGGAGTTCCAAAGGCTGAATCCATGCAAGGTTTCTCTAAAGTAATATATTTGATCGCTCGATCCAGCTTCTATCTAATAGACCTATTGCTTGTGATCTTCCTGCTTTACATAGCTTACGATCTAACTGGAGATCCTCATGTTAGCAAACAATATCCTCAAAGCAATGAAGTCATTGTCAATCCGCTGGAACCGATCAGATTTGAGTTCAATAGGCCACTTAATAGTGAAAGTATCAAGCCATATATACATCCTGAGGTGGAAGGCAAATGGGAATTAGAAGCTGGTGATCAGCGTTTCCCATATATTAAAAGAGTATTGGTATTCTATCCCAAATGGAGTCTTCCCATAAATGAAAAGATCTTCATATATATTGCAGGAATTGCTAATCCGTATAACAACAGGGAGCCTTGGGAGTTCGGCGTGGATAGTACATCGCCCAAACCTATCACTACTGTGATCGCTGATCCCAAGGATCAAGCTAAGGATATTAAAACAGATAATGTCAGTATCAATTTCACTTTCGATCAGCCTTCTGGCCTCTATTATGACTGGAATTTACTGCTAGACCCGGAAGTCCCATTTACAACTGAAATAAGATCGCAAAATCTTCTAATTACCTTTAGTGAGAAATTGCAGCAATCTACGACTTACTCATATACATTATCGGGCTTACCGGCTCGAAAGGACCTGTCTACCGGGCAGGTAGCAGAAGTCACCTCTGAGAGTCAGGAAATGCTTAAAGGCTCATTCACAACAGTTAAAGAGCCGCTCTTAGATTCCATTGAGCCTCAAGGCTCAAAAGTCCTCCCGGCGGCCCCAGTACGCATTACTTTTGATCTGGAGATGGAGCAGGCTCCTGAGCCTGATGAATATTTAGCTATTGAGCCTAGTGTGGCTGGCGAGGCAACCTGGAGCGATGCTAAAACATTGAATTTTGAACATGAGCCTTTTAATAAGGATACAAATTACAAGGTCACAATCAAGAAAGGCTTGGTAAGTAGTTTAGGAGGGGTACTTGAAAAAGATCTGATCTCAGAATTCAAAACCATCGGCAAGGTGCAATTGGACTCATCCAGTCCTGCCAACAATGGAGGAGGAGTAGGTGTAGGAAGCAATATTGTAATCACTTTTGATCAGGAAGTTGTTAAAGATAGTGCCCAGTCAAAATTTTCAATATCGCCCAATATGGGGGGGAGCTTCTCATGGGACGGTAATACTATGACTTTTAATCCCTCAGCAAATTTTTCCTATTCAACAAAATATACAGTAAAAATTGCAGCCGGAGTGGAAAGTGTCCAAGGCCTAAACAGCGAGACTGAATTTTCATTCTCCTTTACAACACAAGAAGAGCAATTCAAGCTGAATGTACCGATCTATTATCAAAAATTAAGATTTTCTTGTAATCTGGAAGCCACTCGTATGGCTCTTGCTTATAGAGGGATATATAAAGACGTAATGAGCCTGTATGGACAAATTGCCAAGGATACAACTCCTTATGATGAGGTAAATAATACCTTCGGTGATCCCTATTCAGGCTATACCGGTGATATTTACGGAGTTTCTAAAGGCTATGGAGTTTACTGGCCTCCGATCTCTAATCTGATCTCCAACTATAGATCTAATGCCATTAAGACCGGCTGGAACCTGGAAGGTTTACTTAATGAGGTCCGAGCTGGTAATCCAGTAGTCATCTGGGCCCACAATGGATATTCTTATGCAGGAAATGAATATTATTGGACCACACCTTCTGGGAAAAGCATAAGAGCAGTAACTGGAATGCACTCCTATGTTGTTGTAGGCTTTAGAGGCCCTATCAATGATCCTACTCACGTTATTCTTAATGATTCCAATCGAGGAGTCTGGACCATCTCCAAAAGCTATTTTCTAAGCCTTTGGGGATATTTTAACAATAGTGGAGTAGTAGTTTATTAATGAGCAAAAAGCTCCTTATCTTCCTCACTATCATTAGTTTTTCCCTTGTTACCCTTGTGCTATTAAGAGATATCAATACACGCAGTGTGGAACGTTGGGATGAGCAGACCAATATTGATGTTGTTTCTGAGAGTCTAACTGATAATATTTTCTATATCTCTTACAAACAAGAACCTTTTTTTGAGAAGCCTCCCCTTTGGTATTTTTTAACTATTATCCCTGTTCTATACGCAGGCCAGAGTTTAGTCTCCTACAGGATAGTCTCAGTGATCTCAGCCTTGCTCATCATTTTGCTCACCTATTTGCTGGTGAGCAAAAGATCGGGTCCAAGAGCAGGGCTGCTTTCAATTCTCGCTTATCTATTTATTCCCCAGCTGTACTTAGTTAATCCTGCAGGATATTTTTCCAGCCATACATTCAATTCTGCTGATCTAGATACTTTGCAGATCTTCTTTATTGTTTTCTCGATCTTCGCTCTATTTTATGATAAAAAGCCCACACCTCTTCTTATTGCATTAAGCTATTTTGCTTTAGCTCTAGGCTATTTGACTAAGGGCCCTTTTGTATTGCTGCCTCTGTTCCTTAATACCATCTATCTCAAAAGAAAGGGTTTAAAATTGAAAGGTCTGTTTTATTATCTAACCATCTTTCTAATCCCTGTTTTGCTTTGGCATCTATATATGCAATTAACTTTTGGTAATGACTTCACTTCCGCCTATGTTAATTACCATATCCTGCAAAGAGGCTTTACTCCCTTAGAAGGTCACGTTGAGCCCCTATTATTCTATCTGCAATTGTTCTTTGACCCGCGCCTTAATTTATTAGCTTTACCTATTACGATCTCCATTTTGTCTTTTTTACGCTCAGGCAAGAAGGACAGTTTAAAAAAATACCTATTGATATTTATACTGTTAGTCATGGTGCTTTTGACATTAACAGCTACTAAATTAGCTTGGTATATTCTGCCTTTGTATCCTCTTGGTATAATCTTCCTCTTTATCTAAGTAAATAGTATTCCCTTTATCATGGAGCAGGGATTCTCATTCTCTACAATTGCCGGATCAGAAAGGGAAGCCAGTCTAAGCATGTATGAGGTCTGGCTTGGTACGCAGAAAGGTAAAATTGAAGAGGGACTGGCTGATCCTCAAAGACTTCAGCAATGTAGTCAGGACATGCGAGGAGCTTTGGCCGGATTTTTCCAAAATGAATATGCCCTTCCTCAGGATAATATCGCTGTATTCTCTGGAAGAAGCGCTCCTTTGCATCGCTTTATTTTTGAGCAGGCTTTTAAACAAGCTTCCCAGGATGCAAATCTATTCAAGCCTGAGTTTGTCTATTTTGATGATTGGCAGAATCAGCACCTCTATATCAACAGAGAAAGTACAACTCCCAACTTTCAAAATAGCCCTGATCCATTTTTAGTAATGGCTCAACTACATGAAAGAGGAGCTAAGATTGCTATTCATGAGGATCATACTAGACTGGGGGGCAAGCATACATTTCTGATCGAGCATTGGAAAAAAGGTCTTATCGATCAAATTTATCAATATTCTGCTCCTGTTTTTCCTGATCATCATTGGATTAGAGATTTCCATTTTGCTTTAAGGGATGAATGGTACAATAGATTTTTTTCAGGATTCAGTAAGCTTTATTCGCAGCGGGAATTCTATAAAACTCACGGCTTTATGGAAGTATTAGATAAGCATCGATCCCATATATTAACTTCAGATTCCTCTCAATTTAGGCAGGCTATGGCTACATTACATGAAGCTTCAGGGCATTTGGAGCAAGCTTTACTGCTTTGACATTTAGCCAAGTATTAAGCACAATATATTAAGAATTGAATCATAATCAAGTTGCAAAGGCAGAATGTATTGAGAGCCTTCTCGTATATAGTGCCCCTCATAGTGGGGCTGATTCTGGTTGTCGGCTCATCATTTAAACTGATACAGCCTGAAACAACAGATAATACAAAAGTTGAATATCTCGAGGTCTTTTCTGACTTTAAATACCCTGAAGCTTATGCTCATGAGATAGAGATCCGGGTACCGGGAGTAAAAGTAAAAACAATAACCTCAACCCTTGCTATTGAATACACTTGTGAGCAGGCTGCTCCCTACAATTCTGACAGGATTTGTTTAAGATTGTATGAAAAGAACGAAGCAAGACAAGGTTCCTTATTCACAGCCGAACTAGAAGTGCCAATTAATAAAGGGACTGTTACTGCAACCTCAGATTCCTATGCCAGATATTATTCAGACGCTTCCTTTGCTCAGGCTTTGCCTCAGGAGGTAAGGATGGTTAATAAATACAATGAATTGTCTCTAAGTATGGGGAAGAGCGCACCATCTGTACTCGGCCTTACGGACAATATTGCAGCAGAAGAGATGAATATCCCCCTCATACTTTCATTGATAGTAGGGGCTGGTTTTGTATTAGCTTCTGTTGTGGTAATCTTTAATGCTCCGAGAAGCAGAAGTTCCGGAGCGGGATTTAAAAAATATGCCGGACAGATCTTTTCCTTCCTGTTCCTAGGTATTTCCACAATAGCTATTGCCATGTTTGTTAGTAATACTACCCAGGCTCCAACACAAGTAGATGCGGCCATACTGCTTAAAGAGCCGATTGAATACTTTGAGGTACAGCTTGATTACAAGCCCATAGAAAACACCGTTACCTTTAATAGATTAATACCAAGATCAGGCTTTATGCCTAAGGTGCAAGAGGTTGAAGATTCTCCTCTGATCATGGATTTGAAAGCAAGAGACGGCACTTCTTTGTTCAATACCAAGGTTGTTTTGCCTCAACTAAGAGTACCACCTGCTTTAGAGGGAGAGGGGGCAGTTGTACAGCCTAATGTTCTGGATTCCAGAGCTATCATTGCCTTTGTCCCTCAATTCCAGAGCCAGAGTTTGTTAGATATTACTTTTAATGGTCAAACTGTCATTTCTTATGATGTAAGTGAATATGTGCTTGCTCAAACCAGCAGGAACAATACTCTAAGGTCCATGGCCTTTGCCCCCGGTCCGGCAGCTCCTAATGATGGCTACTTCGATCTGGTACTTCTGGGGGATGATTACTCAGAAGCTCAGTTAGCTCAATTCAGATCTGATGCCAATCAAATTGAAGATACACTTTATTCACTCCAGCCATATAAAACAAGGACTTCTCAGGTAAGGGTGACCCTAATTGAAAATACTCAAGATCTAGGCTGCTACAGGTTGCCGGCAGTACCCCGTTGTGTGATCTGTAATAATGCTCAAGTCATTCAAAGAGTTAATCAGGAATCTATTCCTTATGATAAGATCGGAGTGCTTTTCAATGATGGTGAATATGGAGGCTGCGGCGATTATTTCGGAACAGTGTTCCAGGTTGCCAATGGCCCTTTATTTGATATGGTAAGTGTACACGAACTGGGACATAATCTGGGAGCTGATGATGAATATACCTATGGCGGAAATGGCTCATTAACTAATCCTCAAACCTGTTCAGCAACCAATCCAAATCCTAATTGGGATGGAATTGTTCCCAGAGATGATTACTATGCTGAGTGTACTTATGATAACTATTACAGAAGCTCTCAAGACAGCATTATGCGCACTTTGAATGTTGATTACTTCAATGCCATTACTAATAGGTTATTTAATCAGCAATTAGATCAATTAGCAGGTAACTTCGCGGGAGGTGGCGAGTTGATCAATTCCAATATCACCTCTCCCGAATCCGGTGCTTTTATTACTCAAAATATTAATGTCAATGTTGAGTATTCAGATACCACCAATATTCAAAGAGCTGAATTGTGGGTTAATGGCGAATTAAAAGCAACGAAGTATAAGAATTTAAATCAGTTCTTTATCTCTTCAATTCCCAGCTCCGAGACAACGATCATAGTTAAAGCCTATGATGGGGCTGAGAGAACAGGGCTAGAGGGGAGGGTGGTTTTGAATTCAGTACCAAGTGTTACTAATACCCCAACTCCCACCTATACACCAACGGTTACTCCAACAACATTTACACCATCAAATACTACACCTACACCAACTACAAGAGTGACAGTGACACCGACTAGATTAACCGGAACTCCCACACTTACTCCTACGAGGACCCCCACTGTTACACCAACCTCAAGCAGTGATAAACCTGATCTTAAACCTGAGGGGCTAGAACGCTCAACTTTGAATCCGACCTATGTCTTTAAGATCAGGATCTGTAATAGGGGAAGTTCTGATAGAACTATTGGAGCAATGCTTTATGAGGTGAAAAATTTAGACAATTCACAAGTTAAGGTCTACTCCTCAATTCTACCTCAGGCTAATAGTTGTTTGGATCTGGAGAATGTGTTCTGTTCGGATATGGGAGTAAATTGCCAGGATGCTGTGAGGCTCCAAGTAAAAGCTGATCCATATAATTATGTTAGTGAGAAGGATGAGAATAACAATACTGCTACATTTACATTGAATTCATCTTCCGGAGATACGCCAACTCCACAAACTACAGTCACTATAACCCCCACCTCATCAGGTATAGCACCTGATTTGTTACCCGAAGAGATCAGCTATGACTCAACAAGTGAACAGATATTACCTAAAGTCTGTAATAACGGAGGTGACTATACTGGTCTTCTGCAGTACTATCTATACAATGTACCCGATGATATGGTGCATGAAGCTGATGAGAGTATAGTAATCTCTCAAGGGGCTTGTGTCGATCTTGCTCCCATTAATTGTGGCTTGGTTAGCAAGAACTGTCAGGGTGATATTTATTTGGAAATGGTACTTGATCCTCAAAATGAAATAGTGGAAGCAGAGGAATTGAATAATCGCAGACTATTGTCCTTCAATCCTCCCTCTGTAACTGTAACCAAATCGGTAACGTTTACTCCAAAGCCTTCTACCAATCCTTCATTAGTATCAGTAACCCCCGCTACCAAAACGAGCGGCAGCAATGGGATAGGCAGCATACTTATGAGCATGGGGATATTGATGATAGCAGGTTCCTCAATAATAGTTCTTATTAAATACAGAGAAGAATTAAAAGCCTTAATTTCTTCCCGGACTTCACAAGACTAATTAATATGCTATGATCAGGCATGAACAATAGTTTAAGCATTTCTCAAAACTTTATTATTGACCCCAATCTCATAGCTAAGATACTTGATAGCAAGTGTCATATCAGTAAGGATGATATAGTTCTTGATATTGGTGCTGGTAAAGGTGCTTTAACATTTGAGCTTGCTAAGCGCTGTAAACAGGTAATTGCTTATGAGCTTGATGAGAAGCTTTATCAGGATCTTGATGGGGAAATTAAAAAGAGAAATACAGATAATATTAAACTCGTGAATACAGATTTCCTGCAGGAGACACATTTTCCCGATAAGTATAAAGTATTTTCCAATATTCCTTTTAGTAAAAGTGCTGAGATTGTTAGGAAATTGTTAATAGATGTTAATTTAGTGGATGAATGTTATTTATTCTTAGAAAAGAATACTGCCTATAGGTTCATGGGTATAAACGGAGAAAGCATGTTAAGTTTGAATATTGCGATTAACTATGAACATAGCTTCATTTGGCAATTTCAAAAGCAGGATTTCCGACCCAGACCTAATGCTGATATTGTATTAGTATTATTTAAAAGAAGGCAAGAAGTCCTTATAGAAGCTTATGAAATCCCGGAATTCGTAGGATTTATTGATAAGATATTCAAGGAACGAAAACATGATCTTAAAGGGGCACTGTTAACGATCTTTACTTTTAAGCAATTGCAAAGAATCAAAAGAGATCTAAAAATTGATCTTAAGGCAGTGCCAAGTAGTCTAAACATTGAGAAATGGATATTATTGTACAAGCTTGCTAAAAGTTTAGATGTAATCAAAAGATAATCTCCAAAACATCTTCCTCTTGTTATTTATTATTAAATTGGTTAATCTATATCTAGATTATATGCACTTCATATGAAAGTTTGGAAACTGCTTTTTCTTGTTTTAGCTTTTATGTTATTCCCCTCATTTATTC
>JAKQLP010000045.1 GCA_029567095.1 bacterium
TAATAAATATCTGACCATTTTAAGGAAGTATTTCCCAAATACCAAGACCAGCATTCTTCTAAATTCAGCTACATATGAATCAGATGATTTTGATTGGGCTAATGGAGATTATCTCTCCCTAATTCCTTATGTTGAAAAGATCGAACCCGGCTTAATTGATAGCTTTGGATTGCAGGGATTCCCTTGGTCTGGTCCTCAGGGATCTAGAAGCAGAAAGATAATGGATCCTGCTGAATATCTAAATTACAAATTGGCAGTAGAAGCTGCAGAAAAACTGGGAGTTAAAAAGATCTGGTTTAATACTGGAAGTTTTGCAGCTAAATATACTAATGATCCTGATTCAGTAATATATATTGATGCTAATACCAGGAAAGGGCAACTCTTAAGTGTTATTGAAGAGGCCAATAAGCTTAATAATCTGGGTTATGAAGTGAGTGTAAATATATTTGCTGAAGACAAATCAGCTACACAGGAAGCTACTAATTGGAGTTATCATGATTCAGAGTCCTCTCTAGTACTGATTGATTTTCTAAATAAGGCAGAGCAGAACAATCTTAATGTAAGTTTCTATGATAAGGTTGTGGAGGAATAAAAAACGCCCCAATAAAGGAGCGTTTTTTAATTCCTTAATTACTTTTTACTTAGCAGCTTCTTCTACTCTGAATTCTCGAATAGCTGTTACTTTAACTGAACCAGGATAGTTTTGAGTCTCTTCGATCTCTTTAGCTATCTTTCTAGTTAAGACTATTACATCTTCATCACTAGCTTTCTCAGGCCTGAAGATAACTCTAACTTCACGACCGGCATGAATAGCATAAGCTTCATGTACTTGATCGTATTGTTTAGCAATATCCTCTAAAGCTTTAACTCTTTTTACATAATCTTCATAGTTATCTTTTCTGGCACCAGGTCTGGCTCCAGAAATTGCATCGGCAATTTGAACTAGAATAGCTTCTGTGCTTTTAGGCTCAATATCACCATGATGTGATTCTACAGCGTTAGCAAGAACTTCATCTTTAAGATATTTTCTAACAATATCACCAGAGATATGATGATGAGGTTTGCCTTCGATCTCATGAGTAAGGACTTTGCCTAGATCATGAAGCAAACAAGCTTTTTTAACTAGATTAATATCTGCTCCCACTTCCATAGCTAAAGCTTCACCAATGGAGACCATCTCCAGGGTGTGTTTAACAAGGTTTTGACCATAACTGAAGCGGTATTTGAATCTTCCTAACAGTTTTACGATCTCTACTGGAAGATCTGGGAATCCGGCGTCATAGGCCATTTTTTCTCCAGTTCTTTTAATTTCTTTAGCAACTTCAACTTTAATGTTCTTAATGGTTTCCTCAATGCTTCCCGGGTGGACACGACCATCTTTAAGAAGTTTAGCAAGAGCTAAGGCTCCCACTTCTCTTCTAATTGGATCGAAGCAGGAAAGGGTAACCTGATTAGGAGCTTCATCAACAATGATGTCTACTCCAGTTAATTTCTCAAATGTTCTAATATTTCTACCTTCTTTTCCAATGATCTTACCTTTTAATTCCTCATTATCAATATCAATGGTTGTGGCTGTGGTTTCTGCAACATAGTCTGTAGCAGAACGCTGCATAGCATCAACTAGAAGCTCTTTGGCTTTCTCATCCACTGAATTTTGAATTGTGTATTCTGCCTCCTTAACCTTCTTGGCGATCTGAGTTCTTAATTCCTCTTCGGTTTGGCGCATCAATTCGATCTTAGCTTCTTCCCTGGTCATATTGGAAAGTTTCTCGAATTGGGTATTAAGCTGATCTCTGACTTTTCTAAGATCTTTTTTAGCTTGTTCTACGCCTCTTTCCTGAGTCTCCAGTCTTTCAAATCTTTCATCAAGGTTTTTAGACCTCTCAATTAATTGTCTTTCTCTGCTGTCCGATCTTTTTTCTTCAGCCTCTAATTCCTGTCTTTGTTTACGGATTTGCTCCACAGCTTCTGTTTTTAATTTCTCAGTTTCTTTTTCGGCTTCAAGAATAATATTTCGAGCCTTTACACTGGCTTTCTCGATCGCTTCTTCTTCTGTAAGTGATAAAAATTTCTTATCACTTAATTTTTGCTGGATATTGCGCTTAGTTAGATACAGAAATCCTGCAGCTCCTAAAGATCCGGTAGCGATCACAGAAAGCACGACTAAAATCAATGCTTCCATTAATAGAAAAATAAATAATAAATTAGCGGGATATTGTTATGGTTGTTATGCTCCTACGTGTAATGCCGAATAGAGCCTATCAGGGCTCTTAGTGAAGATACGAACGTATAAGGATCTGTTTAAGCTGTATTTACATGAAGCTTGATATGCAGATTTTTTGTATTCGTTTTCGATTCGATTCATTAACAGGTAGTTTCAATAACGATAAGTAAACCATAATAATATTCCAACCTTAATTCTAAGTCACAAGAGGGTTTAAGTCAAGCCAAATTAAGCATGGGGAAAGGGTTTGAGTATTACTCCAATATATCACTCACTGCCTTGAACACTTTATCTGCAAAAGACCCCTGATATTCCTTTTTAGGGCCTTTAGGCGTTGAGTGCGTTGGTCTATCTGCTAATTTAGTCTGCAGTTCTTTGATATCATACTGCAGCTTATTAAGAGCAATATTCTTCTGATCTATGGATTGATGCAAATTCTCAATGATGTTCTTAGAATCCTCACTTTGATTTTTTAGATCGTTCAATTCATTCTGCACTGTAGAGAATTTATCCTTTAATTCAATAAGTTCCTGCTTAGCTTTAACTAGATCAATATGCTCCTGGGAATCGATCATCTTTTTAATTAATTCATCTTCCCTGATACCGATATTGAGAAAATAGTTGAGATCGTTCTGATTTGGTTCTCTACC
>JAKQLP010000061.1 GCA_029567095.1 bacterium
CATAAGGCATGCTTTTTCTTATTATTTAATAAGTAATCTGCCAATACATCAGCCCATAAGAGTGTTGCATCTTCTTGGATCGGCAATATTTCCACACCCTGATCAGTAATATAGCTATGCCAAGAGCTACCTAATTGCACATCTTTGTCATTGGCTGAGGGTAAATACTTATGGTGAAAATATCCTTTAGAGCTTATCAAAGGTAAAGTATGATCAAGGACTTTAACAAAACTCTTTTTGGCATTGAGTCTCAATAGAGCTTTTGCCGCAATGGCAGCATCTCTAGGCCAAAGATAAGAGTAATGATCAAGGCCCCCTTCCTTAAGATATTGCCCATCATTACCAGCTATAACTGCACCCCGCTCATCTATCTGTGATTCCATAAGCATTATGGAACGATTAAAATTGTAGAAGAGAGCTTCCAGCTGTTTCTGATCAAACACCTTGCTTAGGATACTAAACCTTTTAAGATCAAAGAGTTCGTCATAATGCATGCTTGTCTCTAATACTCTTTTTTGAACTAGATAATTTGTATTTGCCTTTAAAGCCTTTTTAGCATTATTAAATGCTTTAGTACTGTTTTTAGCATATGAATAATACAGCTTATATCTTTTACTTTTTGATCCTGCTATCTCTGCCTTTATAGACATTACTGAACTAACATTACCGGTGGAGATAGGATTAAGATCCAGATTACCATTCAAGGCAGGGACCACACCCTGTCCATTATTATCATCTTTGGCTGCGCATGAGAACTGGTATAGGTCTTTATCACATCCAAAAACAATATGCCTATCCTTTTTGTAATGCCAGAATTGCCCACTAGGCTGATGCCAAAGGATAGTATCGGCATAAACTGATTCCAGTAGAGAGAAATTATGTTCAAAATAGATAATAAGGTCTAAAGGTTCTTGAGTTAAGTTCATAATTCTCATATCCCTAAAATGGACATCCATTTTAGTATCGATTTGGTCAACAAATTCAACTTGCCAATCATTAGAACTATGGGTGATCACACTTTTACTTATCAAAGCATCATCTACAAAATCAATTTGGTATTTAAAATCACTTTCATTAAGTGACAATAACTGCCCCTTGTAAAAGAAGTAAAAGGTATTTATATACTTTCCCAATTGATTTTCCTGCCCCACATAAGGGAAATATATATCCTTGATCCTTCCCCAGTAATCAATATTTATATGCAATCTTCCATTACTTATAATTGTTGCTGTTGAATTCATTGCTCTAGATCGTTGAATACCTCTAAAAATAAAGCATAGTTCCAAGCCTGGGATAATGCCCCTTCAGCGTCATTATCAGCAGGATCGAATAGCTCAGGCAAATAATTGAGGCCCATTTTAGCGATCATCTCATAAAATGCTGTTAAACGAGTTTTTACCAAAGCTTGGGAATCTTTGCCATAATAATTCTGAATGGCTTTTAAATAGAATCCTAGTAAGAAAGGCCAGATCGCACCATTATGATAAGCCTTGTCTCTTTGGTCCATACTTCCTTTATATTTATTGATAAAATTCTTATCCTTAGGGGAAAGAGAGAAGAGCCCAACTTCGGTTACTAATTCTTTTTCTGCTGTTTTTATGATTTGTTTTGCTCTGGCTGTATTAAAGATTTTAAAGGGAAGTGATAAGCCAATAATGGCATTAGGCCTTATACAATCAGACTTTTCCTTACCTTTAATATAATCGAATAAGTATTTTTGATTATTATCCCAGTAATCAATGTTAATATTCTTATGTAATTGCTTGATCAAAGCTTTAATTTTAGGAGTTATGCAGGTTTTATTGAGTTCAGTATCAAAATACTCCAATACTTTTAGGGCATTGTACCAAAGCATTTGGATCTCAATTAGGTAACCTTTCCGGCCGGATAATGAATTACCCTCATAATTTGAATCCATCCAAGATAAAGAGACCTTATCATCTTTCCAAGTAAGATATCCTTTATTATTTAATCCGATCTCAAATTCAGTGCCCTGAATAAACTCACTAATAATGTTATTAATCTCATCTGCTAGATCCATGACTTTTGGATCTTTGGTGTCTAGGTAATAATAATAGATAGCAATTATGAACCATAAAGAGGCATCAATGGAATTGTAGCTAGGACCGCTCATTTCATTCGGAATAAGTCCGTTTTTAATCTTAGAAGCCCAAAAATCTAAAAGATCTTTAGCAAACTTATATCTTTTAGTAACTAATAGAAGTCCCCGGAATGAAATAAACGTATCTCTTCCCCAATCTCCAAACCAATGATATCCTGCCATGATAGATTTGTATCCTCCTTGTTCTACAAGAAAATCATAGGAGTGCTTCATAAGATAGTTTTTGAACTCTTTTAAAACACTCATTCGGCTAGTTAGGGGAGGAGTAAGTTCTAAAACGGGTTTAAGCGAGTCCGGTTGCTTAAAGGTTTTATTCTGTCTTGAATTTTCATAAGAAAACTGCAAAGTGATGTAATTGTCTCCAGGCTCCAGTTCAAAACTAATTTCTCCCAGCTTAACCAGGTCCTCATGAGCAGAGAGACCTCTAGCAATTTCCATTGAATACTCGAAATTATTATAAATTATCTGCTTAAGATCGATATCATAGTTAACATTAAGGAGGCTCTTGGGATTAAAAGTTAAAACTTTTATTGATAAAGTTTCCTCAGGTGATAATTCCACCTCGATATTATTCAAATGCTTCTTTAATTGGAACTTAAAATCATCTCTATATTGTTTCAATCCATGAATGCTTCTATTAGTTATCATAGGAGCAATATCAAATTGCACCTTCTTATTTGTATTTATCTGATATTTAACTGTTACACTATTATGCTCTTGTGCTAATGAGATCTCCTTCTTGATCTTGATATCTGGGACTTCATAATTCAATTGAACCTGTTTATTGCCTAATAGACTTGATCTAAAAAATTGTGATCCTTCAGGAGTTTTAATTCCAGGTTTAAATGTAAAAGTATGTAGATAGTATTTCTGATCTGAAGTTAAACACTCGTAAAGTGATGATATTATTAAATGCCTGGCAATCTTTTGGTCAGAAGCAATTAACAGACCATGATATTTCCTGGTATTACCATCTTTAAATGTGGATGAAGAATAGCCTCCTAATTGATTTGTAAGTAAATATTCATCATGCATGGGCAGCTTTTATAATTACTTTTCCTCCTTAGCTTCTTTTTTCCCGATATTATCCTGGATCTTATTTAATCTATTGATTATTACAACTGTTACAAAGGTAACTAATATAGCATAGATAAAAGGAGCCCACATTCCAGCCTGTTTAAGATATTGATCTTCTTTAAACATTTCAAATATGCCTTTAATAGCATCGTTCCAAGCTAAGGCCGATACCAGGGTCAAAGCTGATGTAAGTAATTTAAAAGTTGTGGAGACTCCTTCCTTAGCATCTTCTAAGGGATTAATTATATTAATCACCTTAACTGGCTTTTTATGAATCTTTTTTTTCTCAGCTATCATCGCTATTTAAATAAGAAATAAAGCGTTTGATGGCAAGAGTGATCAAAGCAACCACCATTGCACCCACAAGACAATACAGGGCAGTTGTTAAGACATTGTATAAATTTTTATGAGATACATATGAATCAAGTAGAGGGATATTTTCAAACTCTTTATTAAAAGTTAATTCTAAACGGGTAGTATTGATATAGTTCCTGTCATAAGCCGCTGCTGCTACCTTTACAGAAATAACATGCTCATAATCGTTCAATAGCGAATATTTGGTTAGAGGAGTGAATTCCTTAGTCAGCTCAACTTTATTACCCTTAGCTAATGCGATAACATCTTCACTTTCTCCTACTGGTTTAAGAATATTGTCATCGTAGAACCAAGTTACAGCAGCCTTACCCGAATCGATTTGGGGGTCTATAGTCAATTTGATAATTATTCCCTTATTGGGATAAGTCTGGTCAATTATCTCTAAATTTAGCTTTAATGCTTCATCAATTGCTACCTGATTAGGATCATCGTTAAATCCCAACACCAAGGGAGTAAAAATGAATAAAGGCATTAATAAAAGAAGCATTATATTTAGAAATCTTCGCTTCATAGCTAGAAGTAATATGAATATAAACTTGGCATAACAAGCTCTAATATAATGATATATACTCTGGAATAATAATTCAATCAGCTCTGAAGGTGCTTTTTTAATAATTGCTCACTTAATTTAGGATCAGCCTTACCCTTGGTTATACGCATGACCTGCCCGATCAAAAATTTGATCACATTTGGATTTTTATCTAAAGTAGCAACAACTTTAGGATTTTGTTTGATCACTTCCATAATGACCTCTTCTAAAGCATTTTCATCCTGCACCATTAAAAGGTCGTGTTCTTTAGCGTAAGTTTCTGCAGTAATAGCTCCATCCAAGATCTGAGGTAATATCTGTTTGGCAATTGAGCCAGAGATCTTTTTTTGATAGAGCATTTTTACTAGTCCTACAAAGTTCTCTGCACTAAGTTTTAATTCATTCAATTTGATCTTATTTGCTTTCATCAGGGCAAACAGATCCCCTATATACCATTTAGCAATTTCTTTGATCAGTTCTTTATCATCTATTCGAGTAATTGCTTGCTCAAACCAATCCGACCTAGCTTTAGTTGCAATGATAGTCTCTGCTGTTGAAGGTTCCAATTTGTATTCATGCATATACCTATCTTTTCTCTGTTGTGGTAATTCCACCATCTCCTCTTTTACCCTAGTGATCATTTCATCAGAAATGAGAATAGGGGGGATATCAGGCTCAGGGAAATATCTATAATCATCTGAGTTTTCCTTTACTCTCTGAGAATATGTTTTCCCACTCATATCCTTAATACCTCTGGTTTCTTGGAGAGGCGTCTCATTGTTATCGAGCAACTTTGCCTGCCTATCAAATTCGTAATTAATGACTTTTTCTAATACAGAAATTGATCCAATATTTTTGACCTCTACTTTATAAGGAGGCAGGGTTTTGGAACCCGATTTCCTCAATGAAATGTTCAATTCAAAACGCATTTGGCCTTTTTCCATATCAGCATTGGAAATATCAAGATAACGTACGATCTGTTTCAATCTTTTTGCGAAGGCATCAATCTCCTTTACATCTGTAAAATCGGGCTCCGTGACTATCTCAGCTAATGGAACTCCGGATTTATTGTAGTCTAATAAGGTTTCTGCTCCCTCGTGAATAGACTTACCTGTATCTTCTTCCTGATGCACTCTTTTAATTCTGATCCTGATTGAATCACCATTGAGATCATAT
>JAKQLP010000062.1 GCA_029567095.1 bacterium
CCTACAAGACAGTTAATGGAGATAAGGACTAGATCCTTAAAGCTTGCAGATACTTTTTTCCAATATACTGTTCAGGGATTTGGGGCTGGAATTGATGAAGCACACCCATATTATGGTGAGAGGTATCTATTTCACCCTCCTATGCCTGAGATCTCTTTAGCAGATTTTGATGCAGTCCACAACATGCCCAATCAAATGGGAACACTTTACTACTCCAAGGAAGGTGAAGAGGATCCTCGAGTTAATACTTCAAAACTAGGTTGTATCAGGGAAAGCGCTTTAGATCAAAAGATAGCTAATACAGCCAAGGCGCAAAGGATCTTAAATGGAGCAGCAGTAGTTCCGGAATGGATAATGCAAGGGAATTATCCTGAAATTATTGATCCGGAATCAGGCGAAACCATGGCCTGGGGTGTATATAGATTGCCACATGCCATGTTCCCAGGTCATTTAGCAGAGATTTCAAGATCAATTTATGGTAATTGTGAAAGCGATCCCTTGTTTGAACGATATATATATATGACCTTTAGAGCATTAAGGAAGCTGCATGCCAGCAATTATGTCCATCTCCAGCCACATAAGGGTAATTTGGCTGCTATAATTAGTGGAAGCAACGTCAGGCCTGTGATTAGTGACTGGTCAACAATGACAAATATTAGTAACTATCCTAATAATAGAAGTGCAAAATCAAATGCTGAGCTTACACCCAAACAACTTATCCTAACACATGATTGTGTATACTGCTTAAGAACCCTATTGGATTCATATTTTGGTATAGGTTTTGAGGGTAAGTACATGGAGCCTAGTATGTCTCTTTTAAATATGGAGCCTCGGGTAAATA
Organism: bacterium; assembly: GCA_029567095.1. GTDB lineage: Bacteria > Patescibacteriota > Dojkabacteria > B142 > OLB20 > JAKQLP01. The sequence goes on from JAKQLP010000062.1 coordinate 842, forward strand.
GGGATCCAAAACGATTATTGGCTTTAATTAATGCAGCAGTCTGCGGATATATTTCTCCTATGGGACTTGATGCAGAGAATTTAGATATAGAGGATATGGCTGGAGGTTTAGAAATATATTTCCAGGGATATGCAGATGATGAGCATTTTAGAAAAACAGGTGAATATTCAGCTGCGGTTACCAGGTTTATGGAATTGATCATTACAGGAATCTATTCGCATAAAAAGTTCCAACCCGAAAATCAACAAGTTATTGCTCACATGAGACAGCTAATGGATATGAAAATGCAATTAACTAGATTGAAGCAGGAGAGAAGGACGCAAGTTCGTAATAAAGCTAGGGGGTATAGAAGATAAAACAAGAAGATGATATAATTGAGATATAATAAATTGAATCATGATAGGCACAAGATTAGGTTTTACAAGCTTTCCAGCAGATAGGACTGTTCAG
>JAKQLP010000064.1 GCA_029567095.1 bacterium
TATTCTCATTCTCATATACAGTGACTGGAAGCTTAGAACTTAACCTTTGCTGGGCTTTTTCCATGGTGGAATCAACCATACCTCTTCTATCGATCTTCAATTCATTAACATCTCTGACACCTGCTCCCAGATAAACCTGCCCCTCCTGAGGATCTAATGTAATAACCTCTTTATCATGTAGGATCTCAAAAGCATTTTTGATTCCATGAATTATGGGAACTCTGATGGCTTCTACTAACTTCTCATCAACTGCAGCTTCAATCACAGCTCCTTTTACAGAATTAAGTATAGGAACGTCTGACGTTTTTAATTCCTTTAAGACTAGAATCTCATCTCCTGTGAGATCTTCAAGATCATAATCTGCAAATACAAAATGAGCTAATCCAAATCTTACTTTCTCCAGATACCCTTTACCCTTGAGTACAGATGTTAAATTCTTTAAAGGCTGAATATCTACAACAACTCTATCTTCAGCATCAGGTATATCTTTAACCACTGATCTGGTCACTTCCTCTTCATATGCTTCCTCTTCTTCCTGAACTTTTTCTTCGACAATTTCAGGCTCTGCTTTTTCCTCCTCCTTTACTTCTTTCTCTGGCTCTAACTCCTTCTCAGCTTCCACCTTTTGTTCTTGAGCTTCTGCTACTGCTTCTGCTGAGACATTTTCTTTTTCTTCTTTTTTTTCTTCTTCCTTTTCTACTTCCTTATTCTCTTCCACTACCTCTTCCTGTTTCATGGATTTCACATCCTCTTTAACCTCTTCCACATAGCTTTCCAGATCTGGTTCTTGCCTAATATCAACTTCTTCTACATATTTATCCACTACTCTTTGGATCGAAGGCTTGAGAGGATAAAGCATTGAAGCTTCCAGATCCACATCAAAATCCTTGTTGTCTAGAAAATATACCCGACCTGATTCTAGGCACCAGGAGATCTCCTGTGGTTTTTCCTTTAATTGAGCAACACGACTGGCGTAATCAAAAAGCAAATAAAGATGCCTATCATCCAGTTTGGCTCGTTTTTGCCAAACTGGAGATATCTTTACTTTCATATATTCATCTCCAGGATCTGATTTACTTTTACGAACTATCATATAGTCTTGACTGACTACCTTCTTTTCTAAAACATCCCCACTTCTTTTATCTATCAAATATGAATCCGGTACTATTTCATCTAGGATCTTGCCATCATCAATTCCCCAGAAGGCTTGAATTTCCATGACTGTAGGATCATTATCAGTAGGATTGATTGTATAGATCCTTCCTGAAACCTCAGCATGAACCATCTTTTGGATAATGATTGCTTCTGTTAGATATCCTTCATAACCGATCTTGCCTCGATACAGTAAAGCATTGGGACTAAAAAAATCTGCCCAAACTTCTTTGATATGTGCGAGTAGTGTTTCAAACCCGGTAATGCCAAAGAAATGCTCTGCTCCTCCTCTAATGGACATTCCTAATTCATCATTGATGGGAGAGACTCTAATATTAACAGCGACTTCTGCAAATCCTGATAATCCAGCATATGCTTTTTTAAGAGGCTGCTTGATAATATCTGGGAAAGTAGCTTTTTGGAAAGCCTGCCTAATCAGATCACTGGTCTTTTTGACCGTATCCAGATCAGAATAATCAAGGCCATTGATCAAAGGGCCAATCTCATCTACCAGATCATTGGCTATTAGGAAATCATCAAATGCTGTAGTAGTTAAAACAAATCCAACAGGGAGAGTGATCCCTTTTTCTAATTGTGATCTTGTGAACATTGCCAATCCACCGACTTGTTCTTCCTTGGAAGTACCAAGGTTAGCAAGATTAACGATGTATTGTTTCTGAGCATCAAGCATTTCTATCTAGCTACATTTGTATTATATAGCATCATTACCTTCCTTTGGGGGAAGGCAATAATATTTTTAACTTAGAATAATTTCTTTGTATTAGTATGATCGATCCGGCCATGAAAAGATAGAGGGAGATCAAAAGTGCAACGTAAATATATTGGGCAGTAATATTTACCTCATTGGTATCAATAATATATTCCCTGCCTAAGCCATTCACAATAACCTCTGCTTTTAATTTGCCTTGATCTTCCAGTAATAACTGAGTTGGTATCTCCTTATTTAAAACAATCACTCTAGCGGTTCCTGGCAATATTCCCTGATCAGCATAATCTCCTGTAATATCCACTCCATCATTAAGCAGGATCTTTGATAAAAAGACAATGTCAGATCCGGCATTCTTAATTACTAATTCGGTTTTCCTGGATAAATCCTGCGGTTTATTTAAAAAAGCCTCAACCAAAAAGCTGGCCCCCATGACCTCAGCTTCCTGTTGCGTTTCCAGATATTCGATCATAGTTGTTGAATTAGTGACATTATGCATTGCTTCGGGCACTTCCCTGACACTTTGATTGTAGGTGCCCCAGGCATATCGTTGGGGGCTAACCTTGCCAAAAGAAGCATAACCTAAAAGATCCTCTAAGAAGGGATCATAAAATTCCATGGTTTCGCTATCAGCTGATTTAACACCAGCCCAGAAATGCCATAATAGCTCATTACTGATGGGCAATTCCAGAAGACCATAATAGATATTGGCTTGATAGCCTCTGCTTTCAGCTAAATAGGCAAAACTATAAGCATATTGTAAAGCATCCTGGCCTTCCATTGACTCGATCTGAGAGAGTGGTAAAAGTGAGGATGAATTCCTTTTAATGAGTGGATCATACTTATCTAAAACAGCATTGTATATCTCCCTAATCCCACTTTCCGATGGAATGTCCCATTTTGAGGCATCGTCAATGAATCCCATCGGACCCTCGTAGCTGATCTCTTTATCAATAGGATAAAGCTTGCCCTGATACCCGCCTAGATAGTTCATACCATTGCTCATATTAAAAAGCTCATTACCTACTTGATCTTTGAAAAATTTAACTCCTGCTGGTATTTGAGTTAGTGTCAATCTTGAGAATTTGGAGGAAGGCATGGGAATAAAATAGCCATGATCTAGTCTCCATTCAATATTGATACCTAAAGGTAATAACTGCCCCCAGCTGATATACACATCAGAGTCCAATTCCATCTTAATTGTTTGCTCATCTAATGTTTCAAAACTCTCAGCACTAATATAGCTAATATCAGCAACCTTGACAGGTAATTTGATGGTATAGCTGTTTTGCTGAGAATTACAATAATCGAATCTAGGAAGATAGAAATTGTGAAAGCCACCCTGCAGATTTAAAAGGTCAGTCACAGAATATTCAATGCTTAAACTTTTTTGGCCCTTAGGAGGGATGAAATTATAAAAAAGATTGACCTCTAAAGCACTGCCATTTGAATTGTTAAGAACGTTCTTTCCATCAACATTGGTAACAACATCACTTATCTGATAAGGAAAATCAAAATGCAATTTCTCGATGACCAGTTGCGGACTTTCATTAGTGATCATTAATTCCTGCTTTATTCTGGTACTAGCTTCATTTATCTCGACAGAGCTATTTATACTGCACTGTTCAATTTTCACCGCCTTAACTACTTGAGTATTACCCGCAAGTAACAGAATAGAGCATATGATTATGAGGCAGTATCTTCGCATTTATAAATATTTCCTTATCCTATTTAATACTTCCTTCTCTCCCAGGATACCCATTACTTCAAATAAAGGTGGGGAGAAAGGTGTTTCTAAAATAGCAAGTCTAAGACTCATGAACAAAGCGCCAGCTTTAAGCTCTCGCTTATCTGCATATTCTCTGACAAAACTTTCCCATAGTTCATGACTTATCTTATCTAGAGTATGGCTCTCAATGAATAGGGCCATATCTTTAAGAAATTGTTTGATAGTATCAAGTTCCATGTTCTTAGTTTGCTTAGAGTCTAATAAATTGGCTTTACCCTCATGCCTATAGAAAGGAGGGAGTAATTGCTCCAATTCACTGAAGATATGAGTTCTTGATTGCTCTAAGGTAAGGATCTTCTGCAGATAATCAGGTCCTCCTTTTATGATCATATCTTTCAATTGCTCATCCTTGCCGTATTTCTGCAGCCAATTCGAGAATTTTAATGTAAGTAGATCTGGTGTTAAGGACTGAATATATTTCTGATTGAACCAGATCAATTTCTCTCTATTAAATACAGGGCTTGCTTTATTAACATCCTTCATATCAAACAAGTCCACAAATTCTTGTAAGCTGAACAATTCTCTTTCTCTCTCACCATGCTCGTAATTTAAGGGAGCTGACCAGCCCAAAAGCATTAAGAAATTTAAAATAGCTTCGGGTAAATATCCCTCTTCCAAAAAGCCTCTAGCTGAAACTGAGCCTTTGCGCTTGGAAAGCTTGCCTCCATCAGGATCCAAGATCACGGGTAAATGAGCGATCACAGGCATTGTATAGCCGAATGCGCTATAGAGCATGACATGTTTTGGCACACTGGGTAGCCATTCCACACCTCTAAAGACATGCGTTACCCCCATCAAATGATCATCGACAACTACGGCTAAATGATAAGTGGGGAAACCATCTGATTTTAATAATACAGTCTCATCAATATCATTAGTATTAAAGGACATCTTACCCTGCACACCATCATCAAAGACCACAACGTGATTCTCTGGCAATTTTTGTCTGATCACATATTTCTCACCATTAGCAATTCTTGTCCTGGCTTCGGCAAGTGGCATATCCCGGTAAGGAGAGCGAAAGATGAATGTCTTTTTTCCCTCCTGGGCTTGAGATCTCATCTCATCGATCTCCTGCTTAGTGGCAAAACAATAATAGGCATCACCTTGCTCAATCAACTTTTCAGCCTCTTGTTTGTAAAGTTGCAATCTTTCCGACTGTTTGAACTTCTCATCAAAAGCAAGACCATAAATATCGAGCATTTCTTCGATCTCAGCTTCAGCTCCCTCTACAAATCTGTTCTGATCTGTATCTTCGATCCTTAAGAAGAATCTGCCATTATGCCTTCTAGCAAGTGCATAGGCAAATAGAGCAGTTCTAATACCGCCAATATGGAGAGAGCCAGTAGGGCTAGGTGCAAAACGAGTAACGACCATTTAAAAACGATTAACTTAAAGGTATTTTAACACCTGGGTGGGCACTTGATAATACCTAGATCTGTTAAAAAGCTGTTTCTGCCATTACGGGCATAACTTCCTTCCTGTTTAGAGCAATAGATACATCTGAGATCCTGCCATCTCCAATATCCATTACTTTAGTCCCATCAGCTAAGGTTATTAAAGAAGCTGAATCAGCCAGCTCATAGCCAGGTACTGCTACAGCAAGATAATATGAACCTTTTGGTAATCTGAATCCAAATCTTCCTTTTTCATCACTTAATTGTAATTCAATTTGCCTGCTTTGCTCTTTATCAAATATTCTTAAAAAGCCTCCCTTGATCCTTTCTCCAGTTTGCTGATCAAAAATATATCCCCAATTTCTTAACGGCCTGACAAAGATCAGTATTCCCAGCTGAACAAGATACAAAGCAACAACAATTAGATTAAAGGCTGACAAATTAAATACTAAAGCAATCACACTCAAGGTCAAGCCAACGATCCCTATAACCCAGCCTAATCCTGTTAACATTTTTTGAGCTAATTTTCTGAAATTGAAAGCTGCAGGCTGGCCATTTCTTTGTAAAGGCACATCCAGAGTTAATTGCTCCTCTTTGTTGATTACACTTACCTCTTTATTGAATTGCGAGTATTCAGAATGCACTACCTCCATCTGGTAATTACCTTGATCTAGAATGAATGAGTATTTTCCTTCCAAATCAGTAACACTTTGCTTGATGAGCTTACCATCAGAAAACACTCTAATTACTGCAAAAGCTACAGGAACATGATTTTGAGCATCATAGACAATTCCCCACGGCTGCTTCTTCTTTCTGGGCAAGAACCAGATAAAACCGTACATTAAAAGATTAGGACTGGTAAAGAGCACGGGTATAAAGGCCATGCCCAATCCGATCAGGGCTAAAGCAATAGAAGAAGTTCCGATCAAAGCTCTGTTTTGAGTAGAGAATAGCCCAACCTCTTCAAGCATTGGTGCTAAGGTCTTAGCAGAAATGACATCTGAAGCGCTACATTGATTTACAACAGATACACAGCTGACCTGATAATAGACATTAAGCCTGTTATCAAGACCAATATCCATTACACCTTTGTATGAGGAGGTATATGGTGTAATTGTTCCAAAGGCGTCCATTCTTTGTGGATCATTTCCATAATTAAGAGTGCAGTAGGAAGTGTTATCTGTAGTAAAAGTAAATGAGACATTACCTTCAGGATCATAAGCATAATCTCGATTTAAATAGACATGACATTGTGAGTCATATTCGATATGCTTGATCTCGAAATTGCCAAAGTAGCTATCAAGATACTCTTCATATTCAATATCAATTTCAAAGTCGTAAGGGGTGTCATACTCAGCATCACTTATTACAATACAATGATCCAGCAACTTTGCTTCGGTTTCAGGTAAGGTAATTTTATCCATCAGTCCTCTTCTGCCGTATTTGATCACTCCTTTGGAAGGGGCGTTGCTATCCCAACAGATCTCAATAGTGCCATCATCTGTACTAGTTCTGACATTAATTATTTCCAGTTCCAGAATACATTCACCCTCATCAGTAAAATAGATACATTCTGTCTCAGGGGTGGGAGTAGGTACAGGAGTTGATGATACTACTGAACCGGTAACGGAAGGACTGGTTGTTATAGTGGGCCCTGGGGTTGCTGTGGGGGGGATTGAGGGTGCAACGTAAGTACACTGAGCCACATCGTAATTACAGCTCTCATCACAGCTTAGATCTCCAGAATTGTATCCGGGGAAACTACTACAATCAAATCCACCCAAATTAATCCCATCGCATTGTTCACCTTCATCAATGATGTCATTACCACACTCTGGCGTATAGGGTATGGTATAGTTCATGGCTCCCATACTTTGAGTTAATCCCTCAACCATCCAATAATCATTGCCATCGCTTCCTGTAATAATTGAGACTGTGGGGTCCAAATCAGAAACTATAGTTGCTCCGGAACAAGTCTCTGATACATCCAGAATGCTTTCAGCTAAAGGACAAAGTAGTAGATAGTCAGAAGGA
>JAKQLP010000076.1 GCA_029567095.1 bacterium
AGGCTGAGATTTAACGAGCATAGAAAGAAAGAGTAAAAGTTAATAAGATTATACACTTACTAAAGAAGCTTAATGCAGTATGCTCTATAGTTTAAGTTATAGTGCGATCAAATTCAAGCTCAGGGCATTAGATTTTTAAAAAAGCCCTTGATCTTGCTAAAGATACCACCTTCATTTCCTCCTTTGGTAGGAGTAACACGTCGCAATCCTTTATACCCTTCGTTAGCAGATCCATACAGAACCAAACCTTGGACTACTGAATAAGCGGGACTGGAAATTTCATCAACCAGTCCTCCCAGGCCTTTAGGCATGCCTACTCTGGCTGGGATTCCAAATACCTTGGTAGCTATCTTAGTGATCCCGGGGATCAGGGCAGAACCTCCGGTTATTACAACACCGGCAGGTAACTTGGCAGTATTACCAGATTCTTCAACTTGTCTAATCACCATATCAAAAATTTCGCTTAATCTTGCTTCAACAATTTCTTCAAAATATTTTCTGGAAATTGTATTTTTACCATTGATCTCTAAACCGCTAATATCAATAATATCTTTTGCTTTTTTATTCTGTTGCTCCTCTTTAGCCTCATCTTCCTCAGAATATTGTGCTAACAATCTCTCTCGTTTCTTGGTCATCTCTGAGATGGATTGTTTGGTTGGAGCTTTCATTAATTCTTCGGCATTGATCTTGATCTTTTCGGCATCTTCCAGGGAAACCTTTAGACCAATTGCTAGATCAGATGTGACATTAGCGCCACCTAAAGGAACAGAAGAGCTGTAGGTAATAGCATCTTCTTCAAATGTATTGATAGTTGTTGTACCTCCTCCAATATCTAAAAGCATTACTCCTAATTCCTTCTCTGTTGCTGTTAAGACACTGCCGCTACTGGACCAGCCTGCAAACACAACATCATCAATCCTTAATCCAATAGCCTGAACACATTTCATAAGATTATGAAGAGGAGAGCTTGTCGCTGAAATAATGTGAGTATCAACTTCAAGCCTGGTCCCGGTCATACCAATAGGATCTTTAATATCCCCTTGGGCATCTACAATGAACTCTTTAGGAATAACATGAATGATCTCTCTTGATGGTGGAATTGATATTGTTCTCGCACTCTCAATGGCTCTTAGAATATCTTCAGCTTTGATCTCTTCTTCAGCTACAGCGACAACCCCTTTATTATTCGTACTTGTTATATGTTTACCATTAATTGAAATATATACAGATGAGGATGTTAATCCAGCCATACGTTCAGCTGCTTCTAAAGATCCGGCAATTGCGGTTATTGCTTCATCAATATTTACAATTACACCCTTTTTCAATCCTTTACTGGGAAAAGTAGCCACACCTATAACAGATGGGGATTCTGCTTCTGAAATACTGGCAATTACAGTTGCTATCTTGGTTGAGCCTATGTCAATGGCTGTGATGATTCTGTTTGGCATTCCAATTATTAATATCTAGTAAGTATAATAAAACAAATTAGACTTTGATTCAAATAATATAGATTAGTTTTTAATGCACAACAAGCACTTTTGTAGCCGAAACATCAATCATGCTATAGGATTGGCCTCTATTAGCAAGATCATTGGTAACAAGTAAAAGGTCCTCAAATTGCAGAGAACTTTTCCTTCCTAAACCAAATACTATTATCCTCTTTTCTAGACTTTCAACTTTTACTAATAGTTCTCCCTCCCAAACAATTGAAACTATAGGTGTGTTCCGCTGACTTAAAAAGTTTGTAACTTCTAGTGTTAAAGTCAATCTATCCAGATCAACTTCATCATCTGGCTTTAAAATATCATTGTTTAGAACTCGAACTTGAGGGAATGTTGCATATTTTGATAAAGCCACAGCTTTTGAATTAGCATTCCAAAAACTTTCCGCCTCTGCTTTGAAAAGTACTTCCAGCTCATTTAAAACTCTCTTTTTCTCTTGCAGGGGATAGGTCTCAAATACAAATTGCTCTAATAATATTACCTTTTTCTCTTCCTCTGTTTTATCTAAGTATCCCATTTTTGCCAAGAATTCATTTTGAAGCGTTACTTTGACATACTCATCCTCAACCCTTCCATAGCCTCTAGCTATTCTGATCTTTTCCTGATCAAAATCTACTTTGTTCGTGGTTACCACTTGCAGGATCTGTCCCTGATCATCAACCAAATAGCCACCATTTAAATTGATATACACTAATTTAGGTTCTCGTTCAGATATCTTAATGAATAACTTATCAGGCCAAATCTTTGTAATATCCACTCCATCAATTATGGGGTACTCGGATAATAATTGACGCTCTAGACCATCTGTATCTATTAAATAAAGATGTCGGCCTTGGTAAGCACTAAAACTAGACTTGATCTGATCTATGGTGATATTGCGATTACCTAATACTTTATACTCCTTAAGTTCGAAATAGGGATTACGAACAAATTGATAAACAATATATATTACTCCTGCGATCAGGAGGAAGAATAATATTCCTAAGAACGTCTTGGGTAAATTAAGATGGAAATTAAATCTAAATCTATTTCTAGGTTTTACCTCTTTGGGCTTATAGAAAATAGTGGGCTCAAATTTAAGCTCCTCAGGTTCAACTTTTACTTTTTTACGGGCTCTGAAAATATTCCAGGCCATAGGGCAATAAAATATAGTCTCTTCCTATTTTACACAAGATGAGTTTTATAGAAAAATGATAAGCTTATCCGATCTTCAGATTTCTTTTTAACTTTTTGACCTCGTCTTCAGATGCTGTATCTTGTAGATACTTGAGCAATCTTGCTCTTCTTCCAACCATGCCTAGTAAGCCACGGCGTGAATGCTTATCTTTTTTGTGGGTCTTAAGATGCTCGGTCAAATCATTGATTTGATGAGTGAGCAAAGCTATCTGCACTTGTGGAGAACCAGTATCTGTCTCACTAGTGCGAAACTTTTCGATGATCTCTTGTTTTAATTCCTTTGTAAGGGCCATCCCGAATAATTAATATATTAACTAGATACCTTAGCTTAAGGTCTTTCACTACAAGCCAAAAGTATAAGTCTTACTTTGCTTTATGTAAGCAAAGAATGTGCTGATATTATAATCAAAATCGCGGATTATATCAACTATTAAGATAATAGTTGATTTTATCTGTCAGATCCTGTTCTGATCTGAGACCGACCAAAGTTTCAGCAACTTCTCCTCCTTTAAAGATAATTAAAGTAGGAATGCTCATCACCTGGTACTTCATGGCTGTGGCATTGTTCTCATCCACATCCAATTTGGCGATCTTGATTTTATCGTTATTGGCAAATTTAGTTGCCAAGGCGTCCACAATGGGGCCTTGAATTCTGCAAGGACCACACCAAGTTGCCCAGAAATCCACTAGGACTAATCCTTTAAATTCCAACACTTCTTTAGTGAAGGTATCATCCGTTAGGGTAAGTGCCATAAATAATCTAATAATAATTTAATTAACTATTTTGTAGCTTTCTCTACTTTAGTCTGTAACTCTTTAGCAATCTTTTTGACTTTAGGCATTACATCGCTTTTTTGGAAATCATCAACGGCATCAAGAGATTTCTTAACAACCTTTTCTCCTTCTTTCTTAAGCTTAGCTATTGTTTTTTCACCACTCTCAGGAGCAACGATCAAGCCAACACCTGCGCCAATTAAGCCACCCATTAAGAGACCTGCAATAAAATAGATTGTTCCGTCTTTATGTTCCATGATTGTAATTGTTAAAAGTTAAAATAAAATTAATTTTAATATAACTTATTCTTCCTTGCCTTTTTTACCTGAAAAAGTCTTCAAGAAGGAGAACATACTGGTTAAGGGACCAAATACTCCAGATGTAAATCCTCTGATCGATTCTAAGATACCTTTGACCTGTTCGATAATATAATCATAATCACCCGTGAACTTATCAAATAGTTCTCTAGCTGTTCTAATTATGAAATTTGATTCTCTAACAGTCTCCACTAATTCACCCAAGATCCTCATGGATTGAACAGAGATCCCGACAAGTGAAAAAGCAACTGAAAATGCTAAAAGCAATTTGATTAAATCGTCGATGGTTAGGCTCATTTGATTGCAAGATAAGATATAATTAATTATTCCACAACTTAAATAAATAAGCAATTTTATAAAATGAATGAATTAAAAATATCTAATGAAATGTCCGTAAAAATATTGGATAAAATTAACAGATCATTAAGTAAAGCAATAAGAATCAAGGGAAATTACTCTAGGCAAAATGATATCTTAAGGGTTTGGAATAGTTTTGGTGAAATAATTTTTACTATAGTTGCCACAAGCGGCCGAAGATTCGGACACAATTCTGATATGCTTGAGATTAAAAGCACAGGCTTAACTAATGATTCAATAATGTCTCTAATGATAATGAACGATAAGATCCTGGAGAGTAGATTTGAATCAAAGCCAACCTCAACCGATCAAGACATCAATGAGTTTATTTCTTCTCTATTACAAAGCGAGCCTGATCAGGAACTTACAATGAAGAGAATAAATGCTGAAGGACATAATAAGCAGGATATTATCTATCCTGTGTAGGCCTCTAATCCTTTTCCAATAATATCAATCGCTTTTTTTAATTCGGCGCTATTAACAACATAGGCAATCCGGATCTCATTCACACCCTTATTCTCGGTCAGATAGAATCCTTTACCGGGAGCCAGCATTACAGTTGAATTATCAATTCTGAAGTCTTCAAGTAGGAATCTTGAGAAGTCTTCAGCATCTTTAACCGGCAATTCCACCATCAGATAGAATGCCCCATCAGGGACATATGTTTTAACACCTTTGATCTTTTTAAGGTTATTTATTACAACATCTCTTCTTTTTTTTAATTCTTTTGTACTATTTACAAAATGCTTTTTAGGTACATCCTTTAATGCAGCTCCCATCATTTGAT